>PMZS01000139.1:2032-35010 GCA_003170115.1 Spirochaetaceae bacterium
GATGGGCTCCCCCCCGCCGAGGGCACGGGTCCGGAGAAGGAGGGCCCGCTGGTGGTGCAGCCGAACTTCGAAATCGTCTTTCTTTCTCCCGCGCCGGGTGTGGAGGCCGAGCTCGGCAGGTTCTGCGAGCGGATCGGGAGGGAGGTCGGCGTGCTGTTCCGGATCAGCCGACAGTCGCTGCGGAAGGCGGGTGCGGCGGGCTTCGACGCGGAGCAGGTGATCACCCTGCTCGCTCGCCGGTCACGCAGCCCGCTTCCCTCGAACGTCGTGCACGAGATCCACGGTTGGATGGCGCCGACGGGCTGAGTCAATGGTCCCCGCCCTTGGCGGGAGACGCTCCGCACCCGGCCCGCGGGACCAGGCTCGGCGTGCTATCGGACGTCGGTAACGCCGGCCACCGCCTTCTCAATGCGCCCGATCACCTCGGGAGTGAGCTTGGGAAGGACGGCGAGTGCTTTCATGTTCTCCTTCACCTGCTCGGGCCTGCTTGCGCCGGTGATGACGGAGCTCACGTGCGGATTGTGCGCGCACCACGCAAGGCCGAGCTGGGCAGTCGTGGCCCCCAGGTCATCCGCGATCGGCTGCAGCTTTTTCACGGCCTCGATGAGCGCGGGGAATGAGGCGGTCCCGCCGGTGCCGGCGGGAACACCGCGCTGGAGTGGATCCGCACGAAGTTCCTCATACCCCGAGAGGGCGAGCCGGGAATCCTTGGGAATACCCGCGTTGTACTTTCCGGTGAGAAGGCCTGCCGCCAGCGGGCTCCAGACGGTCAGCCCAAGGCCGATCTTCGGATACAGCCGCTCGTACTCCTTCTCCACCCGCCGCCGCACGAACAGGTTGTACTGCGACTGCTCCATCTGCGGCTTGTGCAGGTGGTGCTTTTCCGCGACGGCCCACGCCTCCATGAGCCGGTCCGCGCTCCATTCGGAGGTCCCCCAGTACAGGGCCTTGCCGGATTCAACCATCATGTGCATGGACCAGACCGTTTCCTCGACGGGCGTTTCGGGGTCCGGGCGGTGGCAGAAGACGAGATCGATGTACTCCAGGCCGAAGCGCTTCAGCGCGCCGTCGATGCCCTCCCGCAGCTTCTTGCGGTTCAGTGTGGTTCGTTCGTTGACCCCGTCATGCATCCCGAAGAATATCTTGGTGGACACGACGTAGCTCGCCCGGCGCCACCCCAGCTTGCGAAGCGCCGCGCCCATGACCTCTTCAGAGCGTCCCGCTTCGTATGCCTCCGCGTTGTCGAAGAAGTTCACCCCTTCGTCCCAGGCGGCCTTCATGCATGCGGCGGCCGCATCGACATCCACCTGCCGGCCGTAGGTGACCCACGACCCGAGCGAAAGAGCGCTCACCTTCAGTCCCGCGCTTCCCAGTCTCCGATATTCCATTTTCTTCCTCCTTCTGTTCCCGGCAGCAGGCTCTGCACCTGCGCGATTCCGCCTTTCCGTCTCCTGAACACATGGACCTCTCCGCCGGATGCGGAGATGGTCCCGTCCGGTTCCACGATGATCGCGGAACCGGACGTGATTCCGTACCCTGTCGCCCCGACGGGCCGGAGGGCAAGCATTGACTTCAACTCACCCCACCCGTCTCCCTCCCCATGGGTGTCACAGGAGAGCCGGGCAATACCCAGGCAGGGGAAAAGCTCGCCGCTCTCGTCGTCGCGTGCGTCCCTCCACCGGATCCACTCCCGGCAGAGCATGATGCTGCCCGCCGACACGCCGATGAAAGGCGTGCCAGACCTCGAGACGGCGCGGAGAAAGGGAATCATGCCCCGCTGCTCCAGTATCTGCATGCCCGCCGCCACGTCGCCACCGGAAAAGAAAACCACGTCTGCCGATTCTATCGCCGCGGCCGCCTTCGGAGCATTGCCCAGCCTGCCGCACAGGGGCGCCCATAACACGGGGCCTGCTCCCGCTCTCCTGAGGAGCGCAACGTTCCGTCGACGAAGCGCGGGATTGTCACCCGAGGCGGCTCCGACGTACGCAACCCGTGGCCCCGGCATTCCCGTCCTGTTGATCGCAGCCTGCAGGAGCGGGTCCGGCCCCCGAAAGCGACCGACGCCCGCGCGTGGTCCGGCANNGAGCTTCCGCCGATCAGGTACAGCGCCGCTCGCAGTCCGGCGCCTACAGCTCTTTCGCGTGCGCCGAGAGGTACGAGGCGACGCCCTGCGCAGTGTCCTTCATGCCCGCCTTCCCCTTGGTCCACCCGGCCGGGCAGACCTCTCCGTGCTCCTCATTGAACTGCAGGGCATCCACCATGCGGATCATCTCGTCGATGTTCCGGCCCAGGGGCAGGTCGTTCACGACCTGGTGACGAACAACGCCGCCCTTGTCGATCAGGAACGAGCCGCGGAAGGCCTGCCCGCCGGAGGACTCGACGTCGTACGCGCGTGCGATGAGGTGCCGCACGTCCGCCACGATCGGGTAGTGAACCGGCCCGATCCCGCCCTTTTCCACCGGCGTGTTCTTCCATGCCAGGTGGGTGTGTTCGGAATCGATTGAGACGCCGATGATCTCCACGTTCCGCTTCTTGAACTCCTCCAGGCGATGATCGAAGGCGATGAGCTCCGTGGGGCACACGAACGTGAAGTCGAAGGGGTAGAAAAAGAGGACGGTGTACTTTCCCTTCGTGTACGATGAAAGGGTGATGTCCTTGATTTCGTTGTTTCCCATCACCGCGGTCGCGGTGAAATCAGGTGCCGGTTTCCCGACGAGGACTGCCATTGGGCTCTCCTTCCAGCGATGGTAATGTGGCGCGGCGCGCAGATTGAAGTTACTCACCACGCAATGAAGGGTCAAACGGTTTCTGGCATCTACCCGATGCGGAAGGCCATGAGCAGCAGTCGGATGAGGATGAGGGCCCAGCCCACGAGCAGGATGATGAGCGCCACCTTGCGCGCGGCCGAGGTGAGGATGACAAACACGGTGAGCAGAGAGAGGAACCCGATGGGCTCGGCGAGCGTCGAGAGGCCTTTCACTGAAGGGAGAATGTAGCGCACCAGTTGGACGATCCACTGCCCGAGGAAGCGCGCGGTCGTGCTGAGAAACCCGAAGATCTGTGTGAGCAGGTCCGGTGAGTTCACGGCGAGCCCCTCCCCCGCGCAGTATACTCCGGCGGTCGGTCCCGGAAAAGTGCTTCACCGCGTCTCGCGGATCGTGTAGAATGAGGGGCACATGGCCGCAGACGCAGCTTTTTCCTCGCCGGGACGCATCAGCCGCGCGGAAGCCCTCGCGGATCTCAGAAGGGTGCAAGCCGCGGGACAGGTTCCGCAGGCCCTTGATTCGCTGGCCGCTCCCCTCATCGTGCTCAACGCCCGGCGGCAGGTCATCTTTGCGAACAGGGCCTTCCAGGACTTCGCCCGCGGCGCGAGCATCGACGAGATCTGCGGAAGCAGGCCGGGGGACGTTTTTGGATGCGTGCACGCGCACCACGGGTGCGGGGACTGGGAGGGTTGCGGCTTCTGCGGGGCACGGCAGGCGATCGGAGAGACGCAGACGACCGGCCAGCCGGCGGCGAGGGAGTGCCACATCACGGTGAATGCGCCGGAGAGCAAACCGGCACGTGACCTTCTGGTGCGGACGACGCCCTTCGAGATCGGCGGCAGCCAATACGTCATGGTCAGCTTCAGCGACATCAGCGACCTGAAGCGCCGCAGCGCCCTCGAAAGGATATTTTTCCACGACATCCTGAACACGGCATCGAGCTTCCGCGTGTACCTGGACCTGCTGCGGCGGGAAGGAACCACCGAGGACGGGAAACGGAATCTCCTGGAGCGTCTCACGGCCGTTTGCGACACACTGCAGGAAGAGATCGAGGGACAGAAGATCATGCTCTCCGCGGAAAACGGAACGCTCCGGGCGCAGCGAAACCTCATGGAATCACACTCACTCGCGCTTCAGCTCGCGCGGCAGGCGGAGGGCCTGGAGATTGCGCAGGGACGGACGGTCGCCATTGCCCCGTTCTCCGAGCGATTCTCATTTGTTTCTGATGACGCGCTGGTCAAGAGGATACTGGTGAACATGCTCAAGAACGCGCTCGAAGCCTCTCCCCCGGGAGTCATTGTGACCATCGGGCTGCGCAGGACCGGCGAAGCCGCCGCCGAGTTTTCCGTCCACAACCCCTCCTGCATGAACCGGGAAGTCCAGCTTCAGGTTTTCCGTCGGTATTTCTCCACCAAGGGTGCCGACAGGGGACTCGGAACATGGGGGATGAAGCTGCTGGCAGAGGAATACCTGGGAGGGCGCGTCGCATTCACCTCGACTCCCCGCGACGGAACAACTTTCACGCTGTCCCTCCCGCTGAACCCAAGCGAGCGGTGATCGCGCTCGTCCTGTTTTTTGGCCTCCTTGCCGCCGGGCCGTGCGCGTCGCAGTCCCCATTCGTCGATTCCCTTGGAGCCCGTGGGAAGCTGGAGATTCCGCTGGAAGATGCCCGAAAGCTGGAATCGGAGCTGGGTCAGCTCCTCATCGTCAACGTGGACGGGTTCGGATACTCCGGCCCGCTCGCACTGGAGCCGGGATTCGCGCCGATGGTCCAGCGCCTGCGGATCGGGGGCGTCATCCCGCACTACGGCAGCACGAGCTTCGAGCGGATCCGCCGGACCAACAGCGCCCTGCGGGAGCTCACCGACCTGCCCCTGCTCATCTGCTCGGACATCGTGAAGTTGCATGGTCCGGCGCGGACGGCCACGTTCGGCGACGGGTATGTCGGGGGCTTCATCGGAAGGTTCCGGCGGCTGACGGACGAGCAGTTCCGGACCCTTGCCCGGTTGAACGCGCTCGTGTTCAGTGCAATCGGGATCAACGTCGCGCTGGGGCCGACGGTGGACACGAGCACTCTGGATCCGCGCACGGCGGACAGGGCGCGGATTGCCATCGACGAGCTGAAGAGCTACGGCCTCCAGGTCGTCCTCAAGCACTTCCCCTACCTTCCGACCGGGGCAAACCTTCACCGGGAATCCCCCGACACGAAGGTGCCCCTCGGGGAGGCAGAGAGGCGATTCTCCGTGTTCCGGGAGCTCGCCGCCGATGCCGACATGATCATGACCACCCACCTTCTCGATACCTCCGTCGACCGCGGCATCGTCACGTTCTCCCGATCCTGGAACACCCTCCTGCGGGACCGCACGGGCTTTGACGGTCCCCTGATGTCCGACGGCCTGCTCATGCTGAAGAATTACGCGGACAGGAGCGCGCTCGCGGGTGGCATCCCTGCCGCGGATTTCGCCGGGCTGGACGAGACGGCAGCCTGGGCTGCGCGCGCGATCCTCGCGGGCCATGACCTCGTCATCGTGGAAGGTTCCGCGTGGCAGACCGTACGGGTCTTCGAGGGCCTGCTCACCACGGCCTGCCGGGCCTCGCCGCGGGCAGAGGAGCTGCGCGCAAGGATCGAAGAGTCCTCCGAGAGGATCTTGCGCTGGAAGAAGGACCGCGAAGGGGCGCTGCGGCGTGTTGTGGAGGTGCCCCCGTCCGCCATCCAGCAGGCCATTCTGCTCCTGCCGCCCGAAGGCGCCGATCTCCCTTCGTTCCGTTTCGACCAGCCCGGACTTGACCGGCTGCGACCAATCATGGAGACCGCCGAGCTGTCCAGGTAACGTCGCCCGCGGCCATCTCGGGCGCTCTGAGGGTGCGCGTCTTCTTCTGAATCCGGGCGCATGGTAGAGTGCGCCATGCCCCCGGGTCCGTTGTGGGTCATTTTCTCTCTCTCACTTCTCATGTCGCTGAGCGGCGCTCTCATGCCGGGACCGCTTCTTACCTACACGATCGCACGGACTCTCGGGACGACGCGACGGGGATGGCTCACGGGCGCCCGGGTGATTGCCGGACACGCCGCGCTGGAAGGTGTCCTGGTCTGCGGCCTCGTCCTGGGTGTCGTGGAGTTCCTCAGGGTCCCGCTCGCCGTGAAGATCATCGGCGTTGCCGGCGCGGCACTGCTCGCGTACATGGGGATCGGCCTGCTTCGTGAAACGGTGCGCGGCCGGGGAATCGACATTGGCAAAGCACCGGGGGCGGATGGAAAAAAAGCCGGCCTCGTCTCGCGGCTCGATCCGGTCCTGGCGGGAGCCCTGGTCTCCATGAGCAATCCGTACTGGTGGATATGGTGGATCACGATCGGGTCCGCGTTTCTGCTGCGCTTTGATATCACGCTCGCTCGATGGCAGGCGCTCCTCGCCTTTTTCCTCGGTCACGAGATCGGCGACCTGGGCTGGTTTTCCGCGGTCTCGATCGTCCTTCACTTCGGCAGGACCCGGATCCCGCCCGGCTTCACGACCGGGATCCTCGCGGCATGCGGTGTGGCCATAATCGGCTTCGGAGCGTATCTCGGCGTTTCCGCGTTCCTGGCTCATTGACAGCCATGCCGGTTCCTGATATCTCAGAGAATTATCAGATCCGAACCCGCATCCATGGAAGGAAATTCAATGGCACCAAATGAAAAGGCCGGAACACGCTGGCTCATCGCCGCGATGGGAACCGTCCTCATGCTCTGCCTCGGGACCGTGTATGCCTGGAGCTTTTTCCAGGGCCTGCTCGTGCGCGAGTTCAAGGAGGCTTTCGGCTGGTCCAACTCCCAGGTTGCCTGGATCTTCTCGCTTGCCATCTTCTTCCTCGGCGTCACTGCCGCGTGGGGTGGGTCCCAGCTCCCGCGGAGGAACCCGAGGCTCCTGGCGATGATCGGCGCATTGCTCTTCGCCGCGGGCTACGCGGTAGCCGCATTTGCCTTCAGCATCAGGTCCCTGCCGCTGCTATACGCCGGTTACGGCGTGATCGGCGGCATTGGGCTCGGCCTCGGGTACGTGACCCCCGTCGCCACCGTCTCCAGATGGTTCCCCGACAGGAAGGGGCTTGCCACGGGGATGGTCGTCATGGGTTTCGGGCTGGGCGCCCTTTTCATGAGCAAGATTCTCGCCCCTCTCTTCCTCGGGCTTACGGGGCGGAACCTCGCCGGCACTTTTCTCTTCCTGAGCGGGGTCTTTCTGGTGCTCGGCCTCGCTTCGGCCGCCTTCATGCGGAACCCTCCGGCGGGATGGGTGCCGAAGGGGTACACGCCCGCGTCGAGGGGAGCCTACCCCGAAGGCGCGGAGCTTCCTTTCCGCCGGGCGGTCTTCTCGGGCCGCTTCGCCCTCCTGTGGGTCGTGTTCTTCTGCAATATCACGGCAGGGATCGCAATCATCAGCTTCCAGTCGCCGCTTTTCCAGGACCTCTGGAAGAGGGTGAGCCCGGATCTCGCCCCCGCGGTCCTCGCCGGCCTCGGGGCGACGCTGGTCGCCGTCAGCTCGCTTTTCAACGGCGCCGGTCGGTTCCTCTGGGGAGCCGTGTCCGACCGGATCGGGCGGTCACAGACCTTCCGGATCATGCTCGGATCTCAGATCGCGGTCTTCGCCCTCCTGGTGATCACGGGCAGCCCCTGGGCGTTCGCCGTCCTGGTGTGCTGGGTCCTTCTCTGCTACGGCGGCGGCTTTGGCACCATGCCCTCTTTCATCTGCGACGTGTTCGGGGCCGGGTTGATGTCCGCGGTCTACGGCTCCGTCCTGACGGCCTGGGCGGCGGCCGGGATCGTGGGTCCGCAGATTTTCGCGGCCCTGCAGGACCGGCTCAGCCCGGCCGCCGCGTCCCTGTGGTCATTCGTGGTTGCAGGCGGGTTTGCGGTGGTCGGCCTTGTGTTGTCGTTCCTGCTGTCCAACGCGCCCCTGCAGGCAGCGGCCCCTGCCCCTGCAAGAGCCCGCGTCGAGCGAAGTCGGACGCTCAAGGTCCCGGGAAAACCCGGGACGACACCTCGGAGACAACCTGCATCAAGGGGCCGGGGAGGATCCCGAGCCAGAAAGTCCCCACGGTCGTGAGGAGGAGGACGGCCTTCACCGGGAAGGAAACCCGCAGCGGCCCGGCGCCCAAGGGCGCCTCGGTGAAGTACATGCGCCTCAGGATGAGCAGGTAGTAGTACAGCGACGCAACACTGTTGAGGGCCGCTGCCACGACGAGCCAGAGGTACCCCCGCTCCATCGCCGCCGAGAAGAGATAGATCTTGCCGATGAACCCGGCCAGCGGCGGAATGCCTGCCAGGGAAAGAAGCGCGAAAGTGAAGACCAGCGCGAGCAGCGGACTGCGCCTGGCAAGCCCTGCGTAGTCGTCGAGACGATCGGAGCCTGTTGAAGAGGAGAAGGCGATGACCGCGGCGAAGGCCGCGACGTTCGCCAGCGTGTAGGCGAAAAGGTAGAACAGCACGGCGCTTGTCCCGGCGGACGAGGTCCCGACAAACCCTACCAGGAGGTAGCCTGCCTGGGAGATCGATGAGTACGCAAGCAGGCGCTTTGCACTGGGCTGCGCGATCGCCGCGAGGTTGCCCACCGTCATCGTGAGAACAGCCCCCGCCATGAAGAAAGGCTCCCACACGTACCGCAGATCGGCGAACGCAACGGAGAACAATCGGATGGCGAACAGGAATCCCACGGATTTCGACACCACGGAAATAAACGCGGACACGGGGGTCGGTGCACCCTGGTAGACATCCGGCGTCCACACGTGCATCGGCACCATTGTGATCTTGAAGCCGACGCCGAGGAGCACGAGGATGATGCCAACCGCGGACAGCGGGCTCGGAGCGTGACCCAGCGCGGCGCGGATGCCGTCCAGCGACGTCGTGCCGGCCGCCGCGTAGACCAGGGCGAGGCCGTACAGGAGCACTCCCGACGAGAGCGCGCCGATGACCAGGTACTTGATCCCCGCCTCCAGAGAGAGAACGTCCCGCTTCGCCAGCGCCGCCAGGCCGTACAGGCTGACCGCGGAGGTCTCCAGGCCGACGTACATGGTGACCAGCTCGCGGGAAGAGACCAGGACCATCATCCCCAGTGAGGCGGCCAGAAGGAGCGCCGCGTATGCGCCGTGATACTTCTCCTGGATGGGGAGAGAGTCCATCGAGACGGCTCCGGCCAGAATTGTGCCGATCACGATCACGATCTTCCCCAGCCAGGAGATGCCGTCCGCCGCGTAGGATCCCCCGAGGAGGAACGCGTCCCCCCGGACGAACACGGCGAGTCCGAGAATCACGAGGCTCCCGCCGAGGAAGGTTGGCCATACGAACCTTTTTCCGCGCGGAGCGACCAGGTCCGCGAGGAGGACGAGGACGAGGAGAGCCGCGGTGGCAAGCTCGACCATCCAGGGCGCCATGCTCATCTCACATTCCCCCGAGCCTTGCGGCTATCGGCGCGACGGCAGAGCCGATCACGCGGACGAACGGCATGGGGTACAGACCGACGGCGAGGATGAAGAGCATGAGCAGTGCCAGGGCGATGAACTCCACCGTGTTTGCATCGCCGAAGGCGGATTTGGCATCGCCGAAGGCGGATTTGGCATCGCCGAAGGCAGCCCCGTTCGTGTTCCGTCGCACTCCGAAGAAAAGCCTCTGCAAAAGCCGCAGGACGTAGAAGGCCGTGATCACGATCCCGGTCGTGCACACCACGGTTACCACGGGGTATGCACGGAATGCGCCGATGAAGACCGCCAGCTCCGCGGGAAATCCGCTCAGGCCCGGCAGGCCCAGGGAGGTGAGACCCGTCAGCACAAAGAACGCGGCCAGCACGGGAATGCGGGAGGCCAGCCCTCCCTGCTCGTCCACCATCCGCGTGTGCGTGCGGCCGTAGATCATACCCACGAGGGCGAAGAAGAGACCTGTCATGATGCCATGGGAAAACATCTGCAGCACCGCACCGCCGATGCCGGTCCCGTTCATGGAGGACAGGCCGAGCATCACGATGCCCATGTGGCTCACGCTGGAATATGCGACGATGTATTTCAGGTCCTTCTGCGCCGTGGCCCCCAGGGAACCGTAGACAATGTTCACCACCGACAGGAGGGCCACCATCGGCAGCCAGAAGCGCGCCCCGTCAGGAAGCAGGGTCATCGGCACCAGGAGACATCCGTAGGCGCCGAGCTTCATGAGCACACCGGCGTGGAGCATGGAAACCGCTGTCGGCGCCGAGGCGTGGCCGTCAGGTGACCAGGTGTGAAACGGCCAGAGAGCGGCGAGGATTCCGAATCCCACGAAGAGGATCGGGAAGAAGACCCGCTGAAACACCGGGTCGTAGGCGGCCTTCTCCAGCAGGTCCAGGTCGAAGCTGCGCTGCCCCGCGGCAAAGTAGAGGCCGAGGATTCCCGCAAGGATCAGGGCGCTGCCGGCCATGAGGTACAGCGTCAGCTTCATGGCCGCGTATTCCTTCCTGCCGGTGCCCCAGATCCCGATGAGGAGGTACATCGGCAGGACGGCGACCTCGTAGAAGAGGAAAAAGAGGAACAGGTTCCAGGACATGAACACGCCGAACACCCCGGTGGTGAGCGTGAGGAGAAGGATGAAGAACTCCTTCTGCCGGTGTGCCACTTCCCATGAGGCGAGCACGCCTGCCGTAATGATGATCCCCGTGAGGAGGAGCAGGATCACGTTGATGCCGTTCACGCCGACGAAGTAAGAGATGCCGAGAGTGGAAACCCAAGGCACCTTCTCCACGAACTGCAGTCCCCCCGCGACCCGGTCATACCAGAAGAACAGCAGGACGGTCATCGCCAGGGCGGCCACCGAGGAGACGAGCGCCACCATCCTGATCGCCACACGACAGCGCGCCGGGAAGCAGAAAATAATGAGCACCGCGAGGAGCGGAAGGCAGTAGATGGCCGTGAGGAACGGAAACCTCATCGCCCGGCCCCCCCGGGGCCGAGGATTCCCGGTCCGGTCAGCCACGCTCCGAACAACCCCAGTCCCGCGGCAAGCAGGATGGCAAGCGCCGCGAGCGCCCCGCACGTAATGATCAAGGCGTAGCCCTGTATCTTGCCCGAGAGCGTCCGACGCAGGAGCGCGCCCCCCATCTTCGAAGCACCCCCGACGAGGTTCACCGTCCCGTCCACGATGTGTCGGTCGAACCATGCAACCGCGGTGGTGAGGGAGAAGAAAAGCGCGCGGATGAGCAGGAGATACAGCTCGTCGATGTAGAACTTGTTCGCAAGCAGTGAGTACAGGGGACCGGCCTTACGCGCGTGCGCGGCCCTCGCCCCGGCCCGCCCTCCGAAGAGAACGAGCGCCAGCAGAATCCCGGCTGCCGCCAGTCCATTCGAAAGAACGAGAATCCCCATATTCAGTACCGGCCGCGGCGCGGCTGGATCCAGAAGCCCGTGGATGCCCCTGCCCACCCACGGGGACCCGAGCATGCCAAGACCGGCAGCAAGAACCGCAAGGATCAGAAGGGGTACGGTCATGATGGCCGGAGATTCATGCGCTCCTTCCCCACGGGAAGCACCGGTGAAGGCCATGAAAAACAGTCGCGACATGTACACCGCCGTGAGGAAAACCGTACCGAGCGCGACCATGTACAGAACCGGATGCCCGCCGGCCCGGACCGCCTCCAGGATCTCGTCCTTGCTCCAGAATCCCGACAGCGGAAAGATACCGGCGATCGCCAGGACCGCCACGGCGAAGGTGACGGTCGTGACGGGCATCCGCCGGGCCAGACCGCCCATTTGCCGGATGTCGTTCGTGCCTGCGGCGTGAATGACGCTGCCGGCGCCAAGGAAGAGCAGCGTCTTGAACGCCGCGTGCGTCGTGAGGTGAAAGAGACCGGCCCCGTACCCGCCGACCCCCAGGGCGAGCATCATGTACCCGAGCTGGCTTATCGTCGAATACGCGAGGATCCTCTTGATATCGTCCTGGGCAAGCGCGATGGCCGCGGCAAACACCGCGGTGAACGCGCCCAGGCCCGCAACGACGCGCAGGGCGTCGGCGCTTTCCTGGAAAATCCCGTACAGCCGGGCCACCATGAACACCCCCGCTGCGACCATCGTTGCCGAATGGATGAGCGCCGAGACCGGCGTGGGCCCTTCCATTGCGTCTGGCAGCCAGACGTGAAGCGGAAACTGACCGCTCTTGCCCACCGCGCCGCAGAACAGCAGAAGCACGACCAAGGTCACCTGTCCCTGCGGCACGCTGCCCGCGCCGATGAACCGGGCGACGCCGGCGAAATCGAACGTCCCTGCCAGGAGACTCAGCATGAGGATGCCCACGAGGAACCCGAGGTCGCCCACGCGCGTCACCACGAACGCCTTCTTCGCCGCGCGCGCCGCCTCCGGCTTTTCGTACCAGAACCCTATGAGCAGGTAGGAGCACAGCCCCACGAGCTCCCACGCCATGTACAGGAGGATGAAGTTATCGGCGAGGACCAGGGTGAGCATGGAGAAGGAAAAGAGGGAGAGGTAGGAGAAAAACCGCGCAAACCCGGGGTCTCCCCGCATGTACCCGAGGGAATAGATCTGCACGAGCAGGCTCACCCCGGTGACGATCACCATCATCAGCGCGCTGAGCGGGTTCAGAAGGATCCCCATGCTGATGGAAAGGCGCCCGGCCGGCATCCAAGGAATGTCCGCCTGGATCGCGCCCGGCGCCTGGACCTGGCCCCAGAGCATGACCGCCGAGAGAACGAAGGACAGGGCGATGGCGGGCAGGGAAAGGGCGGCGCCGGCCGCGGGGCGGCCGCGGGCGAGGAGCCACGTGAGGGCGAATGCCGCCAGGGGACACAAGGGCACAGCGAGAGCCAGCACGACAGGATCGGCCACCCCGTCCTCCTCAGTTCTTCATGAGATCCATCTCGTCGGCGTTCACGACAACGCGCCGGCGGTAGATGGCGAGGATGATCGCGAGCCCCAGGATGCTTTCCGCCGCCGCGGCCGCGATGACGAACAGCGCGAAGAGCTGCCCCACGGCGTCCGGCTGCGGCCGGAATCGACCCGCGGCAACAAGCGTGAGATTCACCGCATTGAACACGAGCTCCAGCGCCATGAGGATCCCGATCGCGTTCTTCCGTGTGATCGCCCCGTACACCCCCAGGCAGAAAAGGAGCGCGGCCAGCACGAGATAGTGTGTGAGTGTCAGAGTCACCTGTCCTCCTCCCCGTCCTTGTTGACAATCACGACCGCGGCGATCAGTGCGGAAAGGAGAAGGACCGACACGAGCTCAAAAGGAAGCACGAAATCGCCCAGGAGGTGCCGGCCCAGGGCTGCCGCGGCGCCCTCTCCCCCGACGGCCGCCGCAGGCACCGCGGCGCCGGTGGTGCCGGCCGATTTCAGCAGGGCGACCACGATGAGGCTCGCGGTAAGCGCGGAAACGAGTGCCGCGGGGATCACCCAGCGACGTGTAAGNNGTCACCGGGGCGCCGGTGACGGTGCGCGTGAGGTTGATGACGAAAATGGCGAGGATCACCACGGCCCCGATATAGATGAGGACCTGGACCGCCGCGAGAAAATACGCGCCCAGCATGACGTACAGGGCGGCGACCACGAAGAGCGCAAGCGCAAGGTAGAGGGCGGCATGAAAGATGTTCCGCACGGTCACGACAAGACCCGCGCTCAGGAGGAGAAGCCCGGCCAGGACGTAGAACAGGATCGTCTCCGCCATTCCTCACTCCACCGAATCAGGGCCGCGGAACTTCCGCTGCCACCACGACGCCTTCTTCCCGATGAGATGGTGCTTCTCCGCAACCAGGTCGAGTGCGAGTCCGCTCCTGTCCGTCGTTGCAAGCTCGTGCTCGTCGGACATCACAAGGGCAAAGAAGGGGCACACCTCGACACAGAGGTTGCAGAACATGCAGGTGCCGAGATTGTACCGGTATTTTGCCGGCCGGGAGATGGGCGAACCGCCCGGATCGATTGCCTTCTCGATATCGATCGAATGATTGGGGCAAACTCTCACGCACCGCATGCAGGCGGTGCACCTGCTGGTTCCTTTCTCCGGATCGATCGGCATCACCAGCCTTCCACGGAAGCGCAGGGGCAGGTCGACCCTCTGCTCGGGGTACTGCACCGTGATTGGTCTGCGGAACATGTATGCGAGGGTGATCCAGAGGCCCTTTCCCAGCGAGGCGATGCCCGAGAGAACCTGGCGGAGTGGTCCGTGCGGCGCCGGAGCGTACATCAGAGCACCTTCACCAGGACGGCCGTGACAAGGAGATTTGCCAGGGCCAGCGGGAGGAGTACCTTCCAGGAGAGCTCCATCAAATGATCCACGCGCAGCCGGGGGAAGGTCCAGCGGATCCAGATGAGAAGGAAAACGACGAAATAACTCTTGAGCAGGAACCACACGACGGGAGGCAGAAGAGGGCCGCGCCATCCTCCGAGGAAGAGTGTGGTGGCAAACGCCCCGGCCAGGAACAGGTTGGTGTACTCGGCAAGAAAGAAAAACGCGAATCGCATCGCGCTGTACTCCGTGACAAAGCCCGAGACGAGCTCGGAATCGGACTCGGGCAGGTCAAAGGGCCCCCGGTTGATCTNNCTCCGCGTTCGAGGCAACGAGGAACAGCAGGAACCCGACGGGCTGCAGCAGGATGTACCCGTACGCGGGCTGCGCCCGCACGATGTCTCCCATCGAAAGCGATCCGGCGAGCAATGCGACGGACAGCACGGTGAGCACCGCGGGCACCTCGTAGCTCACGATCTGCGCCGCGGAGCGCATGCCGCCCATGAGGGAGTATTTGTTGTTGGATGCCCATCCGCCGGCGAGAATCCCAAGGACGGAAAGCCCGCCGATCGCCAGGAAGTAGACGAGGCCCACGTTGAGGTCCGCCGGCACCAGCCCCTTGCCGAAGGGGAGAACGACGAACAGCAGGAACGCGGAGGCAAGGACGAGGAGCGGAGCTGCCTTGAAAACCGAGCGGTCGGCCGCGTCGGGGATGATGTCCTCCTTGATGAGCATCTTCCCGGTGTCGGCAAGGGTCTGCAGGAGGCCCCAGGGGCCCACCCTGTTCGGGCCCCGCCGGATCTGGATCCGGGCCGCCACCTTGCGCTCGAACCAGATGATGAACAGCGCATTCAGGGCGAGGAAAATCGCTGCCGCGACGGCCCAGGCCAGCTGCAGCAGCCCGTCCAGGATCACCGGCGGCCACCCCCGGGCTGCCCACGACTGGTGCGCCGCCGCGCGCCACCCGTCCAGGAGGATGTCCGTGTTGTAGAACAGGTCATACAGCACACGCCCCATGTTGCCGCCCCTACCTGTCGATCTCGGGCACCACGAGGTCCAGGCTCCCCATCACCGCCACCAGGTCGGCGATTTTGAGGCCGCGGAGGATCTCGGGAAGCGCGCTGAAGTTGGAGAAGCTGGGCTTGCGCATCTTCACCCGGTACGGCTTGCGCGTTCCGTCGCTGACGATGTAAAAACCTGTCTCCCCCCTCGGCCCTTCCACGGCGGAGTACACCTCCCCGGCCGGCGGCTCGATGTTCCTCGGCGCCCGTGCCTTGTGATCCCCCTCGGGAAAGCCTTCCATTGCCTGGCGAAGGATCACGAGGGACTGGCGCATTTCCTCGATCCTCACCCAGGACCTGTCCCAGGTGTCACCGTTCCTGCCAACGGGGATCTCGAAATCGAACAATGGGTAAACCGAATACGGCAAGTCCCGCCGGACGTCGAACGACGCGTTCGAGGCCCGCAGGCAGGGACCGGTCATCCCGTAGGACACTGCGCGCCCCCTGCCGATGACTCCAACGCCCCTCGTGCGGGCCACGAAGATGGCGTTCTCCACGAGAAGCGTGTCCAGCTCGTTTACGGCTTTGCCGAACCGCGAAATGAACTTCCGCAGCCGGGGAAAGAACTCCCTTGGGAGGTCGTGCACGAACCCGCCCACCCGGAAATAATTCGTGGTGAGCCGGCCGCCGGAGGCTTCCTCGATCATGGAGACGATCTCTTCCCGGTCGCGGAAGGCATAGAGGAAGGGAGTGAAGGCGCCCATGTCCAGCCCGTAGGCCGCGAGCCAGAGGAGATGGCTGGCGATCCGGTTCAGCTCCGCCATCAGGACCCGCATGTATTGGACTTTCTCCGGTACCTCCAGCCCGAGAAGCCTCTCGACACCCATGACATAGGCGAAGTTATTTGCGATTGCCGATAGGTAATCGGTGCGATCCGTGAAGGGGATGATCTGCTCGTAGGTGCGGTTCTCGAAAAGCTTTTCCAGTCCCCGGTGGACGTAGCCGATGTGTGGAACGATGTCCTTCACGACCTCCCCGTCCATGGTGACGACAACCCGCAGGACGCCGTGCGTCGCGGGGTGCTGCGGCCCGATGTTCAGGAGGAACTCGTCGGAGGTGGCCGGAGGTGACGTCTCATCACGGTCACCGAAGGTGACATTCTTATCACGGTCACCGAAGGTGACATTTTCTTTCATCAGGGCACCTCGGGGAGTCGGACGAGGTTCGGATGGCTGAAATCCTTCCTCAGGGGGTGCCCGTCCAGGTCGTCGGGGAGCAGGAGTTTGCGCGGGTCGGGGTGGCCGGCGAACTCCACGCCGAACATTTCCGCCGTTTCCCGCTCGTGCCATTCGGCGGTCCGGAAAATATCCGAGACGGTGGGGACCCGGGCCCCGTCCCTCGGAAGACGCACCCTCACCACGACCGAGGCCCGGGATTCGTGGGAGAACAGCCTGTAGACGAGCTCCACGGCGTCGTCCGCCGGCCGGTCCAGCGCCGTCATGAAAACAAGGAAGTCGAACGCAAGCTCGTCGCGGAGCCACGCCAGGTTCTCCCGCAGCGCATCCGCGTGCACCGTGACGTTCGGCGCCGGGTCGACGGGGCGGACTTCGATGGCCGGGAACCGCTTCCCAAGGGCTTCCCGCGTTTCCTCCGCGCTCCTCATGCCTGCCCCGCCGGTGCGATTCTCACGCTCTGCCCCCGGATCCGTTCCTGAAGGGCCATCAATCCGTGGAGAAGCGCCTCGGGACGGGGAGGGCAGCCAGGGATGTAGATGTCCACGGGAACAATCTCATCGACACCGCGCACGATTGTGTAGGAGTCGTAGACATAGGGACCGCCCGAGATCGCACACCCCCCCATTGCGACCACGTACTTCGGCTCCGGCATCTGCTCGTAGAGCGTCCTGATCACCGGCACCATCTTGCGCACAACGGTGCCGGCCACGATCATCATGTCCGCGCGGCGCGGCGATGCGGAAGGAACCTCGAATCCGAATCTCGCCCAGTCATAGGTCGACGCGCCGGCCGCCATCATCTCGATGGCGCAGCAGGCCAGGCCAAACAGCATCGGCCACATTGAATTGGTACGTGACCAGTTAACTACATCTTCAAGTTTCGTTGTTGCAATCCCCATGTTGCCGGTTTTTTGTCCTTCTAATCCCATTCAAGCGCTCCTTTCTTCCAGGCATACACATACCCTACGGTCATGATGCCGATGAAAAGGATCATACCTAACAAGCCAGGGCGTCCAAGCTGGCGAAATACTACCGCCCAGGGGAGAAAGAAGATGATCTCGATGTCGAAGAGGATAAAGAGCACGGCTACCAGGTAGTAGCGGATCGAAACCCGCTGCGCTCCCGGCCCATAAGGAACCATGCCCGATTCGTAAGGNNCGCAGCAGGCCAGCCCGAAGGTGAGCGTCCAGAGCGAGTTGCTGCGGGACGCGTTGATTGCCGCATCGAGGGAGGAGATCAGGACGTTCCCGCCGGGCATGCGCAGGACGAGGCTCCGCGGATCAAGCCCGTTCATCAGTCCCACTTCAGCGCTCCCTTCCGCCACGCATAGGCCAGGGCGAGCACCAGGATCCCGAGGAACACCACGGCCTCTCCGAGAGGGAGCATCCCCGCGATCCGGCGGTAGACCACGGCCCAGGGAAAGAGGAAGGCCGCCTCGACGGCGAAGACCACGTAGAGCAGGGCGAAGATGTAGAACCGGACGTTGTACCGGATCTGCGCGTCCCCGACGGGCACGTTGCCGCATTCATAGGTGGCGTTTTTTACAGGGTTCGGCCTGAAGGGCATGAGCAGGTGGTTCACGCCCAGCGCGGTCATGCCGAGAAGCATGGCGACGGCGAGGAACACGAGGATCGTTCCGTACTCCATCCGAGAACCTCCGCCGAGCTTGAATGCCGAAGTTTACGTGTATCCGACTTTTTTTGTCAAGATTATCGCCAGAAGTCCGGAACCAGCAGGCGCAACGCCACCTCGGCCACGAGGCCGAGAAGGAACCACGTGCCAAAGGACCGGGTGTAGACAAAGGCTTTCGGAGCGAAGTACAGCGGCCACCCGCCTTCGCCCTCGGCGAACCCTTCCGGCCTCGTTTCAGGTTTCGGGGAAAAGAAAGCCGGAAGCTCCCTGATGAGCGCGGGGAGCGCGAGCAGGACGATCGCAAGCGCCGGCGTGAAGTAGCGCGTCACGATGAGGAAAGCGATGATCGCGTACGGGGCAAGCAGGAAAATGACGACAATGTACCGTGCCGCCGCTTCCCCGATCAGCACCGGAAGTGTTCTGATGCCCTTCTCACGGTCCATGCTCGACTTGTCGATGTGTTTGCCCAGGATGACCGTCGTGACTCCGAGGACGTACGGCGCACTGCCCCACACCACCTGCCAGCTCCAGTGCCGGGTCAGCACGTAGTACCCTCCTCCGATCATCAGCGGCCCCCACACGGCAAGGACCGAAATCTCTCCCATCCCCACGTATTTCAGCGGCCAGGTGTAGAGGAGCACGAACGCGGCGCCGATGGCGAACAGCACGAGGATCATCGGGTCCCAGTCGTCCAGTGCAAAGACCAGGATGACGCAGGCCATGACCATGGCGCCCGTGGCTCCGAAGTAGCCCAGGAGTTGACGCGTGGTCATCAGGCCGTGGGCAACGGGCTGGGGTCCATACATCGTTCGGAAATAGTTGTCCTTGTCCACCCCGCGGACGAAGTCGGTGTAGTCGTTGAACAGGTTGTTCGACGCGTGGCCGAGCATGAGCCCAAGGGTCATGAACAGCCAGGGAAGTATGCGAAACCCGCCCTCTCTCGCCGCGAAAAGGCCCGCGATCGCGCTGGACGTGAAGGTCATCACAAGCACGGCCGCGCGTGAGGAGATCAGCCATTTCGACACGAGGTCGAGGCTTCCCCACGTCTCTTTCGAGACCGAGGGGATCACCCGAAGCGCCTTCTTCCACATCGCTGGGCTCATGGACTCCTCCGTGCCGGGCAAACGAGATCGTGGCGCGCTGAATCGATAGTACTAGAATTTACTCATATTTGGCAAATATTATTTGCTTATACATGACTTGCACACTATGTTATAATCCTCGCTTTGAAAAAGGGAGACCAGGCGGCGAGAGATCTCGTCCGGCCGGGGACCCGGATCGAAATCGGCCCGCGGGGCCCGCAGGAGGTGCTGCATGTTCGTTGATTGGTTGAGTCTGCTCCTTGTCAACATGATGGTGGCCCTGGTTCTGCACGCTCTGTTCATGGGAAGGTTCATCGACAAAGATCCGAAAAAGATCATCCCGGGATTCCTGCTGACAGGCGCGATCGCCCTGATCGCCGGGTTCCGCATGGTCTTCAACTGGCCGCTCCCGGGCGCCTACAACATCATCTACGGCGAGCTCAGCGTCCTGTTCGGCGGGTTCCTGTTCATGGCGGGTCTCGCGGTGGCCTTCGGCTGGGACCTTCTGACCATCGGGATCTACGCCCTGTTCGGAGGCGCCGTGTCCGTGCTCCTTGGTGTGAGGATTCTCAATCTTGGCCTTACATCGGAGCCGCTGGTCGCGGCTTTGGGCTTCATCATCACGGGAGGCACGGCAATCCTCACAATGCCTGCGCTCGCCTTCCCGAAGTTGAAGTGGCTGCGGCTCCTCGTCGCCCTCGGCGCGCTCGGGAGCGCCCTGATCTGGATCCTCGTCGGCTTCCCCGCCTATTGGGCTCACATCGAAGCCTTCGGCAAGTGGGCGCCGAAGTAGCACGGCAATTTGTCAGGGGAGACCGGGCCGTTCTCCGGCCTCCCCGTGCAAGGGGCGCGAATGACGGAGCTTGAACGCTTCACCGCGCCGATCCGCGCGGAGCTCGAAGAGGCCGGTCAGCGGCTGGACGACCTGTTGTCGGGCATCACGCGGAACAGCGTGCTGCCTGACCTCTATACCCGTTACGTGGACCCTCCTGTCCGGCATCTCTTCCTCACGGGGGGGAAACTGCTGCGCCCCCTTCTCCTCCTCTTATCCGCCCGTGCCGTGGGTGAGCTCGCCCCGCCTGCGGTGCCGGCCCTGGTCCGGGCCGCCGCGGCGGTGGAACTGATCCACACCGCCTCCCTTGCACACGACGACATGGTGGATTCTTCACGGGAGCGCAGGGGAGTGCCAAGCCTCCACGTGGCATTCGGTGCCACCACTGCAGTGCTCGTCGGGGACCTCTTGTATTCCCGCTTCTTCCAGGAGCTCGCGGGTCTTCCCGGCACGGGCCCCGGGCTCCGAGTGCGCCTGCTGGACACCTTCCTCGGCGTCACCGCCCGTATGTGCGAAGGGGAAATCCTCGAGGAACAGATGAGGGCGGACGGGCGGGAGCCTTCCTTCGAAGAGTATCTCCACATCACGGAGACCAAGACCGCCGACCTCGTGTCAGCCTGCTGCCGGGCAGGGGCCCTGCTGAACGGCGCAACGGAGAGCATCGTTGAGGCCCTTGCCGGGTACGGCCGTTCACTAGGCCTTCTGTTCCAGATCGCGGATGATCTGGCCGACGGTGACGCGGCGTTCAGGAACCGGGCGCTGCTCGCGATCAAGGCGGACGACTGCCGCCGGACCGCGGAGTCATTCCTTTCCGTGCTTCCCCCCAGCGAGGCGTCCGACACGCTGCACGAGCTTCCCGTTCACATCCTCTCACCGAGCTCCCGCCGATAGACATCCGCTTCGGATCCAGGGTGGGCCTCGCGCCGCTGGACACTGTCCAAGCTCAATGTTCTACTCTTCGACCATGCCGTGGACGCCGGCCATCGCTCCCCTGGGGAGCCTCGGTCTGTCAGCCCTCGCGGCCGCGATTCCTCTCGCGGTGCTCTTCGGCCTCCTCGCCTGGGGCCGGCTGCCGGGATGGGTTGCCGCTGTCTGCGCGACAGCGGCAGCGCTCTGTTCCGCTGTGATCGTTTGGGGAATGCCTGCCGGGCCCTCGGCCTCGGCAGGCCTCGAGGGCGTCGCGACTGCGCTCTTTCCCATCATCTGGATCGTCGTTTCCGCGCTCTGGGTTCACTCCCTGGCAGTCGCGTCGGGGCAATTCGAGGTGATACGGCGGTCCCTGGCCTCCATCACCAGCGACAGGCGCCTGCAGGCCCTGTTCATCGCCTTCGCATTCGGCGCATTTCTCGAGGGAGCGGCCGGGTTCGGTACGCCCGTGGCGATCTCCGCCGCAATGCTGGTGAGCCTCGGTTTCGAAGCCCGTGCGGCAGCCGTTCTCTGCCTGATCGCCAACAGCGCGCCCGTCGCCTTCGCGGCCGCCGGAATCCCCGTCGCGGTTGCCGCAGGAGTAAGCGGCATCGACGTCGTGACACTCGGCAGGATCATCGGTCACCAGGTGCCCCTGCTTGCTCTCATCGTGCCCTTCTGGCTTTGCATGGTGTTGTGCGGGTGGAAGCGCACGTGGGAAGTGATGCCGGCTTTGCTCGTGGCGGGACTGCTGATGTCCATCACCCAGCTTCTCGTCTCACAGTTCAGCGGCCCATGGACCGCGGGAATCCTGTCGGGCATCGTGACCCTTGCCGGTCTGTGGTTCTTCCTGAAGATATGGAAGCCACGCCGCACGTGGGACTTTCCAGCGAACGCAGCGTCGCCCGTGCAACCGCGGATGTCACCCCCACCTCAGGGACAGGCACAGGAAGTGACCGCCCTGGCAACTCTGCGGGCGTGGCTGCCCTACCTTCTGATGTCCGTGATGGTCCTGCTCTGGAGCCTGGGACCCCTCGTCCCGCTGCTCCGTCACGGTGACATCGCCTTTGCATGGCCCGGCCTTGCCGGTGTGAAGTTCAGCCTGCCGCTCGCCTCGACGCCCGGCACGGCGATTTTTCTCGCGGCGCTGGTTTCATCTTTCATCCTGCCCGGAGTCGGGCTGCGCAAAGCCCTGGTGTGTTTCTGGGAAACCGTCCGCAGCCTGGGTGGCACGATCCTCACCGTGTGCCTTGTCCTGGCCACCGCATTCGTCATGAACGCGTCCGGTATGAGCGTGACCCTGGGACGCGCGCTCGCCGCCACGGGTTCCTTGTTTCCCCTGTTCTCCCCGTTCCTTGGCTGGCTGGGGGTACTGGTGACGGGATCCGATACCTCGTCGAACGCGCTGTTCGGTTCTCTCCAGCGTACCACCGCGGATCGGCTTGGGTTGAATCCCGCGCTCATGGTCGCGGCAAATGCGTCGGGGGGCGTTGCGGGAAAGATGGTCTCCCCGCAGAGCATTGCCGTTGCCACCGCCGCGGCGCACCTTGAAGGCCAGGAGGGCCTGCTGTTCCGGTCAACCGTGGGTCACAGCCTCGCGATGACCCTCATCATCGGGGGCATCGTGGTCCTCGAGGCCTACGTGCTGCCGGGGCTGGCGCGCTAGGACGCACCGCGCGGAGCGCGGTACCCAGGGCCGTGCCTGTCTGTGCCAGTTGCGCCCATGCGGTACGGGCTTCGAGACCTTACCGCCGCCCCTTCCTGGTAGCGACGTCCAGGTAGAGACGGCAAGTATGAGGACGCTGCCACGGACGATGTACTGCCAGAACGGAGCCACGATCATGACGCTCATGCCGTTGGCGAGGCTCGCGATGATGAGTGACCCGAGGATTGCCCCGACGATTGTGCCCGCTCCCGCCCAAAGGTGAGGTGCCGCCAAGGATGCACGAGGCAATGGCGTCCAGCTCGTAGTTCGTGCCTGCCCCGATGGTCCCCGCCGCGACGTAGCCCGTGAGGACGATGCCGGCCACGCCGCAGAGAGCGCCCATGAGAACGAAGATGAGGAAGAGGTTTTTCTTGATGTTCACGCCGGAGAGCCTCGTGGCCTCCGGGTCGCCCCCGACGGTCGATCCCTTGCTCTGTCCCCGCTATGGATCTCAGATGCGGATGCTCGCCGTGATCGCAGATCCAGCCGAGGTGATGAAGCTCCTGCGTCACCTCGTTACGATCGGGCGTCCCCCGCCCGGCTTGGAGACCTCGCTGCTGAACTGATAGTACAGAGCAACGCCTTGAAGCTTGCCCGTCGTACGGGGACGAGGAGAGCTTTGATCTCGGTCAGGCGCAGGGGGCCAATTCGACGCCACTGCGAGTTTCTGATCGATCGGGAACCGCTATATTTCCTGACTGAACTCTTGCGATGTGGAACCACCATCTAAATGCCGGGCTGCCACCTTAAGCCTTTATAGGATCCGACTTGCAGCAATTCGAGCCATTGGATAGAGCCAGAAAAATGGAAAACCGTCGTTTTGACCATCATTTGGCCGCCTGGTTCTCTGGCATGCGGTGGGAGAACGTGACATGTTTGGCATTCGTGCTCATTTCAGGGGAAGCTTCACCTTGAACTCGGTGAAATTACCCGGCGTGCTTGTTACTGTAATGATCCCATCATGCGCCTCCGCGATACGTTGACAGATGGACAGGCCCAGACCGGCGTTCTTCTTGTTCATCTTGGTGCTGAAGAACGGATTGAAGATCTTGCCCTGGATGTCGGCGGGGATCCCGTAGCCGTTGTCCGCGACCGTCACCTCCACGAAACGGTCTTCCGCGTAGACGACGAGGCTGACCAGCACGATGCCTCCGTCCAGCACCGCGTCGATGCTGTTGAGAAGCAGGTTCAGAAAGAGCTGCTTGAGGCGATTCTCATCACCTACGATTTCCACGCGCTGGACGAAGACCTCCTTGACGAGACGGATGTTTTTCTTGGAGAGGTTGTGCTGGAGGAGGAGAATCGCCTCCTCGATCACCTCCACAAGGTTCGTCCGGCTCTCCGGCAGCTCTTTGACCTTGGAGAACGACAGGAGGCTGCCGGTGATCTCCACGATCCGGCCGAGCTCTTTCTCGATCTTGCGCAGCTTTTCTCTGCCGTCGGGATCGAGCTTCTTAGTTTTCAGCAGCTCCACGTAGTTGCGGATGATGAAAAGGGGATTGTTGATCTCATGGGACACCCCGGCGGCAATCTCCGCCACCGTCGCCATCTTTTCCGCCCTGATGATGTAATCCTTCATGTAGCGATCGATCGAAACGTCGTGCACCAGGAGGACGGTTCCGATAATGGAGCTCCCGTCGTCGCGCAGCGGAAACACGTCGACCCTCACCTGCTTGTCGTCGTCGATGCGGACCTCCTCCCACACGAACTCCTCCCGCGCCGCGACCCTGTCGCGGATCTCGCGCGCAATGGGGAAGCGCATCACGGCGAGCAGTGCTTCGAGGGAATGCGTGTTCAGCTGCTCGGGACCGAGCTGCATGATCTCGATCCCCGCGAAATTGGCCAGCTGTACCACGTCGTCCGCGTCGAGGATGATGATGCCGATGGGAAGGTGGCGGATTAAGGTTTCGCTGTATCGCTTGAGCAGGTAGAACTGCATGCGGTTGGCTTCGATCTCCTTCTTGCCCAGGGCGAAGGAATAGGTGAGCTCGTAGAGACGGAAGCGATCCAGGTCCGCCACGCGCTCCGTTCCCCTGCGGTAGCCGTCCTTGAGGATGGTGACGCGGTCCGCGATCTTCAGCGTCTCCTCCATGTCGTGCGTGATGTAAATGATGCTCTTCCCCTGGCTGCGGAACTCGGAGATGATGTCGTAGATCGTCCCCATCTCCTCCGGGGTGAGCTTGTTGGACAGCTCGTCGAGGATCATGAGCCGCGGATTCAGGAACAGCATGCGCGCAAATTCGACCATCAGCTGCTGTGCCTGGGAGAGGCGGTACAACGGCAGCTCGAGGTCGATTTCGATGTTCATCCGTCGGAAAAGCGCCATGCCGACGCTGAACATGCTGCGGCGATCGAGCCCCAAGAGACGCTGTTGGATCATCCGCCCCGCGAAGATGTTCTCGATGGCGTTGAGGTTCGGGAGCACGTTGAGGTTCTGATAGACCATGCCGATGCCGGCCTGGATCGCGCTCTCGGGGAAAAAGGATTTCACCTCGACGCCCCTGTAGATGATCTCGCCCTGACTCTTCTGGACCGCGCCGCTCAAGAGCTTGACCAGGGATGACTTGCCCGCGCGGTGCTCGCCCACCAGCGCGTGGATCTCCCCATCATACAGGTCGAAGTCCACTCCCTTCAGCGCCGGCACGCCGTTGTAGGCGACGTGGATGCCGCGCATCCGCAGGAGGCACCGGTTGGAGACGGCGCGAACGGGGACCGATTCCAGGTCGTCGCGAGTCTCGGCTCGGTCTGCGCTCATTCCAGGTTCAGCCTCTTCATCCTATTGTAGAGGGTCTTGCGGGTTATTTTCAGCAGGCGCGCCGCCTCTCCCTTGATCCCGTTCGTCTGCCGAAGCGCCTCGCGGATCACTGCGCGCGCCTTTTCCGTGGAGAACTCCTTGATGGCTTCGAATCCTTCGGCGCTCCGATCGACGATGCGGTACTGTTCGGGGAGATCCCGGGGCTCGATCAGGTCCGTTTCGCAGAAGATCACGGCCCGCTCGATGATGTTCTTCAGCTCCCGGACGTTGCCCGGCCAGCTGTGCCCCTCCAAAGTCTCGATCACCCTCTCCGAGATGCCTAGGACGTTCTTTCCGTAGACCTGGTTGAAAACTCCGATGAAGTGGAGGGCGAGAGGCACGATATCCTCTCCGCGCTCCCGCAGCGGTGGAAGCTTCAGGGTGATGACGGACAATCGATAGAAGAGATCCTCGCGGAAGGAGCCCTGCGCGATCATCCTCTCGATGCTCTTGTTCGTCGCCGCAATGATGCGGAAGTCCGCCTTGATCGGGACCGAGCCGCCGAGCCGGGTGAAATGCTTCTCCTGGAGCACGCGCAGCATCTTGGCCTGCGTCTGCAGGCTCATGTCGCCAATCTCGTCGAAGAAAATGGTGCCGCCGTCGGCCAGCTCGATCTTGCCCTTCTGCTGGCTCTGCGCGTCAGTGAAGGCCCCCTTCTCGTGGCCGAACATCTCGCTCTCCAGAAGGTTGTCGGGAATTGCCGCACAGTTCACCTTGATGTAGGCGTTGTTCTTGCGCTTGCTCGCGTGATGGAGGAGATCTGCGATGAGCTCCTTCCCCGTGCCGCTCTCCCCAATGATGATCACAGATGCCTCGGTCGGGGCCGCCTTTTCCACCAGGCTCAACACCTCCCCCATCTTCTCATTCGCCGTGACGATGGTATCAGTGCTCGTCATCACGGGCCGCTTGATGCGCACGGAGCGTTCCAGATGATGGATCTCCTGGAACAGCTCGGAGAGCTGCACCGGCTTTGCGAAGAAGTTTAGGGCTCCATACTTCATCGCGCGTACGGCGCTCTCCACGGATGCGTATCCCGAGATCATGATGACAGGAAGCAGCGGGTGGGTCTTCCGCAATATTTTCAGCAGGTCGATGCCTCCTAGAGCCGGCATCCGGACGTCCATGAGAATCAGGTCCACATTCTCCTGGCCGAGGAGAGCGAGGACCTTGAGCGGATCATCCTCATGGAGGGTCATATACCCCTTGGACTGGAGCACTTCGGCAAGGGAAAGGCATGCCTCCAGTTCGTCGTCGACGATGAGGATCGTAAAAACCATGAAGTCATGATACATTATTCTGCAATCAGTCAAAAGTCTGATGCCCCCTAAGGGGAGCCTGATCTGCGGGAAACGTGTAGTTTATGAGAAGGCGGCTGTGGGTAAGGTCTTACACGTTGTGCCTCGTTCGCTCGGCGCCCCGGAGGAACCTTGAATACAATTACTTATCATAAAAAGAGTTGTGATCAACCTCCCTTACACGCACTTGGCACGCAAATTGTATATTCTTGATCGCATCTCAATCTAAGGAGGTTTTCCTTATGAGGAAAGCATGTCTCGTATTGCTCACGGTTCTCCTGCTCGGCGGCATGGTCTTTGCCAACGGAACAGGCGAAACAAAGGGCGCGAAAAGCGGGGTGATCAAGATCGGCCTTTCCTTCTCCGACTTCGCCACCGAACGATGGCCGGTCGAACAGGCCCTCATGACCAAGCTTGCCGCCGCGAAGGGCGCCCAGGTCATCTCGCAGGTTGCCAACCATGACGCGAAGCTGCAGAACGACCAGATCGAGAACATGGCGCTGCAGGGCGTCAACGTCATCATCATCATCGCCGAAGATGGGGCGGCGGCAGCGACTGCGGTCGACGAGGCGGCAAAGGCGGGGGTGAAAACTATTGCCTATGACCGGCTCATCAAGTCGACGAATATTTCGGCCTACATCTCGTTCGACAACACTGAGGTTGGACGCGCAGAGGCCCGCGGGGTTGTGCAGGTCGTGAACAAGGGAAAGTTCATGCTCCTCGGCGGAAGCCCGACCGACAACAACGCAGTCCTCGTCCGCAACGGACAGATGGAGGTCCTGAAGCCGCTCATCGACAGTGGCGCGGTAAAGATCGTTGCTGATCAGTGGGTCGAGAACTGGGACCCCGCGAATGCAACCAAGATCATGGAGAATGTCCTCACAGCGCAGCACAACAACATCGATGCAGTCGTCGCCTCGAACGACGGGACCGCGCTCGGCGCTCTCCAGGCAATGAAAGCGCAAGGACTTGCCGGCAAAGTTCCCATCTCCGGCCAGGACGCCACTGCCGCCGGCTGCAACTCCATCGTGAAGGGCGAGCAGACCGTCACCGTCTACAAGGACGTGCGCAAGCTCTCGCCGCTCGCCATCGACATGGCCATCTCGCTCGCGAAGGGACAGCCAATCGAAGGCCTCAAGATGTTCGACCTTTCGGCGATCACGCTGGACAAAAACCAGAAGGGCCAGGTGCCGTGCCTGTTCCTCCCGGTCGTCCAGGTCGACAAATCCAATGTCTACGAACAGATCGTCAAGAGCGGTTTCCAGAGCTACGACGATGTGTATCGGGACATTCCGGACTCTCAGAAGCCGCCAAGACCATAATTCATCGCATTGAGGAGCGCGGCAGCAGCCGCGCTCGTTTTTCATCCTAGCCTGTACGGAGAGGCGAGGGCACGCGCCCTCGCCTTCCTTTATCGAGGGGCATGGCCAGCATGAGCGAAACAAACGACTTCATCCTTGACATCCAGCACGTGACCAAGGAATTCCCCGGCGTGGTCGCGCTCACCGATGTCTCTATCCCGGTGAAGAAGGGCACAATCCACGGGATCTGCGGTGAAAACGGCGCTGGCAAGTCCACTCTCATGAAGATCCTTGCTGGCGTCTATCCATTCGATTCCTTTCAGGGACGCATTTTGTACAACGGGGAAGAGCTGCGCTTCGAGCGGGATTCGATACGACAGGCCATCGAGAAGGGGATCGCCATCGTGTACCAGGAGCTCGCTCTGATACCGCTCATGACAGTGGGTGAGAACATCTACCTCGGCCGCGAGCCGAGCACCAGCGGGATCATCAACTGGAACAAGCTCTACCATGAGACGCAAGGGGTGCTTGACGAATACCATCTCAGCATCTCCCCTACCGCCGTCGTGACAAACCTCGGAGTCGGTCAGCAGCAGATCGTGGAAATCGCCAAAGCCCTTTCCGAGAGCGCGAAGGTTCTGATCCTCGACGAGCCGACCTCCGCTCTCACGGAAGCCGAGGTGGAGATTCTCATGGGGATCCTTGCTCATCTCAAGGAAAGGGGAGTAACGTGTATCTACATCTCCCACAAGGTTGAAGAGTTCTTCCGCATCACCGACTCCATCACGGTCCTGCGTGACGGCGGGGTCGTCGGAACCCTTGCCACGAAAGAAGCGAGCTACGAGCGGATCATCTCGATGATGGTCGGGCGCGAAATGCGGGAGCGGTTCCCCATCGGCAACCGCAAACCCGGGGAGGTCATCCTGGAAGTCCGCAACCTGTCCGTCGACAGCCCCTACCAGGCAGGCAAGAGGTCGGTGAAAGACGTTTCCTTTTCCGTCCGCAAGGGGGAAATCCTCGGCATTGCGGGTCTCATGGGGTCGGGCCGCAGCGAGTTGGTAACGACGATCTTCGGCGAGTACGGGCAGAACCGCAGCGGGGAAATCTTGTTCGAGGGCGCACCGGTGGTTATCGATTCAGCGCGCGAGGCCATGGAAAACGGTATCAGCCTCGTTCCGGAGGACCGTAAACGAATGGGGCTCGTTGTCGACCAATCCATCCTCAAGAACATGTCGCTGCCGAACCTGGAGCGTTTCTCCGGCTTTCTGTCCATCAACCGGAACGCGGAGCTCAATGCATGCGAATCTATGGCGACGTACCTCGCCATCAAAACGCCTTCCCTGCTCGCCCTTGTCAATTCACTGAGCGGCGGCAACCAGCAGAAAGTCGTCATCGCCAAATGGCTGATGTCCGAGCCGAAGGTTCTCATCCTGGACGAGCCGACGCGCGGGATAGATGTCGGCGCGAAGTTCGAAATCTACAAGCTGATGAACAAGCTCGCGGAGGAAGGGGTTGCGATCGTCCTTGTCTCCTCGGAGCTGCCGGAGATCCTTGGCATGAGCGACCGCATCCTCGTCATGCATGAAGGAGAGTGCGCCGGCATCGTTGACAGAAGCGATGCCACGCAGGAAAAACTCATGGCGATGGCAACGGGCCTTCTGGCCGCCGCAACAAGTGAGGTGAAATGATGCTGGCAACAAAGACGATTTCAATAACGGCGGTCTCCAAGAGCATCCGCACCAACATTCGCACCTATACGATGATCATCGCCCTTGCGCTGATCTGGCTCCTGTTCGGTAGTCTCACGCACTGGGTGTTCTTTGAGCCGCGAAACCTTTCCAACCTTTTCCGGCAAATGACCATCGTATCCTTCCTGGCAATCGGCATGGTCCTGGTCATCACGACGGGCAACATTGACTTGTCGGTCGGCTCGGCCACCGGCCTCGTCAGCGCCGTGACCGCCTACCTGCAGGTGCAAATCATGCCGCCCATTCTCCATAGCCTCTTCCCCGCGATGGCCGCGGGACCGCTCGGAGTGCTGAATACGATTATCGCGATAGTGACCGCCTTGCTCGTCGGGCTGCTCATCGGGCTCTGGCAGGGAACCATCATCGCCTTCCTCAAGGTTCCCGCCTTCATCGTGACCCTGGGGGGCATGTTGATCTTCCGCGGCGGCGTCCTTGCCGTCACGCAAGGGAAGACCCTCACAATCTATGAGGACGATTTCCGGCTCATCGCACAGGGGTACGTGTCCGATGTGGCCGGCTGGATCGTCGGAGCGCTCGTCATTGTGGCGTTCGTTTATATCGTGTTTCGCGGCCGGCAGCAGAGAAAGGAGTTCGGCTTCAAGCTCGTGCCCTTCTATCGCGATTTATTGAAGGCGGTAGTGATATCCGCCCTCGTCGTCTTCTTCATCTTCATCATGAACAGCTATCGCGGGATACCGAACCCGGTCCTCCTTATGGCCGTGGTGGCGGTCATATTTACGTATCTGGCGAATAATACCAAGTTTGGACGCTACTCCTACGCCCTTGGCGGCAACAAGGAGGCGACCCGGCTTTCAGGGATCAACATCGACCGTGTCGTGTTCACGGTTTTCATTCTCATCGGATTGCTCACCGGGGTTTCGGGGATCGTGCTCACGGGGTACGTGGCCGCAGGGACCATCGGCGGAGGCCAGAACTACGAGCTGGACGCCATCGCCGCCTGCGTCATCGGGGGCACGAGCCTCATGGGCGGCCAGGGAACGATTATCGGAGCAATCGTGGGCTCGCTCATCATCGCAAGCCTTCTCAATGGGATGAGCGTCATGAACATGGACGTATTCTGGCAGTATATCATCCGCGGCCTCGTGATCATCGCCGCCGTGTACATCGACGTCATGTCGAAAAGGAACCGTTCATAGGTCTTTGATGGCCGTCCCGACGGGGCGCGGGACGGCACATCTTCCGACTAGCGGCGCTCCTTGCAGATCTTCGTAAACGCCTTGCTTAGGCCGCTGTACTTCTCGTTCTTCCCGGCAGCCGCCTTCTGGGGAAACTTGCCGGCAAATTAGCAGTTCACGTGCGCGATGCGCTCCAGGAGTTTTTCGGCCACCGTCTTCGCGAGCTTCACCGGGTCGGGATGGAAACGCAGGCAGCCCTCGCAGAAGTCCAGGAGCATCTTCTTTCCCACCTTGCGAAACTTGTCTTCTGCTCACGCCTACGGTCAAGAGGACCTGGGCACCTGTTGGCTGCATCCCGCTGATGCGGAACCACTTTGCCAACGAGCGAATCTCAGTGATCTCGTGCATCTCCGTAAGCCCGACGCGAAAGCGACTTGGGCTCTTTGCCATGTTCTTCTGGGACAACATCGGACAGGATGAGGTGGTGGCGTTCTTGCACCAGGTGCTACGCCATCTGCACGGCCATGTCATCGCACTCCTGGACAATAACAACACCCATCGGGGCGCGCCTCTGGGAGATCTGTGTCGAACTCTTCCTCGTCTACGTCGTGAGTTCTTTCCCTCCTGCGCCTTCGACCTCAATCCTGATGAGGCGGTGTGGGGCCTGTTGAAGGGAAAGCTGGCAAATGGTCAACCCGATGATCTGCGAGACCTGGAGGAGCAATTACAAGGCGAGCTCAGGCTCCTGGAAGCATCGCAGTGAGAGCTGCATAGCTGCATCCTACAATCCGAGCTGCTCTTTTCTTCACCTTAATCATTGCATTCATCATGATAAGGTCGTTGCCCGAGCCCGACGCCTTGCTCACGAGGTAGGTGCCCCATGCCGCCTCGATCGCAACGCTGTCGAAGGTCACGTAGTAATCGAGCGACGCCGAGTCGCGGATGAGTCGGTCATAGAAAATGACCTTCACTCCAGCCGCGCGCGCTTCGTCAGCCGCTGCGGCTGCTGCGGAGGCGTCCTGAGGGCAGATGACGATGATTTTCACGCCCTTGGTGTTCAACAACTCGACATTCGCCTTTTCCTTGGCTGAGTCGCCCTGGCTGAACAGGACCTCCACGCCGTAGCCGGCCGTCTTCAGGGCATCCTGGAACCGCGCCTGGTCCTGGATTCACCGCGGCAGGAAGCGTCAGCACGGCGACAGCGAGAACGAGATAAACAAGTCTCTCCATGAAATGAAGCCCTCCGTGGGCATATCCAAATCCAAGACCGGTGCCAAGCGAGCGCTGACGAGCCGTCACATAATTCTTTCCATAGAAAGTATTTATGTCTTCATCAATGCAATCCCTTCGCCTGTCGGATGATTTCTCCGCACGTGTATCCCCGCCGCAACACTCCCCTGACCGGGCGCTTTTTGTCGAAAGAATCGTTTCCTTTTGGTGACACCATTTATTCGCCATCGAAACAACATGAATCAAGCGGCCTCCCACCACTGCGAATCCTTGACTTTTCGAGTGCGGGATCATATCGTAGCGAACGCTGTTTCAAAGAACGTTTCGAGCCGAAGCAGATTCGATCACACCGGCCTGAGCCAAGGAGAATTCACATGACGACACTCGGAGTTCTGGTGGGCAATCGGGGTTTCTTCCCGGCCGAGCTCTGCGAACAGGGGCGAAAGACAGTCCTCGCGGTGCTGAAGGAGGAAGGACTCGATGCGGTCGCGCTGACTCCGAAGGACACCAAGTACGGCTCCGTGGAATCCCTGGCGGACGCGAAGAAATGCGCCGATCTGTTCAAGGCGAACAGGGAAAAAATCGATGGCATCCTCGTCACCCTCCCGAACTTCGGCGACGAGCGGGGCATCGCGGACACCCTGCGGCTCGCCGGCCTGGACGTGCCGGTTCTGGTGCACGCGTTTCCCGACGAGCCCGGACGGATGGCCATCGAGCACCGCCGGGACAGCTTCTGCGGAAAGATGTCCGCCTGCAACAACCTCGCCCAGTACGGCATCCGCTACAGCCTCACCTCCCAGCACACCATGGACCCGGAGTCCGCCGAGTTCCGCCGGGACCTGGGCTCTTTCGCGGGAGTCTGCCGGGTCGTGAAGGGCCTGCGGAAGGCGCGGTTCGGCCAGATCGGCGCCCGTCCCGCCGCCTTCGTGACCGTGCGCTACAGCGAAAAGCTCCTGGAGCGCACGGGGATCTCCGTGGAAAGCGTCGACCTCTCAGAGCTCTTCGGCAGGGCCTGGAGCCTCAAAGACAAGGACTCGGCCGTCGTGTCGAAACTGGACGAGATCAAGGGCTACGTCCGCACGACGAAGATCCCCCG
>PMZS01000396.1 GCA_003170115.1 Spirochaetaceae bacterium
TAGAGTTTTCTTTGAAGCCGTCTGCGACAGAATGGGAAGTCGTATCCCTTATCCTCGCAAGCATGTTGTTCAATTAGCCGCGGACTTGGTCGCGGAATGATGAGCGAATCCCAAATGTGGTCATGCTCTTTGCTGTCATGGACATTTGCTCCCGAGAGTACCAGTGCCAAGGGAACACCATTCTGATCGACGATATTGTGCCTTTTGGTTCCCAGCTTTCCTCTATCGGTCGGGTTTTTCCCTATTTTTTTCCCCTTTCACGGGGGCTGAAACAGTTTGGCTGTCAAGAATCTGCCACCGCCACGCTATTCCTTTCAGTTCGTCATACTCTTTCAGGCAGTGGATCCACATCTTTCGAAACACTCCTGCTTCAGCCCACCGCTGAAAGTACCTGTGAGTAGTGCTCCCTGCGTAATACTCGCGTGGAAGCATTTTCCACTGACAGCCTGTACGCAGAACATACAGCATCCCATTCAACAGCTTGCGTGGTTCGGCAGGCGGTCTTCCCTGTTTGTATTCCTTCTTCTTCGGCTTCGGAATGTAGCCCTTGACCGCTTCCCAGAACTCATCACTGACATCCCGCCATCCTGCCCTTCGCGGCAGGGGGCGCCTATTCTCCTCTCTACGCAATATAGTTCCCCTCTCCCAGGGGGAAGATATCTATTGCATAGAAAAAAGTCTAGTTTTTAGGGACGCACTCTTAACCCAGTCTATTGGCAAGCGATGGTTCCGTGCAGATCTGAAGCATCCGGTTAGCCATATTGGCAATGTCGAATTCGTCAACAAGAAATCCATTCACACCATCTGTTATTACATCGACGATTCCCGCATGCGCTGTTGCGACAACTGGAAGCCCCGATGCACATGCCTCGAGGACTGCCTTGGGAAGGCCTTCGCTGTCGCCGGAGTCTGTAACCACCGAGTGCTGAACAAATGCGCGTGATTGCGCAAGTTTCTCGACTACCTGGGAATGCAGTGCATCTCCGGTGAACTGAACGGAGTCGCCTATGCCAAGCGCACGTGAAAGCATTCTGCAGGCATCAAAAAGCGGCCCGCCGCCCACCATGACGAGCCTGGCCTCTGGCAAAGTCCGGACTACTATGGTAAACGCGACAATTGCAAGGTAGGGCGCTTTCTTGTTCACGAAACGTCCGACTGCAGTCAACACAGGCGGGTTCACCCCGGGGAGAACAGGCCGGAACTGCGACAGATTCACACCGCAGGGCACGAAGCGAATCTTTCCAGGATAGCAGCCGAGAGCTTCAAGCTGATTTCTCATCGCCTTGGACACAACGACAACGCGGCGAGCCGAGCGAAAAAGTTCGGCGTACCTTTGGCGGTGGATTTTCAGGACTTCATGATCGTACGCATCGGCTCCGTGGAAATGGACTACCAGGGGTACCTGTGCTTTTCGACACGCGGTCACCAAGGACGCCCCTGTCTGCCCATACTCTGCCAGAACGACATCTATGCGGTTTTGCTTGAAAAATCCGGGCAGATCGTCCACCCGATGACCATCGGATAGCCGGTCCGGAGGGGGTCCGCCGTGCAACGGGATCACATGTGCCGAAAGCCTATCGATGTGATTGCGAATAAAGGTCTCAGATGGGATACCAAGCGTCGGGACTGCGACACACACCCTCTGGCGTTCGAGCTTGCCTGGATCCCACAAATCATCCTGATCAAGAAAAGCAATCAGTTCTCCAGAAGAGGCAGCGATGCCTGCGTTTCGGGCAACTGAAATGCCAGGATGTTGTTGATGGATCAGAGTGATCCGTCCCGTGAATCCGGCCAGAACACTGTTTGTCCCGTCAGTGGAGCCGTTCTCGACAACGATGATTTCACGGTTACGAAAGGTTTGTGACAGGGCGCTTTCAATGGCCTGCGCGACGAATCGTGCGCCCGGATGATCGAAGCGCTTCGCAGATACATAATCGGATGGCGGGGCTGCTTCGGATTCTGCCAAACTCCCAGCATAGGACTTGGAAAGATGGACCCGAAGGCGCCTACGTTGCGTGATATGGAAACATTGGAAGCGCGGGAGGGTGCATTTCAAGGTACGGAGGTCGTGGGGCATCGCTAAAGACCTCGCCGCACGAACGGCAGGAATCGCCCATGGGCCATAGAGACTTAGTAGTAGCCCCGCGCTGAGCTGAAGAGCGTCGCATTACTGGTAACCTTATCCGCGGCGCTGGTGAGGCTGATTGCAAAACATCACCAGAGCATGGTCCCGCTGTAGTAGAACAGGGTCTGCGGCATGCCGTCGGTGGGGAGTTTGGCCAGACCGCCGAACACGAAGCTGAAAACGATCGTCGTGAAAAAGGGATTGAGGACAAACCACAACGGCCGGAGCACGGTCTACTTGTAGACAGTGGTGAAATCCCGCTTCACGAACAGCCAGATCAGGTCTCTATAGCGTATGACCTCCCGAACATTGATGTCGAGCAGCCGTCGCTGGCGCTCGATGACCATGCCCCAGGTCTCGTTCACCTTGCTGTCAACCATCTGCGGGTCCCCGCCTCCTGTAGTGCGACATGATCCGTTCGTAGTCCTCGATGTAGTCGACCTCGCCCCAGAACGCGCCGGCGATGTCGCGGGCGATGATGGGCCGATCGGCCGCCATGGAATACAGCACGTTCTCCCACCACATCGAGTGCTGTTGTGACGAAATGAGCTGTTCCAGCCGTTCGCGGAACCGGTCCACGAAGCCGCATCCGAACGTGGCGCACCCGACGTATTCACCGGTGGTTTCTTCCAGGCTCAGGTCTTTTCCGTATTTCACCAGCCGTTCGCCTTCGCAGAAGAACTTGTAGTCCGCCTCGGCGCGGCGCGTTACGTCGTAGAACATCACCGGGTCGCGGTCCTCGGCAAGGACGATGTCCAACGCCTCTTCCGAGAGGTAGACGTCACCGTTCATGAGCAGGAATCGGCATGGTGTTCCTGCGGGATCCTCCTTCAGAACATCCCGGGCAAACCATAACGACGCGATGCTGTTCGTGACGTCGTAGAACGGGTTGGTGCGATACTCGATGCCGCGGTCGCCGAGCAGGCCCTTGATCACCGCGCCGCGATAGCCCAGGACCATGACGATGTCGTTGATGCCCTTGCTCCGAAGTAACGCGACGCTGTACTCGATGAGCGTGGTTTTCTCGTCCAGGGGAACGGTGCACTTCGGCTTGTCATCGATATGCCGGCTGATCCTTGTGCCGCGGCCTGCCGTGAGAAGAATTGCTTTCATTTCATGACCTTCCGCAGCGCCGACAGGACCCGGTCCAGGTCCTGCACGCGAATGTTGCCCATATGGCCGACCCTGAAGACCTTGTCGCGCAACTCGCCGCCGTTGGGTGTCACGACCAGGCCATATTCCTTCTTCAGCCGCAGGTAGATGTCGTTGGCGGAGCTGCCATTTTGCGGAGTCAACGCGGTGAGCGCGTTCGAAGGTCGTTCAGGAAAAATACGTACAGGCAGTCCATTCAGGCCTTCACGGAAGTGCTGTGCGAGGGAAGAGACCTTCCGGATGCACGCATAGGCACCGATGTGGTTCAGAGTCTCCAATCGTGAATGCAGCTGGAGGATGATCCCGACCGCGGGAGTGAAGGGGGTCTGGCCCCTCTCCATGTCTTTCAAATGCCGCTGGAGACCGAGGTAGTGGGCGCGCGGGCGAATGTCGTGGAGCCGCGCAAGAAGCCGCGGCCCGATCACGATCATGGACAGTCCCGGCGGCAGAGCGAGGCCTTTCTGGGAGCTGACGATGAGCGCGTCGACGCCCATCTTTTCCATGTTCAGCTCATCGCAGAGAAATGCGCTGATCCCGTCGACGACCAGGAACAAGCCGCGGCGACGGCAAAAATCTCCCAGGGCAGAAATATCGTAAAGGGCGCCGGTCGAGGTTTCGCACGCGTTGACGTAAAGCGCCTTGCAGCCCGAAATATCGCGGGACTCGAGATGATCCATGTCCAGTGCCCTGCCCGGCTCGACATGCACGGCGTCAAAAGGAATGCCGTCATCGGAGCAGATTTCGCAGAAGCGCTCCCCAAAAGAGCCGCCGCGAACAATCAGCGCCCTCTCGGATCCGCTGAGGAAGTTCACGACCGTTGCCTCCATGGCGCCGGTACCCGAGCAGGTCAGGATGGCCGTGCGGGATCCCGTGGGAGCGCCGGCAAGTGCCCGCAGGCCGTCATCGCATTCCCGGACAACGAGGGAGAACTCGTCAGTGCGGAAATAGGGAAGCTGCTTCCCACCCTGTTCGAGAGTCTCGGGGTACATCTCCACCGGCCCGACCGTGAAAAGCGTTTCCCTCACTCCCTGCTCCAGTTCCGAGGATCAAACATGTCGTTGCGGACGATGTAATGATTGAATGCGGCCGTCCCATTCTGCAGGAAGTCCGCCCAGCTGCCTTGCAGTGGGGCAAACTCGAGGGTGCGGGGCCCCGGAGCGCCCGCCGTGGGGTCCTTGCCGGCGACAGACGGGTCGCCGAGCGCATTGAAGAGAATGGCCGCCGCATCCGCGTTGGTCATCAGGCGCTGATCGGTTCGAACAGCGCCGTGCGCCCCGAACGGCTTCACCAGGAGGAGCGCGTGAGACCGCGAAAGATCAGCGCGGGTAAAAGGGTTATCCAGTTCTGGGGGCAACCGGACTCCCGTGTCATCCGCACTGTTGCCGTGGTCTGAGACGACTATGATGAGCGTGTTGTCGAACACACCGCTGCTCTTCATCCAGGCGAGCCAATGATCGAGGAAATCGACGAACTTTCTCGCGCTGTAGTAGGCGCTGGTGCCGTCGATAAAACTCCTCGTACGGGGATCGGGAAAGTCATTCTCGATTATGGAGCCGTCCTTGGTGACGCCGAAGGGCTCGTGCGTAAGCTGCGTATGGATGAACTTGAAGGTGTTGCCCGTCTCCTGGAGCGAGGATAGCTGTGGGAGCAGATCGAGGTAGCCGTACGTTGCCAGGGTCTTGCGGGCGATGTATTGAAACTGGTAGGACTTCCTGAACAAGATCCAGCTTCCCTCATCGTACACACGCGCCTTCAGGCTGAAAGGAACACAGCGAAACACGGCGAGCATGGCAAGAAGCGTATTCTTCGGGTTCTCCGTTCGCGCGGCGTCGTTCAGCTTGTGTTGTGCCCTCCAGAAGCCTGCATAGGAGGAAGACTCCAATCGCAGCGCACCGCCCGTGCCCCGCACGCCTTCCAGCGTGCCGAGGTCGACATACAGGGAATCCACAGCGGCAATGGCGTACCCCTTCTTTGCCATCCCGCCATAGAATCGTTCCGCCGCCTTCGTGAGTTTCTGATTGCCGCTGCCGGTCATCTCATTCAGCCGCCGCGGAGAAAAATCCAATCCACCATAAATTCCCGGTAGCGAGGTCGCGGTAACCGAAGAGACCGATAGCGTATTGGGGTACCATGCAAAGCCGTCCAGCTCGGCCCTGTACCGTGGATTTTCATCGAGCGCCCGCCCCATGTAGTTGCCATTGAACATGTCGGCAATGATGAAGACGACATTCCTGCCGGCCCGGCTGAATCTTTGCGCCTCGATGCTTCCCGCCGGAATCTCCGCGGAGTCCGCGGTGCGCGGCGGCACGAGCTCCTCCGGAGGTGTCTTCAGCGCTGCAGATGCGATCTGCGCGGCGCTCGCCAGGGTGAGCACCACGAGGGCCGGTATGACGATCCGCCTGCCCCGGGTCCACAGGTACCGTCCCAGGATCGCGGCTATGGTCACGATTGCCGCGTCCAGGACAAAGTACCAGGCCGATGTCTCGTTCAGCATGAACGCCTTTTGCAGGGAGAACTCGTCGAGCACGCCATAGCGGCTGGACGAGATAAGCGCATACATAATGCCAACAACGATAATTGAAATCATCGCGCTGCCCGGGAGCCGTCGTCCCGTGCGCCCGGCAAGCAGCCCGAGACCCCCAACCGCTGCTGTGCACAGAAGGAGCAACGGCAGGTTCCTCACAATGAGCGCCGCGGTAGTGAGCCCCACGTCGCGGGGGGAAGAAAAATAGACCTGCAACGGTGAAAGGATGAACACGAAGAGGAAGAGGTAACAAGTGGAGACGAGAAAGACCCAACCACCCTTTTCCGCCTGTGATGGAGGAGGTTCCGTGCGACGGAAGCGGGCTACGATGCCCGTGGAAGCGATGCACGCGCAGGCGTCCAGCACGAGCGTCGAGAGCATTTTCATGTTCGGATTCGACACGTAGGCATTCTGGCGGCGCGCCGCGAAAAGGAAGTAGGCGGCGACTGCGAAAACGCCCCAGGAAATGACCAGGCCGAGGACCCTGCTCCCGATCCTGGGCAGGCGAGGGCGCCTCAGATAGCCGGCAAGGGCAATGATTGAAAGCAGACCCGCGAACAGGAATGTCACCGCGATGCAGCGGGAGAACGAAGAGGCCCGGTGAATGAGCCACCAGTTCTGACTCGCCACGATGAGGGAGAAACCGGCGATGAGTCCCGGCTGCGCGAGGCTCCCATCGTAGAGTGCCCGCACCGCGGCAACCGCGCGGGTGAGAATGCCGGGCTGGGACGACGAACTGATGCCTGCGCCGTGCGGCGCCGGAAGAAAGATGTTCTTCGCCAGGGAAAAGACATTGTTCATCGTCCAGTAGACCAGCAGGGCGGCGGGCTGGTCGTACAACAGCACGAGGAAGAGCAGGCTCATGAAGAGCAAAGGCCCATTGCCCTTCAGAGAGAAGCTGCGGGTGTATACCAGGGCCGATGCGATGTTGATCAGCGTCATCGCGATCGGTAGGACATTCACAGCTCCGAGCAGACTGTCGGGCTTCCCCAGGTCCCGCAGAAACAGGAATCCGACGCCCGAGTAACCTTCGTAGTGCCTGAGGTAGAGGTACGCGGCGAAGAAGAACGGAATCTGTACGAGGAGACCGAACGAGGCGCGAATGGCGAGCCACGGAGAATAGCCGTGCAGCCGGTGGACATTTCTCGTGAGATAGAATCGCTTCTGCCCCTGGTAGTGGGTCCGAACGCTGGCGAGCTCCGGGGCCATCTTGTTCTGCAACTCCACCTCGATGCGTCTCCAGTGCTCAGCCAGGTAGTACAGCGGCGTAGTCAGGAGGGTCACCGCGAGGCTCATAAGCAACAGCGACAGGCCGTAGTTCCCTGTGACGGCATGAAACTGCGTGAACAGGAACTTCAGGAGGAGAATAATGGGCTCGACGAACACCAGGCGGATGACGCTCACGAGAGGCCTTTCAGGACCGCGAGCACCTGTCGCGCCGCCGCGGGACCGGCCGAACCGAAATTGTAGAAGGAGCGGTCTCGAAACTCATGAGTTTTTCGAGCCTGGTCGTTGGCGTCGCTCCTCGCCCGCCCGACGAGCCCCGGCAGCGACTCGATCCCATCTACAAGTGAATAGGCGAGGTCCCTGCTTGCAGCCACATCCCAGAGGGGCGCCGGCAGATCCTCGCCCTCGTGCCCTCCCGGGTCGACGTCGGAATTGGCCAGCAGGATCGGCCGCGCAAACAGGCAGGCGAAATCAAACAGGATGCCCGAGAGGTCGGTGATGAGGACGTCTGAACGCGCCATGGAGGCCAGCGCCGTCCGTCCGCGATCGATCTCCACAAGCGCAGTCCCGGAAAACCGTTTTTCGATACCGCGGATCAACGCCGTGTATGAAACGTAGAATTGCGGGTGGGGCCTGAAGATGACCTTGATCCCTTCCCGCGTGAGGCAGTCGATGATCCCCGAGCCGTACGTGAGAACGGAGCTGCGCGCACCCCAGGCCGGCGCGTACAGGACGCTGCGCGGCTCGTCCCTGTTCGCTGGCATCCTTGCGAGCTCGCCCAGCATGCTGTCAAAATACGTGCACCCCGCCGGCAGGAGTTGCTTGCGTGCGGTGCCCCTCTTGCGCTCCAGCTCCCGTATGCCGGGCTCCTGGAAGGAACCCACGGTCAGAAGGCAATCGTACCAGTCGAACGCGTATTTCTCGTAGAAGGCAATGTCAGTTGGCGAGTGAAAAAGGTGAATATACCTCTTCACACGCTTCGAGCGCCTCAGCATGTAGACATCCAGGTGCGGGGTCGTGGAAACGACAATCCCGGTGCTGGCGGCGTTCATCCACGCGATCGTTGCCATGTTGCCGCCGGGTCGGAAAGCCCTTACGCCCGGCAGAGAAAAGGAGAGGCCTGGGTCGGCGGCATCCGGCGTCACGTATGCGCAGGAAACGCCTTCACGCGAGAGGGCGGTCAGCACAGGTTGGAAGACCTGCCAGTAGCTGCCGCCTTCCGAATGAAAAACGATATCTGGAATGCCTTTTGCCACGGCGGCGCCGGCGAGAAAGACCCTGCCTTTCAACATGTGCCAGAGGTTGCGGACCCCAAAAAGTACTGTTGCAGCGATACCGACTATGGCATACAGGAGCAGGCTGCCCGTGCCTGGATCCAGGTAGGCATATGCCGGTGCGGCAAGGAGGAAGAACAGCCCAAAGTAGAACGACAGGTAAAGCGCGCGCATCTTCGGCTTACTGCTCCACCCCGAAGTAAGGGAAACCATTTGCCTCCAGCTCGTGTCGGACATAGAGATTGCGCAGGTCGAAGAAGCAAGGCTCCTTGGGAAGCCTTTTCACGCAGTCCAAGTCCACGGTGCGAAACTGGTTCCACTCGGTAAGGATGACCAAGGCATCGACTCCTGTAAGGGCATCATGCTCGTCGAGCGCCAAGACCAGGCTGTCCTTGACCGATGCAAACCGCCATCTCATGTCATCCGCAAAAGTCTAGCACGCAGACATGCCGGTTTCAAGTCAATTTCGAGTCAAATAGAGCCGAATCGGGGCTGTGTTCCATTCGATACAACGACCGAGTGACATGACTACCGCAAAAGGACCACCATGAAACAGGCTCGTGCTATCAACCTGATAGTGTTCGTGGCCTCGCTGGCCTGCAGCCTGTCGGTCTTCTCGCAAATCGCAGCCGATCCGAATGACCGGATCTATTCCGAGTTGCGCATCTGGCAGGATCGAGGCCTTCTCAAGAACCTGCCCCTGCTCCGTCCTTATCCCATTCAGCTCCTGAAGGAGCTCCTGCCGCGTCCGCTCAGCCGGCGCCGTCGGGCTATCGCGTCGGGTTGGCGGAAAAACGGAACATCCTGTTCCTCATACACAGTTGAACAGCTTGATGCCCTCGTCCCATTTCCCATAACGTCCGGGATAGATTTCGTTTTTCATGCGGTTCAGCGGAACTTCGTCGACGTCGCATACGGTCACGTCCCAACCCAAAACCCTCGAGGCGTTGGCCAAGTGGTTGCCGCTGGATCCGGCCCCGTACATTTTGACTCGATACATCCTTTTGCTCCCTGTGTGCTAAATTTGAACGGCGATTATTGTAACAGAATATAGCTTTTTCAGACGTTTTTTCCGAGCTCGGGTAAGCCGCTGATTGTGACGTTCGGAAGCCCATAGGCAACGACCCTTCACCGCGAACTCGGAGCCGCAGGAAAACCGGCCAGCACCGGCGGGGCGGCCGCACAGGTAGTCATTCAGGGCCGCCTCGTTCAAAGCATGGTAAGTCATAGTGTCCTCCGACGAACACTGAAAAAGATCAGTCCAGCTTCGATTGCCTTCGTCCTAAGACGCTCTTGTAGAGCAGCATATGAACACTGTAAACGATCTCGTCTGAAAGCACTTCGGTTGCTTTTCGGGATGCGATGCCGATCGCTTCCCGCTGCAAGTCATCCAGGCGAGCCGCTCTCCGCGGGGCCTGCAGCAGGGCGGGAGCATCGCCGGGGGGGCAGAGAAGCCCGCTTTCACCGTCGACTATGAGCTCGTCCATGCCGGTCCGCCGCATCCCCTGGACGAACGGCATGAGACTGGATTGGTCCATCGCCTGTTCCGAGGTCACGCCCGATGAGAAAGAACTCGAAATACGGGAACTCGCGCAAGAACGGTCCCAGCACCGCGGCGAGCTCCACGGTACCCTTGATGGGAAAGAGCGAGCCGAAGTAGAGAAAATAGTTCCTTCCTTCCGCGCAGCGTGAGAACGGGAATCTGTCCCACTCATCGGCCTGCAGCCTTGGCCTCTGGCTCGACGACACGATTGCTGAGGGTGCCGTTCCATGAAAGCGACGAGGCCTGACGGAGGAAATGGGCAAGACTGCTGAGTCGAACCACTGACGGTCGTCGGGGGCCCCTGAAGAAGCCGACAGATCGGAAGTTCGCGAACTGGACCAGGTCCAGGCGGCGCCGCGCGTCGATGCGGACCAGAGCCCGGCTCAATTTCCAACTCTGGTAGAGATGCGCGATTGGCCTGCGCGATCGCCGGCCGAGCAGCTTCCTGACTTTCCTCAGCCACCAGGGCTGCTGCGGGATATCTACGCGGACGAGCTCAACACCGCCGGGCAGGATACGTCGCTGATCGCACTTCGCGGGAGTCACAACAACTACCCTGTGCCCGCGCTCCGCAAGAATCGAAGTGATGTTTTCCAGGTAGCTCGCGATGCCGCCCCAGTGCTCGGGTGCTTCGTTAAACTCGGTGGCAACGAATGCGATATTCAAGGGTCCCGCCGCCGGTCAGTATCTGAAACCCAGGCCGAGGCCAAGGTAGTTGTTGAGGTCGCTCGACCTGGTGAGCCCAGCGTTCAACACATATTCGAAGGTGTAGGACAGGGTTCCTTGGATCTGTCCAATTGGAGT
>PMZS01000060.1 GCA_003170115.1 Spirochaetaceae bacterium
CAGATGGAGATCCTGTTCAACCAGCCCTTCCATGAGAAGCTCGGAGCCTACATCGCGGCGGGCAACATCCCCGACGTGATCTACATGTGGCCGTCCAGCCGGTCCAGCTCCGCCATCCTCCACCAGATGCACCTGATGAAGGACCTCACACCACTGCTGGGCAAGGCGTTCCTGTCCAAGTTCGTGGCGCCCGCCGTCAACCCGAAGGCGCAGGCATCCGGCTACCTGGCCGAGCTCCCCCAGAGCATCACCTACACGACGGTCATGTACGCCAACAAGAAGCTCCTGGCCGACAACGGCTTCGGGCTTCCCAAGACGTACGCCGACCTCAAGGCCATGGTTCCCCGCCTGAAGGCGAAGGGCATCCAGGTCATCACGCTGCCCGATGGCGACGGCTGGCAGATGCAGTCGTGCCTGTTCTCCACGGTCGTTGGCCGCATGCTCGGTGACGGCTGGGTGGACCAGGTGAAGACGGGCAAGGCGAAGTTCACCGACCCCGGCTACGTCGCGTCCCTTGCCTTCATCGACACCATGTTCAAGGACGGGGTCATCCCCCGCGCTGACATGCAGCTTGGATACGGTGACGGACCCACGCTGTTCGCTTCCGGCAAGGCGGCGTTCATCATCGACGGCGACTGGCGCCAGGGCTTCTACCTGACGGACAAATCCACCGGCCAGGCGCTCATAGACCCCGCGGTGCAGGGAACCGACTATGCGTTCATCAACTTCCCGGCGATCCCGGGAGAGAAGAACCCCGGCGTCGTGTCCGCAATCGCGGGCGTCGGCCTCGGAATCTCGGCCGCGGTCCCCAAGGGCTCGGACAAGGAAAAGGCCGCCGTGCGGCTTCTGAAATACTACTATTCCCCTGAAGTCCAGCAGATCAAACTGGAAACCGGCGCCTTCATTCCCTCCCTGAAGGGCGTGACCAGCGACCAGCTTGAGCCGTTCACCCAGATGATGCCCAAGTACTACGCGGGGATCAACAGGATCTCCTACGTCCTTGACGGCGTCCTGGATCCCGGAGTCTGCAACAACTTCATCAACAAGGGCCTGCAGGATATCGGCCTTGGCAACAAGACCCCGAGGCAGGTTGCGGCGGACACGGAGAAGGCAATGGCTGACTGGCGGGCAACCCAGTAGGGGAGCTCCCGGGTGCCCGGCGCAGGATATCCGCCCGACGGCGGCGTAGTGCGCGGGCACCCTTTTTCTTCTGTCTGAGGTGCGGAGGTTTCTGAATGGCCCGGACAATCCACGGCAGATCTGAGGAGCGGCTGGCATACTGGACAATGGTGCTGCCGGCGGTTCTACTCTACCTTCTCGTCCTGGGCTTTCCCATCATCATCTCGATCATCCTCTCGGTGAGCAATTACAACGGCGGGAAAATGTTCGGCGGTGAGCCGTGGAAGATCGTGGGCTTCCAGCAATTCCAGCGGCTCATCCGGGACTCCTTTTTCTGGGCGGCGCTGAAGAACAATATCTACATCGTCCTCGTCTCCATCTTCGGCCAGCTCCCGCTTGGTTTCATCTTCGCGTACCTGATCTATCGCAGGATCGTGAAGTTCGGCGATTTCTGGCAGGGGGTCCTGTACATGCCGAACATCATCTCGGTGATCGTCATCGGCATCATGTGGGCGATCATCTTCTCTCCCAACGGGCTCATCGCGGAGATCATGAACAGGCTGTATGCGGGCTCGATCTCCCACCAGATCACCCAGATCTTCAATGCGGCGGGCGGATTCAACATTACTGATGACGTGGTGAGGCAGCTCATCCATGCCAGCGGGCCCGTGGCCGGCCAGACCTTCACGGATCCCCCGACAGAGCTGAAGCAGTTCATCCTCACCTACGACCCGACAAAGCTGGAGCTCCTGAAGCACGACCTGGTGAATCTTCTGGGGACCAAGTGGACGCCCACCTTCCTGAGCAAGCCCGACGTGGCAATGCTGCCGGTGCTCTTCGTCATCCTCTGGTGCTGGACGGGCCTGTACCTGATCCTCTTTTTGGCCAACATGCAGAAGATCGACGTCCAGATCATAGAGGCCGCGCGCATCGATGGCGCGTCCGAAGGGCAGGTGATGAGCCGCGTCGTCCTGCCGAGCCTCTCGGGGGTCATCGTCAACGCCGCCATTCTCTGCATTGCCGGCTCTTTGAACAGCTTCGCCCTGGTATTCGCCATGACCCGGGGCGGGCCGGCACGAGTCACCGAGCTGCTCTCCATCTACATGTACGATGCCGCGTTTTTCGGCACCCCGAACTACCCGCTGGCCAATGCAATCGCGCTCTCCATCGTGCTGCTCAGCATGGTTCTCATCGTCATCACCAAGCTCGTGGAAAAGCGCTACGGGGGGAGGGAGTAGGGCCATGCCGGAACCATTGAAGAACCAGCCCGCCAAGCGGCTCATGGGCGTTCTCGGCAAGGGTGCCTCCTATGCCGTGATGGGCATCTTCGCCTTCATGACCATCGCCCCGCTCGTCTGGCTTATCCTCAGCTCCTTCAAGAGCACGACGGAGTTCCGCCTCAACCGCGTCGGGCTGCCGCACATCTGGACGACGATCAACTACCCGGGCGCGTGGAAGCTCGGCGAGTTCAGCCAGCTCATCGGCAACTCGTTCATCTACACCCTTGGCGCGACACTCGGCATCATTTTCTTCTCCATCCTGGCGGGATTTGCGTTCGCGAAGATCAAGTCGAGGGCAACCCCGATCCTCTACGGGAGCTTCGTTCTGGGCATCCTGCTGTCCATCCAGTCCCTCATGGTGCCCCTGTTCATCGAGGTGTCGCAGCTGGACCGGCTGCTCACGGACCTGTTCAGGGTGCTGGGAATATTGAAAAACGGGCAGGTGAACTTCTTCTACGACAGCCGCTTCGGTGTGCTCCTCATCTACGTCGGATCCGGTCTGCCGACCGCCATCTACCTCAGCACGGAATACATCAAGGGGATTCCCTATGCCCTGGTGGAAGCGGCGCGCATCGACGGGGCGACGTACTTCAAGATATTCCGCTGGCTCATCCTGCCGATGTCCGTGCCCATCGCCACGACAGTGGCGATTCTGAACATCACCGGCCTCTGGAATGAGTTTGCACTCATCAACATCCTCGTGTCCAGGACGCAGCTTAAATCCCTGCCGCTGGGGGTGTTCAAGTTCACGTCGAACCTCACCTCGGACTGGGGCAAGCAGTTTGCCGCGCTGGTGATCGGGATGGCGCCCATGCTCCTGTTCTACATCGGGTTCCGCAAGCAGATCACGAAAGGCGTAGCGGCGGGCGCGGTGAAGGGATGAAGGAGAGGGTGAGCTACGGCCATTTTGACGACGCGGCCCGGGAGTACGTGATCACGCGCCACGACACGCCGTGGCCGTGGATCAACTACCTCGGCACGGGGGACTTCTTTTCCCTCGTCTCCAACGCGGGCGGCGGGTACTCATTTTATCGTGACGCGCGCCTGCGGAGGCTGACGCGCTACCGCTACAATGACGTTCCCGCCGACCAGAACGGACGGTTGTTCTACATCAGGGATGGAGAGGCGATCTGGAATCCCGGCTGCAGGCCGACCCAGACGCCGCTGGACGCGTATGAGTGCCGCCATGGACTGGGCTACACCCGCATCCGCTCGGCAAAAGACGGGGTGGAAGCCGAGGTGCTGTTCTTTGTTCCCGTCGGCGCGGACTGCGAAGTTCAGCGCGTCGTGCTGAGAAATTCCGGCAGGAAGAGGAAGCACCTCAGCCTTTTCTCCCTCACCGAGTTCTGTCTCTGGAACGCGCTGGACGACATGACGAACTTCCAGCGCAACCTGTCCACCGGTGAGGTCGACGTGCGGGGCAGCGCCATCTTCCACCTCACCGAGTACCGGGAGAGGCGCGATCATTTCTCGTTCTATTCGGTGAATGTGCCGCCGCAGGCATTCGAGACCGATCGGGAGAGCTTCACCGGACGCAGCGGCGGCTACGCACTGCCGTGGGCGGTCGCGTGCGGCAGACTCTCGGGGTCGAAAGCCTCGGGCTGGTCTCCCGTGGCCGCTTTCCAGCATGACATCTCACTTGACCCGGGAGAGAACAAGAGCCTTGTGTTTCTCCTGGGCTACGTGGAGAATCCCGCCTCTGAAAAATGGTCAAGCCCCGGCGTGGCCAATACCTCGCGGGCGATGACGATGATTTCGCGCTTCGACACGGACGCACGCGTGGACAACGAGTTCACCGCCCTGCGGGCGCATTGGGCGGACCTGCTCTCCCGGTACTCGCTGGAGTCCGGCGACCAGAGACTGGACCGCATGGTGAACACGTGGAACCAGTACCAGTGCATGGTGACTTTCCTCATGGCCCGCAGCGCGAGCTTCTTCGAGAGCGGGATCGGGCGGGGCATAGGGTTCCGCGACACAAGCCAGGACCTGCTCGGCTGCATGCACCAGGTCCCCGACCGCGCGCGCCAGCGCCTCTTCGACGTGGCCTCGACCCAGAAGGCGGATGGGGGGGCGTGGCACCAGTACCAGCCGCTCACCAAGCGGGGCAACGCGGACGTGGGCGAAGGCTTCAACGACGATCCGCTGTGGCTCATCCTCGGAGTGGCGGCGTATGTCAAGGAAACCGGAGACTGGGCATTCCTGGACACGCAGGTGCCGTTCGACAATGACCCGGAGAATGCCGCTTCCCTGTTCGAGCACCTGAAGCGCTCCTTCCTGCATGTCCTGAAAAACCTGGGCCCGCACGGGCTCCCCCTGATCGGCCATGCGGACTGGAACGACTGCCTGAATCTCAATTGCTTCTCCACAGACCCCAATGAATCCTTTCAGACCACGACGAGCCGCGACGGGCGGACGGCGGAATCCGTGCTCATCGCCGGGATGTTCCTCGTCATCGGCAGGGACTACGTCGAGATCTGCCGCCGCACCGGGCGGGAGGCGGATGCCCGCGATGCGGAGGGCGCCACCGAGGCCATGCGGAAAAGCGTGATCGAGCACGGATGGGACGGGGAGTGGTTCCTGCGCGCATACGACGACGACGGCGGGAAGGTGGGCTCCCGCGAATGCGGTGACGGGAAGATCTACATCGAATCCAACGCGTTCTGCGCAATGGCCGAGGCAGGGGCGGAATCCGGCATGCCCGTGCGCGCCCTGGACTCGGTCCAACGTCACCTGGACACCCCCTACGGGATCGTGCTCCTCGATCCGCCGTACGCGGGCTACCACGTGGAGCTGGGGGAAATCTCTTCCTACCCCCAGGGCTACAAGGAGAATGGCGGCGTCTTCTGTCACAATAATCCGTGGATCATGATCGCGGAGTGCATCGCCGGAAGGCCCGAGAGGGCATTCGAGTATTACCGCAAGATCAGCCCCGCGTTCCTGGAGCACATCCAGGAGCTTCACAGGATGGAGCCGTACGTCTACTCGCAGATGATCGCGGGCAAAGACGCGCCGACATTCGGCGAAGCCAAGAACTCCTGGCNNCGGATTTCGACGGCCTTCGGATCCAGCCCTGCCTCCCCGCGGAGCTCTCCCGCGTGGAGATCACCCGCGTTTTCCAGGGGACCACCTACCGGATCAGCATCCGCAACACGGGGCGCGCCGTGGCGGAGCAGCGGATAATGGTGGACGGGAAGCCTGCCGCGTCACGCGTCATCCCGCCGGGAGCGCCGGGAACCGAGCTGCGTGTCGAGGTAGAGGCGTAGAGGCGCCGCGCCGCTCCAGACCTGCGCTAGATCCCGTAGTACGATATCACGTAGTCCGTCACCGGTGAGAATCCCAGCCTCTCGTAGAGTGCCAGGGCGGCGCGATTGTGCTTCTTCACGAACAGGCATGCCGCCTGCTTCTCCGAGAATACCTTCTTCAAGAGCTCCGACACGACAACCTTGCCGAGGCCCTTGCCGCGCTCCTGCGGCACCGTGTAGACGCCGCCGACCTGGTCCACCTTGTACCCCCGGGCATTGGTTGCGGCCTTGGAGACGGGAATCCCCCCGATCTCCGCCACGTATACAAGCTGCTCGCGCAGGGCAAGGCGCAACGATTTCATGCATTGCGCCCCGTTGAAGTGAGCGGGGGTGATAACGACCTCTTCCAGCTCGTAGCATTTCTGCATTGGGAAGAGCAGCTCCGCGTCGTACGGATCCGCCCTGCGCACGCGGAGCCCCGGAGGATCGGGTGGAAGCACCGGGTGCCGCGAGCCCGCGGCAAGAGTCATGAGGAAATATTCCACGCGGGTTGTCGGAGGCAGGGGCAGGTGCGCTTCGATCACCTCGACGCACCGGCCGACTCCCATGATGGAATGGACCATGGGCCTGAGGCTGTTCAGAAGGACCGGAAGCTCTTTCCTGTCCCGTGCTTCCGCCGACAGGGCGGGTAGAAGAAGACCACCGGCGGTGTGCAGGAAGCAGTCCCGAACGGCGCCGGTGGCATCGGCGTCCATGTGGATTTCGAAACCCCGGGAACCGTCCCGCAGCCGCGAGGTGAACGGGACGAAGAGTGCTTCCTCGGGAAGGAGAAACTCCAGGAGCGCGGCGAGGTCTCGTCGGCCCGCCTGTCGCCAGCTCATGGGCCGCCCCGGGCGAAATTGACGGGGAGCACGCCGGTGGCCGGGTAGTCTCCCGCCAGCACGCCGAACCCGGCACGGAAGGAATCCCTGCCGTCGCCGTACACCGCGATGGCGGTCCGCACCCAGGCCAGGTCCGAGAGGTACACGGGGCTGAGCGCGGAGATCACGATCACCCTCCGCCCCAGGCGCTTCAGCTCCTGGAGCACGTCAAGGCTGTTGTAGTTGGCCACGCAGAAGATGATCGTGTCGAATGAAGCGGCACGGGCACGCAACGCTGCCCGATCCTCCGCGCGCGCCGTGTAAAACGGGGTGAAGGGGAAAAGGAGGGTCTCCGCTCCCGGGTAGCGCTTCTGGCCTTCCGAAAGGAATTCGGGGAACTGTCCGCAGAGCAGGATCTTCTCCCGCGCCTCGGGGCGGTAGGGGACCCTTTCCCCGGCAACAAGGGTCACCGCGCGCGCCGAGACCTGGGCGAAGAAATCCTTTGCACCGGGTGCCGGCACGTTGAGCCGCGCGTCGGTCGAGCCGGAAGGAGCCGTTGCCGTCCGGAATGCGCGGATCTTGGTTTCAAGGATCCGCGTCACCGATTCCCTGATCGACGAGCGGAATGCCGCGCGGGACCGGACGGCTGCGTGCAGCGCGTTCCACGTGCGTTCCTGCGTGGACGGTGTATGGGAGATGAGCACCATGTCATTGCCGGCCTCCAGGGCGCGGCGGCTTGCTCCGGCCGTGTCTACGCCGTCCTCCAGGACGCCCTCCATCTCCATGTCGTCGGTGATCACCAGCCCCTTGAATCCGAGCTTTCCCCGCAGGACGCTTTTCAGAAAGAAAGGCGAAAGGGAGGCCGGTGTGAGGCTGCCGATGATCCGGGGAAAGGCGAGGTGCCCCGTCATGATCGCGGGAATACCTTCCCGCACGAGGATGCGGTAGGGGATGAGGTCTCGATTGAGCAGTTGGTCCAGGCTCACGTCGATCTTCGGAAGGTGCCCGTGGGAGTCCTGGTCCGCCGAGCCATGCCCGGGGAAATGCTTCGCCGTGGGCACCACCCCCGCGTCCTCCATCCCGCGCGCGTACGCAGCGGAGAGCAGGCCGGTCGTGGACGGGTCCGATCCAAAGGATCGCGGGCCGATCACGCTCGCCTCAGGATTGGAGTACACATCCGCCGTCGGCGCGAAATCCATGTTGATGCCCAGGGCGGCCAGCTCTCGGCCGAGGTAGTACCCGGTGCGATAGGCGTCGCCGGGCACTCCAGAGGCGCCCAGAGCAAGGTTGCCCGGAGAGACCGACGTCTCGTCCTTGATCTGCCGGACCCAGCCGCCCTCCTGGTCGGTGGCGACGAAAAGCGGGATGCCGAACCTGCCGCGCGCCGCCAGCTTCTGCATGTCCGCCACGTCCCTGGCCAGCGACCGGAGGTCGGAGACGTTGCGGGGAAAGATCTTTACCCCGCCGATCCCTCGTGTCCCGATCCAGCGCAGGATGTCCGCGGAAGGGCCCACTCCCTGCCAGCCGAGGAAGAAAACCTGTCCCAGCAGCTCATCGTCCGTCATCGCCCCCGCGATCCGGTCCGCAAGGGCAGCCGGGTCTCCCGGGTCATGGAAGCTCAGAGCCGGCGCACCCCGCGCGGGGAGAAGAAGCAGTGCCGCGCAGAACGCTGCTCGTCCCGCGTTCAACATGAGAGGTTCCACGCGTCGGTGCCGTACTTCTCCCGTAGGATCCGGTCCGCATTCTCTCTTTCCGCCGGAAGCAAATCGGAATCCAGGGCGTGCAGGTCCTCCCGAAACGCACGGGCAAAGGCGTCGCGCACCTCTTCGAATGTCAGCGAGCGGCCCGCCTCCTCGTTCAGGCAGGAAGGCGGGTGCGCATCGAGGGGCTGCGCCGCCTCGAGGTAGCGAAACACCCGCTGGCCCGGATTCTGCAGCGGGATGGAGCCGTGCTGGAGGATCGCGCGGCGGGTGGTCATCTGGGCGCTCCCGATGAGCTTTCTCCCCGCGGTCCCGGCAATCTCGTATTCCCCCGCGGACCCGAAGCAGTCGGGATTGTGGATGTCACCGCGCTGCGCCGCGTTGATGGTCCCCGTGATTCCGAGATTGGCAAGGCCGTGAAGAAGAATCCGGGCGATGAACAGGTAGACGTCCCGCTTTCGCGCCCCGCCTGCGAGCGGGCCGCTTTCCTTTGAAAGCGCCACGGAATAGGTGAGCTCCTCATCGTGGAGAACCGCGTGGCCTCCGGTCGGACGGCGGACAAGGGTCACCCCGTCATTCGCGAGCTTTCGTGCCGAGTACTGGCCTTTTACTTTTTGAAACCTGCCCAAGGACAGCGTCGGTGGGGAAAAGCCGTATAACCTGACCGCCGGGAGGCTTGCGCCATGGCCGACCGCCTCCGCAAGCGCTTCGTCGATGGCCATATCCCGCCGGCCTTCCATCCTGGGGTGGACGATGAGCCGAAAGGCCGCTTCCCCGGCGCTCAGAGGTATTTTTCTCCCATGAGCTCGTCGATGTACTGCCCCGCGGCATGCGCGGCAATGGCTCCCTCGGACGCCGCGACCACGAGCTGCCGGAAGGGGCTGGCCCGCACGTCGCCCGCGGCGTACAACCCGGGCACCGAGGTCTCCATGCGCTCGTTGGTTATCACGTAGCCGACGTCGTCCAGGGGAGCTCCCAGCGATGCGGCGAGGGCGCTCCTCGGATCCGAGCCGATGAACACGAAAACCGCGGCGACCTGCTCCTCCCACTCGCGCCGGGTGGAATTGTCGAAGAGACGCACCTTCGTCACCACGCGCTCCCCTTCGATTTTTCGAAGCTCGGTGTTGAACCGGACCTCGATCTTCGGATTGGCCAACACGCGGGCAGCGAGGGACTTCTGCGCCCGGAACTTGTCGCGTCGGTGGATCATGAGAATTCCCGATGCGAGGTTGGCGAGGTACATGGCCTCGTCGCACGCGGCGTCACCCCCTCCGACAACGAGCATCCGCCTGGCCTTGAAGAAGGGGCCGTCGCACGTGGCGCAGTAGGAAACCCCGTGCCCGGCCAGCTCGGCCTCCCCCGGGACGCCCAGGCTCTTGTGCACGGCGCCGGTCGCAAGGATGACTGCGGAGGCAGTGAGCGCCCCTTTGTCTGTTTCCACCTTGAAGATATTCCCATCCCGCGTGATCGCGGTCACGCCGGAGCTCTCGAACTCCGCGCCGAACTTGCGGGCCTGTTCTTCCATCTTCCGCGTGAAGTCGTAGCCATTGATGGGGTCAGGGAATCCGGGATAATTCTCAAGGCCGTCGATCAGGAGCGCCTGGCCTCCCGAGGACACTTCCTCCAGGACCAGGGTGCGCAGGTTCCCGCGCGCGCCGTACTGGGCGGCAGACAATCCCGCTCCTCCCGCGCCAATGACGATCAGGTCCCGGTCCGTAGTCATGCCTGTCCTCCGAAGACAAGATAGCAGATTGCCGCTCTCATGGGAAGGAAAGTTCTTCCGACATTGAAGGAAGGAACTGAGAAGAGAGGTGACGAGCCATGGATGAGCGGAAGAATGCCCTCGTGCGGGTGCTGAAGGACCGGATCGACCGCGAGGCGGAGCTCTTTGCCGATCTCGGGCACGACGTGGAACGTCTGCGCGACTCCTTCCAGCGGAAGAGCTGGGGACCGAGCCTCTCCCTCGCGGAGAGCATCCAGCTCTCCTCCCAGACCATCCTGGAAGCTGATGCGGCGCGCGACGAGGCCTTCGAGGCGGTGCGCGAGGCAATGGAGATGCCGCGGGAGACGACGATGTCCGCCATCCTGCCGGCGCTGCCGGACCTGCTCCGATCGGAAATGGAAGAGAGCTGGCGCGGCCTGCGCATGGCCGTCGTGCGGCTGAAAACGGCGACCGGGCGCATGCGCTATTCCGCGGAGGCCCTTGCTTTCACGCTGAACAGGATCCTCGAGCAGGTCTTCCCGTACCGCAAGGGCAAGATCTACACACGCCGGGGCACGCCCAGCAGCGTGAGCGGCGCGGTCCTGGTCGATCGCAAGCTGTAGGAGGACGCCGTGCAATCCACTTTCGCTCCCATCGAGCTCGGCAAGCGGGGGCTCATTGCCACCACCCAGGGCCTCCAGACAATCGGGCACAACATGTCCAATGCGTCCGTGGAAGGGTACAGCCGCCAGCGGGTGGAGATGGTCGCCTCACCGCCGATGTACGAGCCTCAGCTGAACCGCGAGGAGACCCCGGGCCAGATCGGCCAGGGCGTCGAAGTGTCCCGCATCGAGCGCATCAAGGACATGCTCCTGGAGGGCCGCATCGTCTCCGAGCAGAACGTGCAGGGCTACTGGGACTCCCGCGACAAGTACATCCTCATGCTGGAGCAGGTGTACAACGAGCCCACCGAGCACTCCGTGCGCGCGCTGCTGGACAAGTTCTGGGGCGCGTGGCAGGACCTGTCGCTGCACCCGACGGAGATTGCCTCCCGCAGATCCGTGCTGGAGACGGGGAAAGCGCTCGTCGACGGGATCCACTCCCGCTATGCCGGCCTGAAGTCGGTGCGCGACATGCTGGAGGGGGACATCCAGGGCTCGGTGACGCAGGTGAACGAGCTCACGAAACAGATCGCCGATCTCAACAAGCAGATCGTGAAGTCGCAGGCCCTCGGGGACAATCCGAACGACCTGCTGGACCGCCGTGACCTCCTGGTGGGCAAGCTCTCCTCACTGGTCGACATCACGGTGCGATACAATGACCCGGCCGGGGAGTTCGTCGTGGCCACGGGCGGGATGCACATCGTGCAGGGCGCCCACCACGAGGAGATCGCCCTGCAGGCGGACAAGGCGAATGAAGGCTACTCGGTTCCGGTCTGGCAGGACACCCGGCAGGCGGCCATTTTTCGAGGCGGCAGGATCGCCGCGCTCCAGGAGATGCGTGACGGCGATGCGCGGCAGGAGATCCAGAGCCTCGACCTCCTGTCGATCAACTTCACCGACCTCGTGAATGAAGTGCACCGCCAGGGCTTCGGGCTGAACGGGGAGAAGGGGACGGACTTTTTCGTCGAGCGGCCCTTCATCACGAACGTCTCGGGCAACTACGATTCCAGGGGCACCGGCGCATTCGATTCGACGTGGGTCTTCCGCGTCACCGGCACGAACACGCTCCAGGGCAAGGACCAGATCGGCCTTGCCGGCACCATGACGCTTCCCGGGAGGCAGGGGAACGTGACCGTGGACTACCGGTCCACGGACACCGTGGAGGACCTCGTCACCAGGATCAACCTGTCGGGTTCCGAGGTCGTCGCCCGGCTGAACTCCGAGGGCAAGCTGTCTCTCAAGGCCACGCCCGCCGCGGATACCGGAAATCCCGACTTCGTCATTCGGGGACTCGAGGATTCAGGCCAGTTCCTCGTCGGGTACAGCGGCATCCTCAACGCTTCCGGCCCTGCCGGGGCGTACACCTGGCAGAAGGCTGACGCGGTGCAGGCCCTCCGCCAGGCGGATGCCGGCCGGAATCCGCCCGCCGCGGCGCAGTTCGCCGTGGCCCCTCTCACGCACCCCGCGGGGTGGATCGAGGTGAACCCGAAGCTCGCCCTGGACCCGGGGTCCGTCGCGGCGGCCTCCGGGGTCGGCGGGAAGTCGGAGGGCGTCGGGGACGGGACGGCCGCCCTGGCCATCGCGCAGCTGCGCACGACCCCGGTCATGGTCGGGGTCACGTCCACCTTTGACAGCTACTTTGCCGACCGCGTGGCCGGCATCGGGCTGAAGGGTGAGGAAGCCAACCGCAGCATGGACACGACGAAGCTGGTCATGAAGGACCTCACGGACATGCGCGAGTCCATCTCCGGAGTGAACGTGGACGAAGAGCTTTCCGCGATGATCACCTACCAGAACGGATACGCCGCTATCGCGCGGTTCGTGAGCACCTTCGACGGGCTCCTGAACATCATCATCAACAAGATGGGCGTATAAGGACGGAACATGAAGCGAATCAGCACACAGCTGCCCTCCCTGGACAGCAGCTACTACCAGCGCCTGCGCGAGTTCGACATGAACCAGATGACGAACAAGATCGGGGCGCAGTCCCGCATCAAGGATCTGCGCGACGACCCTCTGGCGGCGGCGCGCTCCACGCGATTCCAGTCCGAGGTCACCCGGTTGGAGCGCTACGGGAAGAATATCGAGGATGTGCGCAGCACGCTTTCCAGCGCCGAGGGAAACCTCCGCAGCGCAATGGACATCCTCCAGAGGATCCGGGAAATCGGCGTGCAGGGCGCCAACGGCACGCTGGACCGGGCCCAGATGGGGTACATCGGCGAAGAGGTGAACCAGCTCCTCGACGAGCTGCTGGTCATTGCCAATTCCAAGGACCAGAGCGGCAACTCGCTCTTCGCCGGGACGCTGGCAAAGACGACCCCTTTCCGCACCACGATGGGCAGGGTGCCCGGCGGCAGCGCGGACATGGTCGCATCCATCGACTACCTCGGCAACATCGGAACGAGCGCCGCGGAGATCTCCGAGGGCTCGAAGGTCGAGGTGAACCTGCCGGGGAATGTCGCCTTCTGGGCGGAGCAGCAGCAGATATATTCAACCGTCGATGCAAGCCAGTACCGGGTGCAGGGCAATTCCACCATCCGCATCGATGGCGCCGAGATCCGCCTTGCCCCGGGGGACACCGTGTCCGCGGTCGCGGCAAAGATAAATGACGCAAATGCGCCTGTCCGTGCCCGGCTGGACTCGGTGACCAATTCCCTTGTGCTGGAAACAACCCTGCCGCACCAGATCTGGGCGGAGGACCTGGGGGGCGGAACGGTGCTCCAGGACCTCGGGATACTGGCGGCGGGCGGCAGCCGTCCCCCGCTGAACGTCTCCCCGAGCGCGCGCGTGTTCGGCGGGTCCATTTTCGACATGGTGATAAATCTCCGCAATGCCCTTTTCGAGGGGTCGACGGAAAAGGTGGGCAGCGCCGGGCTGCGCGGCCTGGAAGACTCCATCACGAACCTCGCGGGCGTGCTGGGTGCCGTGGGCGCCCGGGACGCCAGGCTGGACACGGTGGCGAAGAGGCTGGATTACCAGACGCCCGAGATGGTCCGGTTCGACTCCCAGGAACGGGACCTGGACATGGCGGATGCGATCACCCAGCTGCGGACGCTGGAGACCACTCACGAATCCGCGCTCTCCGCAACCGCCCGGGTCCTCAACCGGCCGAAGCTGCTCGACTTCCTGAGGTAAGTCAATGAAGGTCAGAACAAAGGCCTACGGCGAGATCGAGATCGAAGACCGGCAGCGGGTCAGCTTCCCCCGGGGACTGTTCGGCTTCGAGGAGCTGCGGGACTTCGTTCTCCTGGACGCGACGCAGGAGCCCTTCCTCTGGCTGCAGTCCGTCGAGCGCGTCGAGGTGGCCTTTGTCCTCATCGACCCGAAGTTCTTCCGACCCGACTACACGCCGGATGTGGACCCGGCGGAGCTGGAGGAGATCGGGATTGCCGACAGCGACGACATGCTCGTCTTCACCATTGTCACCATCCCCCCGGCAGCAGGGAGGATGACGGCCAATCTCCAGGGACCCCTCATCCTGAACAGGAACACGCACGTGGCGCGGCAGTCCATCAGCGCCAACCCCCATTGGGGAGTTCGGCATGGCATCCTGGAGGAGATGGCGCAGGCAAGGGAGAAAGTGCCGCAGGACAATCCGCCTCCGGCGGCGGAGCCTTCATGCTGATCCTCGCCCGCCGCATCGGCGAAAGCATCATGGTGGGCGACCAGGTGGAGATTTCCGTGGTCGACATCAAGGGCGACCAGGTCAAGCTCGGGATCAAGGCCCCGTCCCAGGTCAAGGTCTACAGACGGGAAGTGTACGCGGCCATCCAGGAGGAGAACCGCGCGGCGGCCGCCGCGTCCCCCCAGACCCTGGAAACATTGAACGATCTCATCTCACGCCCGCCCGCCGACCCCGGAAAATCACCCCGTTAAAGACCGCCCGCATCCTCTTACTGGGTGTCGGCCATCTCGCTGAAAATATCGCGGAAAACTTCCGCGGTCTCCACGAACCTGTCGATGAGGTAGGGATCGAAGTGCGTCCCGCGCTCCGCGGTGATGTTCTCCACGGTCTGCTCGTGCGTGTAGGCTTCCTTGTAATTTCTCCGCATCCGCAGCGCGTCGTAGACGTCCGCCACGGCGACGATGCGCGCGGACAGGGGGATGAGCTCCTCGCTGAGGGCGTGCGGGTAACCAGTGCCGTCCCACCTCTCGTGGTGGCGCAGGGCGATCTCCCGCGCCATGGGATTCGGGTACGTGGAGAGGATGAAGGCGCCGTTGGTGGTATGCTGTTTCATCACGTTCCATTCCCAGGCCTCCAACTGTCCGGCCTTGTTGAGAATGTCATCAGGCGTGCCGATCTTGCCCACGTCGTGCAGGGCCGAAACGAGGCCGATGCTCTCCACGAACTCCCGATCCACGGGCGGCCCGCCCGGGCGGTCCATCAGGTCGGCGGCCATCGACTTCGAATACCTGTTCACCCGCTCGATGTGATTGCCTGTATCGTTGTCCTTCAACCGCGCGGCGCCAAGGAGGCTGGTGAACGTGCTCTGCAGGAGAGTTCGGTGCTCGTCGGTCATGTCGAGGCAGACCACCGAATACGCCTTCGGCGGGGCGCCGGGGACGTCGCTGATCGGCAGCACCCATACCTTGGCGACCATGAGCAGGCGCTCCATGCCGATCTTCTCGAC
>PMZS01000192.1 GCA_003170115.1 Spirochaetaceae bacterium
CGCGCCTCCTGAAGAAGTATCCGCTCCTCGGCGGTTGAGCAGTATTTTCGGCCGCCCGACATGGACTGCTCCACGATCATGCTCGTTCAGCGAAGGGGGATGCGATGAAGAATACCCTGGACCTTGCTCCCGTTCTCTCGTTCCTCAAGCTCCTTGCAAGAAACAATCACCGCGCGTGGTTCGAAGCCCATCGCCGGAATACGAAAGCGCCCTCTCGGTGTTTGAAGATCTGGGAAGGGCTATCCCGCGGACCACCCCGAGCTGGAACTGCTCAAACTGAAAGAGATCGCGGTCATGCACACGCTGACTGACAAGGAGCTGCTCTCATCGTCAGTGGTCCAGGCAAGCGCGGCCGTCTTCAAGACAATGAAGCCGTTCCTGGACTACCTCGGATCGATCCTCCCGCCGATGGCGTGACCGCGATCCAATCACGAAGCTACACCCAGAGAGAGAGAATGACGCCCATCACGAGCAGGGAAATGAGCCAGTACGCGTTGTTCAGAATCCACAACGCAAACGGCTTTTTCTCGTAGGTCACGACACCGATGGTGACAGGGGCAATGAAGCCTATCCAGCCGAAGAATCCGGTCATCAAGCCGCCGCCAATGCCGCTGGTCTTGAGATACTCGTTGGCAAAGAAGATTGCGTGCTGAAGCACGTAGGCGGTGAGCAGGGCGCCGATCAATCCCGATATGACACTCGCAGCGCTGACCTTCATTTCCTTCAAGCCGGAGAGTCTCACCCACGACTTGCTGAAGAACACGCCATACCAGAGTGAACCAATGACATAGTTGGCCAGTGCCGCAACGACTAAGGTATACATAGACGGCGGAGGCACCAAGCCAAATCTGAAGGCGGTGTATGCAGAGTGGCTGACTTGGCCGTATAATCGAGCCTTATGGAGAATGAATCGCCGGACTTCCTCCCCCGTCTCGAAGAGGCGATCGCTCACCGCGCGGCGTGGCTGGAAACGGCACGAATCCCGCTCCTGAAGGACATGGTGGGCCTCTACCGATCCCTGTTCGAAGGCGTTGCGGGAACTCTGGTAAAGAAGGGACTGCTGCGGGAGGATGTCTACGACTATGACGGCAAGGTGAGCGCGCTCACCGTTCCCTCCGATTCCGCGCTCATCGACAGCAACGACATTGCCGAGGTGAGCCGCAGAATCGTTGCCTACCGCCGTCAGCTTGACTTTCTCGTGGACGGGTTGCCATTCACTTTTGCATCCCTCGACCCCGCCGCGCTGAAAAGGATCACCGCGTTGCTTTCCTATATTGATTGGGAGAGCTTCGGGGAGAGCTCCCACAGCCCCACCACGCGCGCGTTGGCCCGGCTGGTGACGAACGTAAGACCGAGCAAGGACGGGTTGTCCTCCCGGGTCCTGCATGAATCGCAGGCGCAGATAGAGAAACTTGCCCGGGACATCCGCGAACGCGTCGCCGAGCTGGAGACGTGGCATCGCGAATCATGGAAAGCGGAAGTGCGCGCGAAAGTGCTTCCGCATGTTCCGCCGCACCGTCCCAGGACGGGAGAGGAACGGACAGCGGAGGCGCTGGTCATCAGGAAGGCCTTCGACCATGCCATGCCCGAAGGCATATGGCATCCCCAGCTCATTCAGGAGATCCTGGGAGAGGACCGCTCCCCGGGTTCCGCCGAGCGCCTCGAAAAGCTCATCACGTCTCTTGCGCTCCCCCAGTCGGCGGCCAGGATACAACATGACGTTGCCCAGGCAAGGGTCGAGATCCTGGATGCCATCCGGACGGTCTGCGGGGCAGCAGCGGAAATCGGGTATTGTGAAGAAGTCCTGGTGGAAAACGAGCACGCCGCCGAGAAACGCCGGCTCAGTGTCCTCCAGCGGCTCAGGCGATGGCTCCAGAAAAGCCTGGGCAGGCTTGACGATCGCTTCTACGATATCGAATATCGCCCATCCCCGAACGCGGATCCGAAAACTGAAACCATTGATTTCCTGCGGCTCGTTTCAGAGATGAAGGAATTGAAGGGAGTGCTTTCCGAGCTCACGGAAAAAGGAAGTCCCGGGTATCGCCGGATCGAGGCGATGGACGAGGAGCAGCTCTGTGAATTCCTCGACTGGCAGATGCGCCAGGTACGGCTGCTCCATGGCCGGATGGAGGGCCTAAACGCCCTGTTCCATGCCAAGGCCGTGCACGAGCGTGGAGGCGCGGCACGGAGCATCAGGCTCGAGCTCCTCGCTATAGAGAACGGCATGATCCGCGCGGACACCGTGCGCCGCGAAAGCATCGACCGACTGGAGAAGAAAGATTTCACACCCTGAGTTGGATGGAGGAGGCGGCGCCATGGACGAATCAAAGCTGCGCGAACAACTGGTCTCGTCACTGAGCGGCAAGGGCGCGCACATGAGTTTCGACCAGGCGGTGAAGAGTTTCCCGGCACGGCTGGCAGGGAAACGCGTTCCCCGCCTCGCGCACACCGCGTGGCAGCAGGTCTTTCACCTGTGGATCGCGCAGTGGGACATCATGGAGTTTTCACGCAGCTCCGCCCACGATTCCCCGGAATGGCCTGCCGGCTATTGGCCCGCAACGGACGCCCCTGATTCTCCGAAACTCTGGGATGAGACCATCGCGAAGTTCAGGTCCGATCTTGCGGAGATGATCGCGCTGGTTCGAGACCAGAAGAACGACCTTCTGGTTCCTTTCCCCCACGGCCAGGGGCAGACCCTCTTGAGGGAGGCGCTTCTTGTCATCGACCACAACGCCTACCATGTCGGCCAGCTTGTCGATCTTCGCAGGCTCCTCGAAGTCGACGGCTGACGCATTGCAGACTGAGATGGTTCGCGCCTGCCTCACGTGACGCTGACCTGCGATGCCGCGAGTCAGGCTTTCGGCTTCTCGTAGTTGAACATCCAGCTTATTCCGTACTTATCCGTCAAGTCCCCATACAATCCGAAGAACTCCTCTTTCAAGGCGTGGGTGACTTTGCCGCCGGCGGAAAGCTTTGAAAAGAATGACTCGATTTCTTCCTTGCTGCTGCCCACGATCGTCAGGGACAGCTCGCTGCCTTTCTTGAAGCCCCCTGGGCCCGACATGTCGGAGGCCAGGAGTGTAAATCCGCCGCTCTTCAAGCTGGCGTGCATGACCTTCTTATGCGAGTCCGCCGGCAACTGGCTTGCCATCGGGGATTCTCCGACGGTCATCAGCGTCAATTCTCCCCCCAGCGCGTCTTTGTAAAATGTCATGGCCTCACGGCAATTGCCGTTGAAATGAATGTATGGATTGAGTTGCGTCATGGCTGAAAACTACTGTCTGGAAATTGCAGGGTCAAACGTTCGTTCCGTGCGTACATTGAGACGACGATACGCGGAAAAACACCGTGGAAGCAGAGGCATTATGAAAATTCAGAAGCGCATTGCACTGGTCGCCCATGACAACTGCAAGAAGGACATGGTGGAGTGGGTGAACTGGAACTGGAGCCTTCTCCTGGACCACCAGCTGATCTGCACGGGCACCACCGGGAGGCTCGTCGAGGAGGCGCTGGCACGGCAGGCAGACGAGGATCACCCGATCCTTCATCCGCTGCTCAAGTTGAAATCCGGTCCTTTCGGTGGTGACCAGCAACTGGGCTCGATGATCGCTGATGGAGGAGTCGATGTCCTGATTTTTTTCTGGGACCCCATGCAGNNTGCAGCCGCAGCCTCACGATGTCGATGTCAAGGCGCTCCTGCGCATTTCGGTCTTGTACAACATCCCCAGCGCCTGCAACAGGTCCACCGCGGATTTTCTCATCTCCTCCCACCTGATGAAGGAAAACTACTCGCCGATCGTCAGGGACTATTCCAGCTACATGGGAAGGCAGATCGACGTGTAAGGG
>PMZS01000108.1:0-238 GCA_003170115.1 Spirochaetaceae bacterium
ACCCAGTATTCGATGTTCTATGTCGTGGCAGGCCTCCTGCTCTTTCTAGGCCTGCAGTGGCTCATGGGAGGCGGCCGTCCCGTTGACATCGCCTACAGCGACTTCAAAACGGCGCTGTCCCAGGGCAAGGTGCAGGACCTCACCGTTTCCCCCACCGATATCCAGGGCAGCATGGTCGATGCATCAGGGAAGACTATGGCATTTCATACGCTGCGCGTCGATGAACCCGACTTCGTAA
>PMZS01000108.1:303-3193 GCA_003170115.1 Spirochaetaceae bacterium
TAGGCGGACCGGGCGTATTGGGCATTGGGAAGAGCAAGGCGAAACTCGTGACGGACACGGGAGAAAACAGAATAACTTTCGTGGATGTTGCTGGCATTGACGAGGCCAAGGAAGAGCTGCAGGAAGTCGTAGACTTTCTTAAAACCCCTGAACGCTTCGAGACACTTGGCGGACGTATCCCGCGCGGCATCCTCCTTGTCGGCGCCCCGGGAACTGGAAAGACTCTCCTAGCCAAGGCAGTGGCAGGGGAGGCCGACGCACCTTTTTTCAGTATTTCGGGCTCGGAGTTCGTTGAAATGTTCGTGGGTGTTGGAGCCGCGCGGGTCCGCGACCTGTTTGCTCAGGCTTCTGCAAAGTCCCCCTGCATCGTTTTCATTGACGAGCTGGACGCCCTCGGCAAAGCCCGCGGCTACAGCCCGATGGGGGGGTACGACGAACGCGAACAGACTTTGAACCAGCTCCTCACCGAGATGGACGGGTTTCACACCCGCAAGGGGGTGATCATCATGGGCGCCACCAACCGGCCGGAAATCCTGGATCCCGCACTGCTGCGGCCCGGGCGATTTGACCGGCAGGTCGTAGTTGACCGGCCTGACCTTGCAGGCCGTGAAGGCATCCTGAAGGTTCACGCCAAGGGAGTGAAGCTCAGCGCCTCCGTTGACCTTCGCCTGATTGCCCAGCGTACCCCTGGATTCGTTGGGGCGGACCTTGCCAACATCGTCAACAAGGCGGCACTGCTCGCGGCTCGACGGGAAAAGACCGAGGTGACCCGGGACGAGTTCAGCGAGGCGATCGACCGCGTGGTGGCGGGCTTGGAGAAGAAGAAACGTCTCATTAATCCACGGGAGAAAAAGATCGTCGCATACCATGAAACGGGGCACGCGGTGGTCGGGCACAGCCTGGGAAGTGCAGATGAGGTGCAGAAGATTTCCATAGTTCCCCGCGGCATCGCCGCGCTGGGCTATACCATTCAACTTCCCACCGAAGACCGCTACCTGTTCACGAAGACGGAACTCGAGCAAAAGCTCGCTTCGCTTCTCGGCGGAAGGGTAGCGGAAGAGTTTTTCTTCAACGATGTGTCCACGGGGTCGCAGAATGACCTGTTCAAGGCGACGGATATCGCGCGCGCCATGGTCAAGGAGTACGGGATGAGCTCACATATGGGGCTCTCTTCCTACGGGCGGCCCCGCAATCCCTTCCTCAAGGGAGACTCGTACATGCCGACGGAGAGGGAATACTCGGAAAAGCTCGCGGGGGAAATCGACGAGGAAGTGAAGCTGATCCTGGAGCAGGCCCAAGCGACCGCGCGCAAGATCATTCAAGAGAAGAGCGCGACGGTGGAAGCCATTGATCGGGAGGAGTTCCTGCGGCTGGCGGAGCCAGAAGCGCTACCTCACACCAGCGAACTATAGAAAACCTTCCATAGAGCAGCCGCGGCGCATCGTCGAGTTCTTCGTCGCCTGCTCCCGACGTGATCTTGCCGTGATGTTGCCAGCACTGTCAGATAGAAGATGTAAGAAAAAAGCGGTACTCCTTACAAATAGCTCCAAATTACTCCCACAAGAAGAGGAGCCTGCCCAGCCGACCCAAGCGCCCGTTTGACCCAACCTCTTGTAGCGAATACTATTAGTCAGCAGTGAGCTGCAGAGAGACGGGTGCCGACTCGGCATGGACTTGTTTTCCTAAACCGTAAGTCGGATGTTCGAGTCATCTCTGGAGCAAACGTAACTCTTTGTATTGCAGGGAGCCACGCCAGATCGCTTTGAGCAGGCATACCCTCTGCCGACCTTCGGGAGCTATCCTGGAACGGGATTTGTCTGTCGAGGCTGCATGTCGGAAAACAGCCTTCTCATTTCCGTCCTGACAACGGCGTAGCACTCGCAGGAGTGCTTTTCAAGGCCGCTACGGTCCAATACGGCAATGTGCCCGCGACGGTAGCTGATGAAGCCGGAACGCTGCAGATTCCCGGCAGCCTCCGTGATGCCTTCCCGGCGCACGCCGAGCATGTTCGCGACCAAATCCTGGGTCATGACGAGTTGGTTCGTCGGAAGCCGGTCCAGTGTGAGAAGCAGCCAGCGGCACAGCTGCTGCTCCACCGTATGGTGCCGATTGCATACCGCCGTTTGCGCCATGTGCGTCATGAGCGCCTGCGTGTAGCGAAGCAGCAGCCTCTGCATTGTGCCTGCACGGTTGAATTCCTGGAGGAGCCTGCCGCGCTCCAGCCTGAACGCGGAGCCCGCGGTCTGCACCACGGCGGAACTCGACGTGCTGTTGCCTCCCATGTACAGGGAAACGCCTACAATGCCCTCGTTGCCGACCCCCGCCGTTTCGGCCGTTGCTCCAGACTCGGTGATGTAGTGCAGCGAGACGATCGAGGTAGTAGGAAAATATGCATGCTCCAATTGCTCGTCGGGAACGTACAGCATCTTGCCGAGCGGCATCGGGACCAGCTCCAGGTGCGCTGAGAAGTTCGCGAACTCCTTCTTGGGCAAGGCGGCAAGGAGATGGTTCTGCCCGGGATTATCTGCCTGGCTCATGCCTGTTTTTCTACCTGCAAAGAGTGTTCTGTTTTTTCGGTCAGTTCCACGCCGATTCCGCGATAGCCGATAAAGCGGCTGGATCGGCTGAACATGGGCTCTCCACTCACACGAAACCTTCGCTCTGAGCCATCGGCATTGACGCGGCTGAACACGAAATCGAGGAAAGGCTCTCGGGCGGCAATGCTCGCCTGGAGCGCGGACCTTTCGTCCTTGTTCCAGCCGTCGTCATCGCTGCCCCCCCCATCTCCGGACAGGGAGCCGACGCGGATTCCGAGCATCTCGAGAACCGGGCCCGAAACCTTGGTGAAGTTCATGTTCTCGTCCTGCTCCCAGTACCAGTCGGAGGCGAG
>PMZS01000066.1 GCA_003170115.1 Spirochaetaceae bacterium
CATGAACCCGGAGTTCGCGCACCTGTATCGGAAGCGGTACGCGAAGAGAACGGGCCTCTACGTGGCGTTCCCGTATGTGGTACTGGCCGCCTGGGCGGTGGGGTTCGTCGTGATGCTGGTGAGGTGGTTCCCATGAAAGCGTCTTCCATCATGATCTTCGAGTACATGGGCATGCTGGGGGTTCCCGTGCTCCTGCTCGCCCTTGCCCTGTTCGCGCTCGTGCCGATCGGCGGCACGGCGCGCACCATCCTGCTCCTGCTCATCGGCGCGGGCTGCCTGGTGTATGGGGCGATCGCCGTGCGGGACATCTACATCCACGGAGGGAAGAAGAGTGAGACAGTCACTCGGTAAGGAACAGAAAACATTCACGCTCGTGGTGAAGAGGCTGGACCCCGGCACCCGCACGTTCGTCGAGAAGTCGTTCCAGGTCGAGGCGGACCATTTCACGTGCGTCCTGGACATCCTGATCGCCGTAAAGGAAAAACAGGACCACACCCTGTCCATGCGCTACAGCTGCAATATGGGCATCTGCGGGTCCTGCGGCATGGTGATCAACGGGAAGCCGCGTCTTGCCTGTGAAACGAACGTCTATTCCCTGGGGTCCGAGACGATCCACGTCGGTCCCATGGAAGCCCATCCTCTCCTGAAGGATCTGGTCACGGACTTCGACGAGTTCTTCGCCAACCATCGCAGCGTGAAGCCCTGGCTCGTCCGGGATGACACTGACGAACAATTCCGTGCGGAAAAGGAATACCACCAGACGCATCGCCAGGTCGACTATTTCCTGGATTTCGCCCACTGCATCAAGTGCGGCCTCTGCGTCGATGCCTGCCCCGTGAGCAACACGAATCCGCATTTCGTCGGTCCACAGGCCCTCGCCCAGGCGTACCGGTACAACAGCGACAGCAGGGACCAGGGGGAAGAAGAACGCCTGGACTCCCTTGACAGGATGGACGGTGTCTGGGGCTGCGAGTTCGCCGGCGCTTGCTCGGAGGTCTGTCCGAAAGGCGTGGATCCCGCGCTGACCATCCAGCAGTTGAAGATCGACATCATGAAGCGCCGGCTGACGGGACGGGTCAATCCGGACAAGCGGGCACGGTAGCGTAGGGATGGCGAAGTCGGCCGGGGCCTGCCGTGCCAAGCGACGCGCAAGCGCGTCGAGTGCGGCGTGGGATGGCCGATAGGCCGAAGGGAGGCAGGCATGGCCGGAGCAGGATCCCTGGGCGACAAATCCGCGGGCTACGTCGGCGATGACACCAGCTTCCGCGTGGAAACGGACAGCATGGGTGACGTGAAGGTCCCCAGCGGTGCGTACTGGGGCGCACAAACCCAGCGCGCGGTGGAGAACTTCTCCGTATCGGACCTGAGGATCCCCGTGGCCCTCGTGCGCGCTCTTGGCCAGGTGAAGCGTGCCGCTGCTGAAGTGAACGGCGCGCTGGGGCTGCTGGAACCACGGATCGCCGAGGCGATCGGCCGGGCAGCGGGAGAAATGGCGCAGGGGAAGTGGGACGCTCATTTCCCGATCGACGTCTTCCAGACCGGNNAACGCCAACGAGGTGATCGCCAACCGGGCCAACGAGCTCCTCGGCGTCCCGCTCGGCTCAAAGAAACCTGTGCATCCGAACGACCATGTGAACCGGGGCCAGTCGTCCAACGACGTGATCCCCACCGTGATCAGCCTCGCCAACCGGGTGCGCCTGGACGGACTTGCGGAAGCGATGGGACTCCTGCAGCGCAGCCTCAGCCGGAAGGCTTCTGAGTTCGCCGGCGTGCTGAAGATCGGCCGGACCCACCTGCAGGATGCCGTTCCCATGACTCTCGGACAGGAGTTCTCCGGCTGGGCACGGCAGGTGGAGAAGGTGCGTGAGCTGGTGATGCGGTGCGCCCCCGGCCTGGAAGAGCTTGCTATCGGCGGCACCGCCCTGGGCACAGGCATCAACACTCATCCCGACTTCGCGCGGCGGGTCACCGCAGCCCTGACGCAGGCGACCCGCATTCCTTTCCGGGAGGCGTCGAACAAGTTCGAAGCCATCGCCGCCAGGGATTCCCAGGTCGAGCTCATGGGCGCCTTGAACGGTACCGCGGTCTGCCTTGCCAAGATTGCCAACGATCTGCGGCTGCTTGCAAGCGGGCCGCGGACAGGCCTCGGGGAGATCGTCCTGCCTTCGCTGCAGCCGGGCAGCTCCATCATGCCGGGCAAGGTGAATCCCGTGATCCTGGAAATGACGATCCAGGTCGCCGCCCGCGTGATGGGGTCGAGCCTCTCCGTGACAATCGGAGGCCAGTCGGGGCCCCTCCAGCTGAATATGATGCTTCCCCTCATTGCCTGGGAAACACTCGGGTCGATGGAGCTGGTGAAAAACACCTGCGAGGCCCTCGCCATGCGGTGCGTGGACGGCATTGCCGCGGATGTTGCACGGAGCAGGGAATGGATCGAGCAGAGCCTCGCGCTGGTAACGCCTCTTGCCCTGAAAATTGGCTACGACCGGGCGGCGAAGCTCGCGCAGAAGGCGCTGGCGGAGAACCGGACCGTTCGTGACGTGGTCATCAGCGAAGGGGTTCTGAGCGCCCAGGAGGCGGACAAGATTCTGGACCCAAGATCGATGCTCGGCCCGTCGGCGTAGGAGGGCAGTCGCCCCACGTCGAGAGGTGACTATTATGGGGACTTTGGGGGAGTCTCGGCGGCAGTGTCCATTTCTTTGCGATCGCTATTCCCAGCGGCATGAACGCCGTTTTGCGGCGTCAGGCGGCGATACAGCAACGGAAGCTCGCTGAATCCCCCTTGTAGCCGTCATGCGAACGGAGGGAGCGAGGCTTCTTCAGACGCCGGGTCTCTCATGACGTGAGGCGGCTTCGATGTCGTGTTTCCGGTTTCGCTTGGAACAACTCATAAAGCATTCCACTATGACAGCGGTTCTGGCCTGAGCGCCACAGCGACACAGCACGCAAACGGCTCGCAAAAGGACACGGAAAGGTGAGCGGGAGGGCAGCAGGGCCTTCCCGCTCTCTGTTCTTGCTCTTTGGGACACCCTCAGGTAATGCGTGAGCCGCCGGTCGTCCCACCGAACAACCGGCTGGAAGGGTCTACAGCTTGCCGCAGTCGATCCCTGCTTGACGGCAGAGTACCGCGGGCTGACAATGGCCGGGTAGCGGAGCGGACTTGAAAGGCAGATGATGGAGGGTTTGCTCCTCGCCGAGTGAACGATGCAATGGATCGAAAAAGGGTGTTGTGGCCAAAACTGCGCGAATACTTCATCCGAGTGAGTTCCTGCAGGTCCAAGAACGAGTTCATGCATGCGGCTTGCGTGGAGATACAACGCATCATCCCCTTTGATGAAACCGCTGGCATCTTCGATAATTCTACGTCAATGAACTTGGAAGGGACCGGAAAAGGCGTAAATTGCACGCTTGCGTACAACAACTACTACCGGAAAATCGTGCCGAAGCGTCCTACTTGCATCACAGATTGGCGGAACTACGATGGGTTGGAATTCGCGGTTGATTACATGTTCCCGAACCACATGTACAAGACTCTCGCCGACATCATTCCTGGGCATCTGATTTCGCTTCGTATTCAGAGGTCAAGGTACAGTCCCGATTTCTCCGAGGCGGATGTGGAAGCGTTGGACCTCGTGAGCGATTGGCTCAACACCTTCTCCATGACTTTCGACAAGGGGCACGATCCTCGCCTTGCCCGGTTGTCCCCGGAAAGAACTGCCGAAAGGTTCACGACTCTTACTCCAAGAGAGGCTGCAGTGTGCTCACTTATCGCCCGACGCTTCACAACCGCGGAGATCGCCACATGCCTGCTTGTGGAGGGGAGGACGGTACAGAAACACTTGGAAGCAGTCTTTGCCAAGCTCCAAGTGGTATCGCGGGACCAGTTGCGATGGCGACTCGGCGAGGTGCCGTCGGTTTGTGACGGGTCGTCAGCAGAAGAGTGCGGTGCTCTTACGCCGAGAGAAGCCGAAGTGTTTCGTCTCGTGCGCGGCAGACTCAGTACCGCAGAGATCGCCGCATACCTCGGCATCAGTCCAAGAACGGTTGAGAAGCATGTCGAGAGGGTGTTACAGAAGCTGAATGTGCGATCCCGTTTGGAACTGGCATCCAGGGTCGGCACGGAAGCGTCTGTCGCGTTCCCGTCGAATACGTAGTTTTCACGAAGGACAACGGCTATCCCCTGACCTAAGCTGAGACGAATCAAAAGGGTCGGAGGAAAAAGTCAGAGATCGGGAGGGGAGTGCCCCCCTCCCGCCTGCGGAGTGAGGCTATGGTACGGCTGGTGGGGAGGAAGCGAATGAAAGAAAAGGTTTCAAAGCTGGTGGTGCTGGGCTGCGCGTTTCTTCTTGCGTCGGTCCTTAGTGCCGAAGGTCAAGGCAAGGTCTTGATGCTCCTTCGAGTTGGTGACCCGGGATTGATTGACGTGATGCTTGCCAAGGAAGTCACAGTAATGAAGTCGGCGCTGAGTGCAAGCGGGTTCACCGTGGTCATTGCGACGACAACCGGTGACGAGATCAAGGGATCAAGGACCTCACTGAGGCCTGACGCGAAAGTAGCAAGCATTCGACTGGCTGACTACAAAGGTCTGATTGTGCCGTGCATGGCTGCTGGCGGCACACCAGTACCTTCAGAGTTTGTAGCCCTCGTCAAACAAGCGGCGGCTCTTGGGAAGCCGATCGCCGCCCAGAACAGTGCCGTTGAAATACTTGGGCAAGCCGGTGTCCTCAAGGGTAGGCGCTTCGCCATCGAGCAGGACTTGTCCGCAATCGTGGCTGGCGGGACCTTTGCGGGGATCGGGGTTGTGCAGGACGGCAAAATCGTCACTTCGGGAACGTGTCCATTCATGGCTCAGGAACTGGGCAAGCCAGATGGCACGGGCGAACTGACGCGAAAGCTTATTGCCCTCATGCGATAGCGGCGCTCTTTGGGACATCATTGAGCGGCGCCCGGCTCTCGGCATCGAGTAATTTGGGGACACCTAAAAGGCTATGGTAGGACTATGGAGACCCGGCGAATCGACTTGACAGTCCCCCAGACAGTCTGTACCGCGCCACCTCTCATCTGCAGCGATTCACTGAAATTTGCTCGCCACACGAAGCCGGGTCACTGTGTCAGCAGGTGGTGAGTCGGACACCGCGGCGCCATATGCCGCAGATGGACAGCGAATCGGTGATGTTGGTCATCGGGTCGCCGTCGATCAGCAGCAGGTCGGCGCGGGCTCCGGGTGCAATACGGCCCCGGTCGGTGAGTCCGAACCGACGCGCGGGGGTGGCGGTTGCCGCTCGGAGTGCCTCAATGGGCGTCAGTCCTGCCGCCACCAGCAGTTGCAGTTCGTGGTGCAAGCTGGCGCCGTGGGCAAGGCCGCCGAGGTTGGGCAGAGGCTCCGACACGTCAGTGCCAGCCAGGATGTCCACGCCCGCCTCGTGGAGGGCAACCACGGTGGCGAAGACGTCGCCCAGGCTGCCTTGCGGGTAGGTATTCATGCTGCAGCAGAGGGAGTCGAGCCATTTCTTGCTCAGCCTGGAACGCACGCGTTGGTCGGCGGCCAGAGCTGATCCGTTATTGCCCATGACGGAGGAGTTCAAAGTCAGGCAGGGGGTGACGAACACGCCGGAGGCCGCGATGGCGGCGACGAGTTCCGGTGTGCGGGGGGGATCGATAAACACGTGCGCCAGGCCATCCACCCCTGCCGTGATGACCTGCTGGGTAGCGGCGGCGGTCGTAGTGTGGGCGATGGCCATCTTGCCGTAGCGGTGTGCTTCACGCACGGCCGCAAGGAGGGTCTCGTTGCTCAGCACCGGGAGTCCGGGGATACCGAGTGCGGTCCCATCCTCCATAAAGATTTTAATGTAGTCGGCCCCTTCTGCAACCAGCGCAGCGATACGTCTGGCTGCCTCGTCCGGGGTAGAGACGAAGGGAAAAGCGTAGTCACGCATGCGCTCGTCGTTGCTATCGGGCATGTACTCGGTCGGGTGGCCTCCCGGAGGGGTGATGCCCATGCCGGGGGAACGCACGTCCGCGATATCGTCCCGCTCGGCGACTTCTTTGCGCTCCTGGTCCGTCCAGTAGCCCATCATCTCCAACTCCGTAGTGACGCCGAAAAGCAGCGCGTCATGCAGGCCGTCCATGTCGGTATGCACATGGGCGTCGATGAGGCCGGGCATCAGGGTTGCGCCGCGGGCATCGATGACGGTTGCCCCGGCGGGCACCACTCCACCAACAGCATGGATATGTGCCCCGTCGATCACGACGATCTGGTCGTCTATGACGCGCTCCCCGTCGAAGACATGCGCGTGGGTGATGGCGGTGAGCATGCCTGCCTCAGTGTCCATCTCGGCCATAATCTCCCTCCGTCATTGAGTCACGCTTGAGCGACTCGGAGTTTTTCGACCTCTCAGATATCACGACGCGTCTTTT
>PMZS01000353.1 GCA_003170115.1 Spirochaetaceae bacterium
AAGGGCCCTGCCGGCGAGGTCCGCCAGGAGCGTGAAGTCTCCCGTTCCCCTGCTTACCTGGAAGGCGCGCTTGAGAAGGCTGAGCAGGTCCGCCTCCGCGGAAGGCAGCGATCGTATCGACGCCAGGGTCTCCCGTGCCGTCGTGAGGTAACCGCCGGCAATCGCAACGTCCAGGCTGGACAGCACCGCATGCAGGTCGGCATTCGCGGCGGGCGGCGGGCGCAAAAGGAGAAAAAGGATGGCTGCAGCGGCAANNGATCAGCGCTGCCAGGAGGCTGGCGAGGACGGTCCTGCGCATGTATGGTCAGCTTCCCGGCAGCAGGAGCTTCTTCCGTACGCCGTCCAATACGCCGTTCACGAACCTGTAGGAGTCCGCGGTGCCATAGGTCTTGGAGATGTCGACCGCCTCGTCGATGGTCACCGTCGGAGGAATGTCCTGCTGGTAGAGAAGGCAGTACACGCTCATGCGGAGGAGCGCGAGGTCCACTTTGTTCAAACGGGTGAAATCCCAATTCTCAAGCTGTCCGCGGATTGTCTCGTCGATCCGCGGCAGGTTCTCCAATGCTCCCTGGATCAGGAGCCGGGCGAAAGCAAGCGTATCCGGCGAGGCGCTGACGGATTTTTCCGCATCCATCCAGGAAAAATCGAGAAGGTCCTCCAGGCATGCACCCGAAAGATCGTGACGGTAGAGGGATTGGAACGCGATGATCCTGGCCTTCCTGCGAGCGCCCATGACACCCCGCCGTTCCCCCGTCCTCCGGGGTCTACCAGTTGAGGTTGTCGTCGAAGACCTTGATCTCCGCCTGCTTCTTCAGCTCGGCGATGATATCCGCGAGCGCCGACTTGTAACTATCCGCCTGTCGCTGGGTGACAAGGCTGGAGTTGATGGCTTCCTTCACGGTCGCTTGGTTCTGGGGAGGGATCTTGTCGCTCAGCGTGAGCAGGCGCGCGTCCAGCTTTTCGGTGACCTGCACGATGTGAAAACCGAGGTTCGACTGGAGAACGGCGCTGGTTTCCCCCTTCTTCAGCTTGAAGATGGAATCGAAGAAGGCTGCGCCCAGGAACTGCCTGTTCTGCGCGTCGTTGCGGAAAAAGGTGTTGAAGAGGCCCCCGTTGTATTTCGACTTGTTGTCTTCCGAATATTTCATGACGAGGTCCGCGAAGGAGGCGCCCCCTTTCAGCTCTTTGAGTATGTCATCAGCATGTTTTGCGGCCTTGTCCCGGTCATCCTTGGACGTGAGCTGCCGGGTATCGACGAAAATGTGCTTCACGGTGATCATATCGTTCATGAAGAAATTGGACTTGTTCGCGTCGTAGTAGTCCTGGATGTCCTGGTCCGACGCCGTATGGGAGACGTCGAAGACCCCCGGTTTCTTCTTTCGGACATAGTCGATCACCGTCTGCTGGTCACGGAGCTGCTTCTGGAAGGCCTCATAGGTCACTCCGTTGCTTTTCACGTACTGCTGAAGCTCTGCGTCGCTCATGTTCCGCCCGAGGTTGGCAAGCTGTCCCATCTGGCGCTGGTACTCGACCACCGCGGTCTTCATCTCCACCTCTGATACCACCACGTTGTCGCGCGCCGCCGCCTGCAGGATGAGGATGTTGCCGATCAGTGCGTCGAGGAGCTGCTTTCTCTCGTCCGAAGTGAGGCTGCGTTTCGCCTGAGCCTCCATTGCGCCGGCCGTCTTCTGCAGCAAGCTCACCGTGATCGATTCTGTCTTGGTAAGCCGGACCGTCGCTGCCGGCTTGTCGAGCGCCTGGGCGGCCAGGAAGGGAACGAGCGCGCAGGCCATGACCGCGCAAAAAATGATTCTTTTCATCGTGAATGAGTGCTCCTCTGCATGTGCCTTCAGGAAGCCGGAAGCGACGCCCAGTTAACAGGAGGGATCAGGGATTGTCAAGGCACACGGGGCACCCGATTCTCTCCATGAGCTTCTTCACGCCTGAAAGCTTCCGATCCAATTGTAGCCCCTTCTGCAAATAATGCAAAGCCGCCTGCTGCTGTCCCAGCGTGACGTAAACCTCTGCGAGCTTCTTGCAGAAAAAGGCATTATCCTTGCGGGAGAAATCCAGCTTCATCATTTCTTTCAGCCGGCTTATGGCATCACCGGGTTCCAGCCCCGGCAGCATCTTGAAACAGAGCAGGGTGCGGAGACGGTCGATGACTTCGTCGATGAAGTGGTGAAAGTAGGGCTTGTCGCACTCGTAGTAGTAGAGCTTGAGATACAGTTCGTATGCCTCGTTGTATCGCCTGCGCGCCTCGAAGACTTCGGCAAGGAGGAACGCGCAGTCCATATAGTCCTCGCGCGAAAGGTAGAGCTCCAGCTCGAAACCTCGACCCGCGGTGAGCCGCTCATACAACTCGACCGCCTCTTCCTGGTGATTGGCGAGCAGGTCGTGAAAGATCAGCTTGGACTGGCTCAAGGGGTCATCGGCGCGGCGCCGGAGGAACTCGCGGTAGTCGAACCCCCGCACGCGAATGAAGGCATGCAGCGCCCGATCATACTCGTCTCGTTTCTCAATGTCGCTGAGGACCTCGTAGGCGGCGAGCAAAAGACGCATCTCCTCCTCCGACCCGCGATCGTTGTCCGGGCGCACGTCGGGATGGATCTCCTTGGCGCGCTTGCGGAAAGATTTCTTGATCTCCTGGGCCGTGGAATCATGCGCGATGCCGAGTATCTCGTAGTAATTGATCATTGGTGGGTGCTGACTGCATGATAGTAACCGGACGCCGCGGGTGTCAAGGTCAAAGCGTGGTGTGCTCGGTTTGACCCTGCATGAAAAGAATGATAGAGTCCCGACATGTTCGGTTTTCTCATAAAGAAGGCGTTTTTCGACATGTGGGACAATATGTTCCGCATCCTTCTCATGAACCTCGGCTACATTCTTGTGTTGGCTTTCTTCTTCCTGCTCGCGCCGCTGTTCACATCTCTGCCCGCTCTTTTCGTCGCCACCCTGGTCGTTGGGATCGCGCTGTTCGCGCTGTACACGGGGGTGGTGAGCAAGATGTGCTCGGAAATTGCCGATTACAAGCAACCGGGCTTTTCGGATATCGTCCGTTTCCTCAAGGAAACCTGCGCATCCAGCCTGCTCCTTGCGCTTGCACTCGCGGCGTACGTGTTCATTGTCTCGATCGCGTTCCAGTTCTACGGCGGATTGAAATCCCTCGCCGGGCCTCTCGCGGTGGCGCTGCTGTTCTGGGTGACGGTGGGGTGGGTATTCGCGAGCCAGTATTTCTTCCCCATCCAGTCCCGGCTGGATCGCAAGTTCAGGAAGATCTTCCGCAAGACCTTCCTCGTCTTCTTTGACAATCCGGGGTTCAGTGTCGGGCTTTTCCTCTGCACTCTCATCGTGCTGGCGGTGTCCCTGTTCACCGCCCTGCTCCTGCCGGGCGTCTCTGCGATCCTTCTGCTCTGGAACGCGGCCTTCAAGCTGCGGCTGTACAAGTATGACTGGCTTGAGCAGAACCCCGGCTCGAACAAGAAAAGCGTCCCGTGGGATGCCCTTCTTGTCGAGGATCGGGAACGCGTGGGAAAACGCACGCTGAAAGGAATGATTTTCCCCTGGAAGGAATAAGGCCCGTCCCTCCCGCTAGGAGCTTGTCGAACTGAGTTGGCGGCAGAGGCGCCCACCGAGGGCCCAAGGCGGGGCATTTTACGTCCGATCGGGCTCGTTGCCCGTCAGGATGTAGCCGGCCTCCCGCGCAGACGCCTTGATTGATCTTTCCGAGCCCACTTCGCCTCCCTTCAGGCGGTCGTGAGGCT
>PMZS01000136.1 GCA_003170115.1 Spirochaetaceae bacterium
GAACAGAAAAAGGAAGGGTTGAGCGTTTCCCTGAACAACATTCATTTCGTCGCAGAGCAGGCTACATTCCTGCCTGATGAGCTTCCCCGCCTGGAAGCTCTGGCCGGTGCCTTGAAGCTGGTGGCCGGCAGGAGTTTCCGGGTGATCGGCCACACTGCGGACGTGGGCACCCGCGAAAGCCAGCACGATCTATCCGTGAAGAGGGCCAAGGCAGTCGTGGATTTCCTCGCTTCGCACGGGATCAGTGCCGAGCGTTTCCTGTACGAGGGCCGGGGAGGAACCGAACCCGTGGCGCCGAGCGACACGGAGGAAGACATGGCAAAGAACAGGCGCGTCGAAATTTTCATTCTCGAGGATTGATCGATACCCGCGAGAAAATTCTTGACTTCCGGGCCTCTTGATTTTAGAGTGAACCGAATTTCATCCCACACATTGGAAGACGCAAGCGCATTCGAAAAGGGAGCGTACCGTGACCTACACGAAAAAAGATCTGGCTGTCAATGGCGGGCCCAGGGCGAAGAGAAGCACGAACTTCCCGATGTTTCCGGGAGGCCTGGAGATCGGCGAGGAAGAGAAGAAGCAGGTGCTGGAGGTGCTGGACAACAAGTACCTGTTTCGCTACTACGGGCCCAAAGAAAGCCCTTCGAAGGTGCGGGCTCTTGAAGAGCAGTATGCGAAGTTTACCGGCACGCGCCACGCTCTGGCGCTGAACTCCTGCACTTCGGCGCTCATCAGCGCGCTCGTGGCTGCCGGGGTGGGGCCGGGGGATGAGGTGATCGTCCCCTCCTACACGTTTTTCGCGACCTGCGCCGCGGTGGTGGCCGCGCGCGCGATCCCGATCGTGGCGGAAGTGGACGGGTCGCTGACCATGGACCCCGCGGACTTCGAGAAGAAAATCAGCGCACGAACCAGGGCGGTGATTCCCGTGCACATGCGGGGCATGCCCGCGAAGATCGATCGGATCGTCGAGATCGCACGGGCGCGCAAGATCGTGGTGATAGAGGACGTGGCGCAGGCCAACGGGGGTACGTACAAGGGAAAACCTCTTGGTTCGTTCGGCGATGCCGGGTGTTTCTCTCTGCAGTTTCACAAGATAATCACCTCCGGGGAAGGCGGCGTCCTGGTGACGAACTCCGACCTCTTGTACACAAGGGCACAAGCCTACCACGACGTGGCTGCCTGCTGGCGCAAGGATCGATTTGCCCCGCCTGAGTTTGAAGGGGAGATCTTCTTCGGGGTGAACTTCCGCATGAGCGAGCTGACGGGTGCCGTTGCGCTTGCACAGTTCGGGAAGCTGCAGAGGATCCTCGGGGGGATGCGGCGCAACAAAAAGCTGATCAAGGATGGGATTCGCGGGATGAAGGGCCTCGAGATGCGGGAAGTGACGGACGAAGCGGGGGACACGGCGATCTGCCTGGTCTTCTACCTGCCCACCGCCGGACAGGTGGAGGGGTTCGTGCAGGCGCTGCAGGCCGAAGGGGTGGAGGCCGGGGGCATCTACAACAAGGGGGTGCCCGACTGGCACATCTATCCGCACTGGAAGATGCTGATAGAGAAGATGATGCCCACCAGGAAGGGGTGCCCGTTCAACTGCGCGCAGAGCGGCGCGGTTCCTGAATACAAGGTCGATGACTGCCCGAGGACCATGGAGTGGCTGGGCCGCTCGGTGCACCTTGACATCCCGCCGCAGATGACCGAGTCCGACTGCGCCCAGGTGGCCGAGGCCATCCGCAAGGTCGCCTCCGTGCTGCTGTAGGCGCTGCTGCAGGAGAAAGCAATGGCGAAGATCGATGTCTGCGTGGAAACCTTTTTCGGCAGCCTCCCGTACGCGGAGCGCCTCAGGAAGATTGCGGAGCTGGGTTTCAAGGCCTACGAGTTCTGGTTCCCCGAGCAGCGCTTCGACGGCGCCACGCTGAGGCCCGAAGTCAAGGACTTCGACCAGCTGGCGGAGCTCAATGCGAAGTACGGCCTGACAGCCACGGACTTCGTGTTCAATCACCCCGACGGCGGTGTGAAGGCGTCACTGATCGAGAAGAAGGACCGTGGGAAGCTTCGCGACGAAATCGGCCGGGTCATCTCGCTCGCGAAGAAAATCGGCTGCACGCGCCTGATCAGCGGGAGCGGGAACCGCGTCCCCCGGCTCGAGCCGGAAGCGGCCATCGACAACATGGCCGGCGCCCTGGCAGAGCTTGCCCCGATCTGCCGGAAGGAAGGGATCACCCTCATCGTGGAGCCCTTCAACACACGCGTGGACCACCCCGACTACTTCCTGGACAACCCCGGGGCATGCGCGGAGGTGCTGGAAGCGGTGAACAGCCCGAACGTGAAGATGCTCTACGACATCTACCACATGCAGATCATGGACGGGAACGTCACCGCGTTTATCCGGGAGAACATCAGGTACATCGGCCACTTCCACATTGCCGGGGTGCCCGGACGGCATGAGCCCGACTCCGGAGAGCTGAACTATCCCTTCATCCTCAAGGAGATCGACAGGCTGGGCTACACCGGGTACTGCGGCCTGGAGTACTGGCCCACGATGGATCACGCCGAGTCCCTGAAAAGGACACTGGCGCAGTTGGGCGCGTGAAGGAGCGCATCGCGCCCGCCGCACGGCCTGCCGGCGCTCCTCCATGATCGTGTCGTCGCATCCGATGCCTTCGATTGGGAAGCAATCACGAATCCACCCGGGAATCGAGCATGAGGTCGCCGTCGAAGATGAAATAGCCCCGGAATCGCTGGCCCCGCAGGAGGAGGGGGAGCCACAGTGCATCGTCCGCCCACATCCGCTCGTAGGGAATCTTGTCCAGCGAAGTCCACCTGGGCGCGGCTTCGTACGTTTCGCACAGCTCCCCGTCGAAGCCGGAAGCGGTGAATACGGTTCCGTGCAGCGAGTACCCGTCCACGAACTGGAAATACAGCTCGCCTGCCTCCTGCACACCCGTAGGGGTCACGCACAGCTCTTCCTGGACTTCCCGAATGGCGCCCTGGAGCGCGGTCTCCCCGGGTTCGATCCTGCCGCCGGGACCGTTGACCTTGCCAGCGCCGAGCCCGGTCTTCTTGTCGATGAGCAGGATGTGGCCGTCGTTGAGCACGAAAAGAAGCGTCGCCTTCTCGCCCGGGCGCCACGCAACCCAGTCCATATCGCGGACAGAATGCATGATGTGAACGTACCCGATCGGACATCCCCATGCAACGCATTTTTTCGTTGCAAACTCGGGAAACCGGGTTTATACTGGCGCCGATGAATCACATTCATCACTGAAGGGGATCGTGAGAAGCAGGAACCTCCCGATGGAGGTGAAGGTCTCTCGGTGAGAGCAACCTCCCCATGCGCCTCTCGCGTCCCCTTCCTAGTTTTCCGGCCATGACTTCCCCCGTTGATACACGCAAAGACGATCCTTCGCAGGATGAGGAAGATAGACTCCTGGTTCCTTGCCGATCCGCATCCCGCGCGAGTTGAACACCTACCTCGCCTGAGAACCGACGAGCGCGATGAGCCGGGGGATGACGCTGGCGGAGAAGAGTCGTTTTCCCGACACCACCTGGAGCACCGCGGCAAGCGAGATCAGAAGCAGCACGATGCTGCGGGAGATCGGCGCATCGAGCCCCCCGACAAGCAGTCCCGAGAGAAGAAAAGCCGCGGCGCCCGTCGCGGCAAGGAGCGCGAAGAGCACCGCCCAGCCCGCCGCCAGGCGCGTCTGGACATCGAATCCGAACCGCAATCCCGCGCTGCACGCCACCAGGATCACTGCCAGGACGCTCACGGCGATGCGGAGGGGTATCCGGGCACGTTCCCCCGCCTGCGCGATTCCCATGCACGCCGCGGTGATGACCAGCAGGTCGATCGAGGGGAGAAGGAGTGATGCAATGGGCGCCGAGGGAACGAAACCGGGCAGGTTCACCAGGATATCGAAGAGGAGCAGCCCGGAAAGCAGGGCAGGAAGGGCGCGCGGGGAGCGCATCCCTCAGCGGGCCGGGGCGCTGAGGATCTTCAGGTACATTGCCTTGGCATCACCGGGTGCGTAGAAGTCCTCAAGCTCGGCGATCTGGGAATAGCCCCGTGCCAGGTAGAAAGCGCGCGTGGGGGTGTACATCGGCCGGGCGGAGGTCTCTATGTATACACGGGTGCCGCCGAACGAGGCGATAGCCTCCTCGGTCTGCTCGAGGAGCTGCGAGCCAAGTCCCTTTCCCCTGTAGTCCCCCGAGACCACGATCCAGTACAGGTCGTAGCTTTCCTTCGTACAGGCGATGGGCCCGAAGCTCGTGTAGCCGACCGTCCGGCCGTCCTGCTCCGCGAAGAGGAAATGGTACCCGCAGCGAGGACCTTTGGCCAGCCGGTCCTCCACAAGCTCGACCGCGGTGTCCACTTCCTCGGGGTAGAAAAAACCAGTGGACTCGGCGATCCGCCGGACCGCCGCGAGGTCTTTCTCCACGACGGCGCTGCGGAACCCGATCTTGGTTGTGTTCATACAGAGCTCTCCTGGCGGCATGTGCGGCCGCTCTTTCGCGTGGCTTCTGCAACGATCCTTCGCACAACTTCCACAATGGAAAGCCCGGCGCGTCCCGCCGCAGCCATGAACCCGGCATCCGGCGAGATGCAGGGATTCGTGTTTATCTCCAGGACCCACGGGCGGCCGGCGCCGTCCACCCGGAAGTCCACACGCGCGTACCCCCGCAGATCGAACGCCTTCCAGCACTCCCTGCTCATGGATATCAAGGTCCGGAGCAAACGCTCGTCCTCCTCCGGAAAATCGAACGTGCGGGGCGTGTTGCCGTATTCGAACGAATCCTCGTCCCACTTCGCCCTGTAGCCCACCATCTTCGGCTTGCCCGCGGGATAGCCGTGGAACTGGATCTCGGCTGGCGGGAGGCTCTGGGGCTCGCCGTCGGAACTGCCGCAGAGGAGGGCGAGGTTGAACTCCCGCCCCTCGACGTACTCTTCCACGAAAAGGTGCTCGATCCGCTCGCGCCGCGTCCGGCGCGAGATCTCCTCCGCCAGCGCCGCCTGAGTGGCGGCCACCGAGCCGTCCTCCAGCCCCACCGACGCATGCTCCCACACCGACTTCACGATCCATGGCGGAGGGAATGTCGGCGCCGCACCTGCAACGTCAGCAGCCGCTGCCCATGGGGGCGTATCGATCCCGGCGGCTTGAAGGATCTTCTTGGCGAGCAGCTTCTGGGACGTCAACAGGATCGCGTCGCACGTTGCGCCCGTGTAGGG
>PMZS01000256.1 GCA_003170115.1 Spirochaetaceae bacterium
CGGTATGAGTTCTGCCAGAGCGAGCGCATCTCGCTGTACTTCTCCCCCATCACCTTCTGGGTGCCGTAGGAATACAGGAGATTGCGCACGCCCTTGGTGCCGACGAGCTTCACCGCCTCCACGATGTTGTCCACGCGCTTGGGCAGCATGAATTGTGCGGAGTTCACAAGCTTCAGGAGGTCCGCTGTCATCGAAGGGTCGACGCTGATTTCCCGGGCAATGTCGGTGATCTCCGAGTTCGGGTCGGCGATGAGCCTCTGGAGGTTCACGATGTTGTCGGGGAACTGCGGGAGTGTCTCGATCTCCTTGACGATGGTCTGCGTGAGGGTATCAAGCTGTTCCAGGTGGACCTCGGAGAACGGGATGGTGAGGGTTGCGACAGTCTCCCCTTCTTCGCTGTCTATGGCGAAGCATTCCTCCGTGAGGCCGATCTTTTTCATCATCAGCACGAGGATCACGATGCCCAGCCCCGCTCCTTCGGAGCTGTCCAGCACGGTGGCGAACGCCTCCTCGAGGGAGCTGAATGCGCGGGAGCGCGCAAGGCGGTCAAAGACCCTCATCTGCTCCTTGCGCGAAATCTCGACATTGTTGCGGACCATGATGCTGAGCGACGGCCCCTTGGTCTGGAAAATGACCTTGATGAACATGCCCAGCTCTTTCTGCTTTTGCAGATAGTACTGGATGTTGTCGAAGGTCTCCTGCTTGAAGTTCTTCATCCCGATCTCGTATTCCCTGTCGTTGTTGAGATCGAGACCCTTTTCCAGGAAGTAGACGCGCTTGGTGTTTGCCTTCTTCGCGTTCACCGCCAGCTCCCGCAGGCAGTACGAGAGAGGCTCCTTCAGTTTTTCCTGCCCGAGCTCGGTCAGGAAGCTCTCCAGCACCCGGTCGAGGTAGATTTCCGTCTCGTGGGGAAGCGTATATGTCTTGAAGGTGAGAGGGACCGCGTTGTGAGCGGCTCTTTTTATCTGGGCGAGGTCTATTTCATTGGACATGGGTCCCCCGTCTCCATTTTTGTTGCACTGTAAATGTTAGTTGAACGCCCGTGTGGTGTCAAGCTTAGCCCATGCCGAGGAGCCTGCGGAGGATGTTGACGTGTTCCTTTTCCATTGCAGCGAGGACTTCAAAGGCCTTCTTCACGGCGGGGATCTTGCTCATACGCTGGAGATTCCCGTAGAAGATCCATGTCTTTTCTTCCTGCTCCAGGGCAGCCGTGAGGTCAGCCGACCAGCGCGCCGCCTCCTCACCGCTCAGCGCCCTGATCGCCTCAAACCCGGGGTAGACGTGCCCCTGCAACAGTCGCTCCAGATCCTCCAGGGACACCCGTCCGGCCGCGGCGCCCGACAGGATCCTGTGATGCGCTTCCTCCTCCTCCAGCAGGTGGCAGAGGCTTCCCTCGAGGGACTCGTCGCAGCTCCCAGATTTCAAGAGCCTTTCCCGCAGTCCCCTGTAGGCATCAATAGCCTGGGCCTCGAATGCGAGCCCGCTTGAAAGTACGCGCCGCAGCATCCAGCGCGAAATGATCCCCCGCATGCTCAGCCCCTGATTGCCTGGACCAGCGTCCAGGCACCAAACCCGAGAAACACGAAGGACGCGGCGAACTTCATGATCCTTACCGGCACGAACTTCCCCACAACTCCGCCCAGCATGACACCGATGAACGACGTGCAGACCAGCGCGAGTGCCGCCCCAAGGAAGACGGACAGCGGCGATTTCGACTCCGAGGCGAAGGCAAGCGTGGAGATCTGCGTCTTGTCGCCCAGCTCGGCGAGAAAGATCATGAGGAATGCGGATCCCAGAACCTGGATGTTGATCGCCACGTCAGTCCCTCCGTTCATTTCGCGGGCAATCCTACATGAGCGCGGCCTTTGCATCCAGTCGTCGCGGGCGGTTTGACGCACCCGCCTCGTGCGTGTATCGTCGCACCATGCCCGTCATCGACGCGCACACGCATGCCTTCCCCGACGAGCTCGCCCGGCGGGCAATCTCACGGATCGAGGGACTGGCCGGTGTGCACTCGGTCCTCGACGGAACGGTCTCTTCCCTGCTTCGTTCCATGGACGCCGCGGGGATCGAGCGGAGCATCGTTCTCTCCATTGCCACGAAGCCGTCGCAGTTCGATTCGATCCTCGCGTGGTCCCGGACCGCGGAAAGCAGCAGGATTCATTGTCTCCTTTCGGTGCATCCTGCCGATCCCCACGCCGCGGAAAGGATCCGTGTCTGCGCCGAGGAAGGCTTCAAGGGACTCAAGTTTCATCCCTACTACCAGGATTTCGACCTCGATGACCCGGTGATGGACCCCCTCTACGGGGCAATGGAGGAACGCGGCCTTGTGTGCGTCTCACACACGGGATTCGACCATGCGTTCCCCTTTCTGCGGAGGGCGGATCCCGTCCGGATCCTCCATGTGCTGAAGAGGTTCCCGCGTCTGACTTTTGTCGCCACCCATCTCGGTGCATGGAGGGACTGGGACCAGGTTGCGCAGCACCTCCCGGGAACGCGGTTGTGGATCGATACCGCGTACTCGCTGGAGTTCCTGCCTCGGGAAGAGGCGCGCGGGCTGATCCTTTCCTTCCCGCCTGAAAGGCTCCTCTTCGGGTCAGACTCCCCCTGGGCATGCCAGGAACGCTCGCTGGGACTGCTCCGCGATCTTGCCCTCGGAACGCGATATGAGAATGCGCTCCTTGAGGAAAACGCACGGACGCTCTTCGGTTTATAGATTCCCGATTGTGTCGTATAATCCCATTATGAAGAAAGAGAGGGTTGCCAACGGGGTGTACTGGGTGGAGATCCCCGAAGCGGACCTGCGGATTCTCTGTGGATGCCCGGCGGACGCCGTCAAGCACCTCATAAAACGCGGATTGATCGCCCCGGCGGAACGGTCGGGTGTCAAATTCGAAACGGGCCCGAATGCCATCCTGCTCTCCGACACGCCGATCCAGAAGGGAAGCTTTGCCAATCTCGCGGAGTTCCCCCTCCTGCAGATGTTTTACAGGCAGGGAATGCTCATCCCCGGCCACCCGAACAATACCGGGCGCAGGCCGCTCCTCATGGGGCTCGGCGACCAGGTCCGCTCCCAGGCCGAATACGTGTATCGGGGCAACTATGGGCTCGCCTCAATTCCGGAGCTGGAGGCGTGCGGCGTCTCTCACGCCGAGGCCCGTGAAATGTTTGAGATTAAAAAGTGGTTCGCCTTCGGCACCATCCGCGCCACGTCGGACCTCGTGGAGATCCGCGCGTTGGATGCGGATGCCGTGGAGCTGGCCCCGGGCTGTGTCGTGCACAGAAAGGGGTTCAATCGCTACGAGTTCATCGCCTCCGGTCATTCGGTGGAAGTAGATCTCACCCTCGGTCCGGGGGAAGAGTTCGAGCCGGCCTACAGCCTTCACCCCGGCATCGCCCGACGGGAAACCTTTTCGGTCATCCATATCGGGGAAGGGGACGGATGGGACATCGCCCGACCATGCATGGGCAGCATTGTGTGCGGCGGCGGGCTGTTGTACCTCGTGGACGCCGGCCCTCACATCACGCGTTCCCTCGATGCCCTTGGAATTGGTCCGGCGGAGGTCGAGGGCATATTCCACACCCACTCGCACGACGACCACTTCGCCGGTCTCACCTCCCTGGTGCGGACCGACCGGAAGCTCAAGTACTACGCGGTGCCCTATGTGCGTGCCAGCGTGCAGAAAAAGCTCGCCGCGCTGATGCGGATCGATGAAGACCGCTTCTCCCGGTTTTTCGAAGTCCACGACCTCGTTCCCGGCGCATGGAACCGGATCGGCGTGCTTGAAGTGAAGCCGGTGTACTCCCCGCACCCTGTGGAGACTACGGTGCTTTTTTTTCGGGCGGGAACCGGCACCGACCGCCGAATCTACGCGCACCTTGCCGACATCGCGTCGTTCGACGTCCTCTCGAAGCTTGCCGCGTCAGATGGCCGGCCGGCCGCCCTGGCAGAGGCAAGCCGCATCGACCTCCTGCGTGAGCTGAACAGCCCGGTGGCCTTGAAAAAGATCGATGTCGGCGGAGGCCTCATCCATGGCAACGCCGCGGATTTCCGAGACGACCGTTCAAGCAGGATCCTCCTCAGCCATGGAGTGCCCGAGTCTCCGGGAGACCACTCCGCGCGCGTCACAACAGTGTCCTTCGGAGAATCGGATGTGCTCATTTCGGGAGGGGCGGAGGAGTACTTCGCGCGTACCGCCCTTGCCTGCCTTGCCGCCCTGTTCCCCCGCTGTCCCCGTGCGGAAATCGAGCCACTGGCCCGCTGCCGCATAGTGGAGATCGCTGCCGGGGAATCCGTGTATTCACCGGGAACGAGCGACCCTGACGTGCGCCTCATCGTGGGCGGAATGGCCGAAGAGACCGATCCGGCCACCGGAAAGGCCCGCCGGCTGGGTGTCGGCGCCCTTGCCGGGGGAGATTCCCGGAAGGATGCACTTACCTCGGCATTTCCGTGCCGCGCAAGGAGCGCCGTGACCGCCCTTTCGATCCCCGCGAGCACCTTTCAGGCGTTTCTTTCGCGAAACGGCGCGGCTGAGGCTCGCCAGGAACCAATCGATTTCCACGAGGTGCTGTCGATCTGCCCGGCCTTCTCGGGCATAGCGACCGCCCGCGTGCTGAACAGGATCGCCGCGGCCATGGAAGCACGGCGCCTTCTTCCGGATTCTGTCGCTCCCGAGGAACCCGGGCCGACGCTCATGGTCCTGGCCAGGGGTGAGCTGGACGTCGCGGTGGGCTCGCAGCTCATAGAGACTCTCCGCCCCGGGGGATTCTGGGGGGAGGAGCGGATCGTGAGCACCGCGCCCACCCTCAGCATCGCACGCGCGGTGACCGACTGCGTGTACGCCGTCGTGCCCTCCGAGGTCCTGACGGACATCCCGATCGTGCAGTGGGAGCTGCTGGAAGCCTTCGAAAGAAGACTGCGCAGTTTCCGGGCGGGGTTCCGTTTCGAGTGGTCGGAATCCTTCCGCGTGAACGTGGCGATGCTCGACGATCAGCACCGCACCCTCTTTGCGCTCGTCAACAGCCTCTCCCAGGTCATTGGGCACACCGGGATGCTCGAAGGGCATGTCCAGGAAAAACGGGACATCCTGGAGTTCACCCGCTCGCATTTCGTGGACGAGGAAGCGCTGATGAAGAAGCACGACTATCCGGGCTACGAAACTCAGGTGGGAGAGCACGTGGCGCTCCTGGAGCAGTTGGAAAAGCTCACGAACGCCTCAGAGCGCCGTGTGCGTCCTCGCGCCGAGACAGCGGTCGACTACCTGAAGGACTGGCTGATCAGGCACACCCTCCTTGAGGATCTGCAGTACAAGGATTTCTTCGCGCAGCACGGAATCAGCTAGTTCAAGCCTTTTACGTAGATACGGGATTTCCGCTGCAGGTTGTAGCTCAACCGCTTCTTCTCGGGAAGCATCGCCGGGTCGGCCTCGCTGAATCCCAGCTTCACGAACCAGTCGGCTGTCTGGGTTGTAAGAACGAAGGCCGATGACAGGCCTCGCCTCCGTGCCCTTTCGCAGAGGTAGTCCACGAGCTTCGGCCCCACGCCCAGGTGCAGAAAGTGCTCGTCCACGGCGATGCCGGCGA
>PMZS01000299.1 GCA_003170115.1 Spirochaetaceae bacterium
GGAGCGCTCGTGGCGGGTGGGCCCGGGGAGCATCTTCATGCTCTTTCCCGACGTGTGGCACTGGTACGTGCCGGACCGCGAAACGGGATGGGACGAGTACTGGGTGGGTTTCAAAGGAGAGTACCCCGCGCGGCTGGTGGAGAACGGGTTCTTTTCACCCGACACCCCGGTAATGGAGATCGGTCTTCACGATTCCATCCTCGAGCTGTACACCGAGATCTGCGACTGCGCCCGCATCGAGGGCCCGGGCTGCCAGCAGGTCCTCGGCTCCCTGATCACCCACATCCTCGCCCATGTCGCCACCCTCACGCAGCAGCACCGCCCTGATTCCGCCAGCGAGCGGCTCGTCCAGCGCGCCAAGTTCCTCCTTGCCGACAACGTGGCAACGCACCTGGATATCGGCTGGCTCTCGCGCAGCCTGGGGCTCGGGTACTCGCGGTTTCGCCAGATTTTCAAGAAATGTACCGGACTCTCCCCCTACCAGTATTTCCTCGACCTGAAAATCAGCCGGGCAAAGGAGCTGCTCCAGCAGAGGCAGTACACCGTGAAGGAAATCGCCTATATGCTCTCTTTCGATGACCCCTATTACTTTTCGCACCTGTTCAAGAAGAAGACCGGCCACTCGCCCTCCGAATGGAATTGATCATCGGTGATGAAAATGCATATCAGTGAAGTCACTTTCTCCATTCGCGGCGCCTCCGGCAAGGTGATAGCATTCGTCTCAAGCAGAAGGGGGGACATGGATGAAACGGTATTCGTTTCTTATGAGAATCAGGCCGGAGCTCAGGGCGGAATACAAAAAGGCGCATGACGAGATCTGGCCCGACATGGCAAAGGCTCTCCGGGACTGCGGGTTTCACAACTATTCCATCTTTTTCCGGCCCGATGGGACGCTTTTCGCCTACCTGGAGAGCGATGACCCTGACCGTGCATTCGAGAAAATGGGAAAGACCGAGGTGAACGCCCGTTGGCAGAAGGCCATGGACAGGTTCTTCGTCAAGAAGGACCCGAAAACCGTGGGGCCGGATGTCGAGGTGATCGAGGAAGTGTTCCACATCGATTGAGCCATTGAATGAGGAGGATCTCATGAAACTCGCATCGTACACGGGACAACCGGATATTCAGCGACTGCTCGCCGCCTTCAAGAGGAAAAGAATCGACCGGGTGCCCAATTTCGAGGTTCTCATCGAAGACCAGCACGTGCAGAAGCTGCTGGGCAGGCACGCCGGCAACACCCTCTCCTTTGGCGGGGACCCTGCAAAGGGCGTGTCGGAGGGCGAAGGCGCGCGCCCAATGAAGTCGGCCGACTACATCGAGGTGTGCAAAATAATCGGGCAGGACGCCATGATCGTGGAGGCCATCTGGACACCGTTCAAGAGGCGGAAGCCTGACGGCAGCACAGGCGGGCTGATCGCCGACCGGAGCATCAAGAGCCGGGCGGATTTCGAGAAGCACGTCGTGCTGCCCGACGAGGCGGACATCGAGGCCAAGATGGTCTTCGTGCGGGAATACCGCCAGGCCCTGGACGCGTCGGGAACGAAGATCGGTATCTGCGTCCTCTTCGGCGCGTTCTTCCAGACCCTGTACGAGTTCGTGATCGGGCTGGAGGACACGATGAAGCTTGTCTACGAGGACCGGGATTTCATCGATCACGTCCTGGACATCAGCGCAGACTGGTGCGCGAAGTTCTGCGCCGCGGCGGTGAAGAACGGCGTGGATTTCATCTGGACGGCGGACGACGTGGCGTTCAAAACGGGCATGTTCCTGCCGCCCGCACTCATGCGCGAGTTGTGGCTGCCCAAGCTCCAGCGAATCCACGCGCCGGCCCTGGCCGCCGGAAAACCGATCATGTTCCATTCCGACGGCAACGTCGACGAGCTGGTTCCCATGCTCCTCGAAGCGGGGGTGGACTGCCTCAACCCCCTGGACCCCTACGGCGTGGACTACCGGGAAATCAAGAGGAAGTTTGGCGACCGTCTCTGTCTTTCGGGCAACATTGACATCGAGTTCCCGCTTGCGCACGGCACGCCCGAGGACGTGGAAAAAGACGTGAAGGCGCACATGGACGCACTGAAGCCGGGCGGCGGCTACGTGTGCGGCTCCAGTCACAGCATCGTCAACTATGTGCCCTACGAGAACTTCATCGCAATGCTCAACGCCATCCATGCGTACGGCGCCTACGATGAGAAGAGCTGGACGGGAGCCGCAGTGAAGGCGCCGGCGCCGCAGAAGGCGGAACGGAAGACCATCTCGGCGAAGGAATCGGACCACGTGGCGGCCATCGCCTCCCCGGTTCTGAAACAGGTCTTCTCCAGTGTCTACCGGGGGAAGCAGAAGGACATCCGCGCCTCCGTCGAGGCGGCCCTGGCGGCAAAGATCGATCCACTGGCGATCATCGCGGACGCGTTGACCCCGGCCATCAAGGCGGTGGGGGCGAACTTTTCCTGCGGCGACATGTTTCTTCCCGAGCTCATCATGGCATCCAACGCGATGCAGGAGGCCATGAAGGTGCTCGCCCCTCTGCTGGCGGGGCGCAGCGACAGGGTCAGGAAAGGCACGGTGCTCCTGGGAACGATCAAGGGCGATCTGCACGACATCGGCAAGAACATCGTGAAGGCTCTTCTGGAGGGCAACGGCTTCCAGGTGGTGGACATCGGGATCGACAACGCACCGGAGAAGTTCGTCGAAGCCGCCCGAAAGCACGGGCCCGACGTCATCGGCTACTCGGGCCTCCTGACGACCACCCTTGGAGGCATGCCGGAGCAGATCGAGGCGCTCATCAAGGCGGGGATACGGGACAAGGTCATCACCATCGTGGGCGGCGCCCCCGTCACGGAAGACTTCGCCCGGCGGAACGGGGTAGATCTGTTCGGCAAGGACGCCAACGAGGGGGTGCTTGCCATCGAGAAGGCCCTCGCGGCCAGGGTGCATTGAGCGGAGCTTTTCCCGGGGGCGCCGCACCCGCGGCGCCTCTCATGCCGCCGGGGGTGGCGGATAATCGCGCGGGGCAGCAGGCGACTTCAACCTGCGCTACTTCGACGGGAGCGGGAAGGCTATCGCCTCGGACCTGGATGACCGGGTCGTCGGGCTTGGTCTCGAGGGCTTTCGCGCCATCCCTCGTGTCGTCGGGATCGCCGGGGGCGCCGCGAAGCTTGATGCGATCCGTGGCGCTCTTGCGGGAAAGCTCGTGCACGTTCTGATTATAGATCACATCACGGCGCAGCGTCTGCTGGAGGACGAAACGGCAAGGAAGAGACAAGGAGGCAATCGATGAGCAGGAAGACCATCGCGCAGGACGCGCTTCAGGGACTGGGCCTCTCGGAAGGCGCTGCCCTCGGAGGACATTGATGCCGAAGGTGACATTCGCACGCCTGATGGAGGACGCGGAGAGGCGCGGCTATGCGGTGGGCTACTTCGAGAGCTGGAACATGGAATCCCTTCTGGCAGTGGCGGACGCCGCGGACGCCGCGCGTTCCCCTGTCATTCTCGGTTTCAGCGGGATTGCGCTCCCGAGGAAAGACCGGGTCATGCCCTAGTATCTTCCGGACTATGCCGCGCTCGGCTCGGCGGTGTGCGACAGGTTATCGGTCCCGACGTGCCTGCTTTTCAACGAGTCGCCGAGCTACGAGTGGGTCGTCGAAGCGGTCGAGTGGGGTTTCGGCATGGTGATGTTCGCAGACGAGGAGATGGGGTACGACGGCCTGGTCGAGAGCACGAGGAAAGTGTGCCGCGTCGCCCATGCGGCGTCGGTGGCCGTGGAGGGAGAGCCGCACTCGCTCCCCGGAGTCGCCGGGGACCTGCTCTCTGCCCCCGTGGAAAGGCACATGACTGACCCCGGCAGGGCCCGGCGGTTCGTGGAAGAAACCGGAACAGACGCGATTGCGGTCAACGTGGGCCAGGCGCACCTTCACGGAAGAGGGGAAGTTCGCCTCGACCTTGGCCGTGTGGCAGAGCTGAAGCGGGCGCTGACGGTGCCGCTCGTTCTCCACGGTGCGACCTCCGTCTCCCGGGACGACCTTGGGGAAGCGATCCGCCGGGGCGTGCGAAAGATCAACGTCGGAAGCGCGTTGAAGCGCGCCTGCATGGAATCCATGCGCGCCGTACTGGCGGATATCGGGCCGGACTACAATCCGTACGAAGTGGTCGGCTCAGGGCTTCCGAGTGACGTGATGGTCGCGTGCAGGCGGGCGGTGCAGGAAGTCTCGCGGGGGGTATATGGAGCTGTTCGGCAGCTCGGGCAAAGCAGACGGCTTTCAAAGTCTTTGATCGATACAGAGGGGGAGAGGGTATTGTTCACATCGGGATCAACACGGCCCACTGGCGTCATGAGGACAAGCCGGTGGGAATGCATCGACTTCATCCGGCGGGGCATTATTTTCGCCGGCTAGATCGAAGCGAAGTACTCCTTCATCGGCTTGAAGTAGAAATCGATCCAGCCCTTCCGGTACTCCGCCCCGTGGCCCGCGGGGATATTGGTGTGCACGAGCGTTACCTTCGTGCCCCCCTTTGCCTTTTCCAGCAGAACCTCGAGGTGTGAGTCCGGATCTTTCTCGCCGAACTCAGTCGTACGCCACGACTGCACGATCCGCGATCCCGGTTCGAGCTTCAGGGTCTTTCCGGAGATATAGCCCTCCCAGGCGCTGAAGGCACCGCCGACGCGCGCCGTCACTTTGGCGCTGCTGTCGGTCATCGCCCCGTGGCCCTTGCTGCTCATCCACGCGTCATAGACAGCTTTCGGATCGGCCGCTATCACGGCCGACACCTTGATGGAATCAGTCTTCATGCAGATACTCCCTGGCTCCAAGATAACACCGTTTCGCAGGCAAGTTGCGTTTTTAACGTTTTCCGCAATGTGGCGATGGTCGACGGAATAGTGAGGCCAGGGCATTTTCCCTCTCACCTCCAGTTCTGGACATTCAGCGGGGGAGCTGGGCATACTGCCTCACGATGAAGAAAATCCGAGTGGGGATCGTGTTCGGCGGCAGGTCCGCTGAACACGAAGTATCGCTTCAGTCGGCGAAGAATGTCCTGGAGGCCCTGGACCGGCAGAAATACGATCCAGTCCTGATAGGGATAGATCGTGAAGGCCGATGGAGACTGGATGAGCACACACGAAACCTCTTCGAGTCCGCCCGCCCGCTTCCAAATCTCACGGCCGATTCCCCGCGAGAGGTCGCGTTGGTGGCCCGGGGCGAACAGAGTCGGCTCCTGGACCTTTCCGGCGATACGGAGCTGGGGAGACTGGACGTGGTGTTTCCGGTCCTTCACGGCCCCTACGGCGAAGACGGTTCCGTTCAGGGTCTCTGCCGGCTGGCGAACATGCCCTGCGTGGGCGCGGGCATTCTCGGCTCCGCGGTGGGCATGGACAAGGACGTGATGAAGCGTCTCCTGCGGGACGCGGGAATCCCCATCGCACGGTTCGTGACCATGCTTCGGGGCGGGCCGGCGCCGGACTTTGCCGCGCTGAAGGCGGAGCTGGGAACCCCATTATTCGTGAAACCTGCGAACCTCGGGTCATCCGTCGGCATCAGCCGCGTCGAAAGCGAGAAAGAGTATCGTGCGGCGCTGGCGGTCGCGTTCGAATATGACGTCAAGGTTGTCGTGGAGGAATGCATCGTCGGCCGGGAAATCGAATGCGCGGTTCTTGGGAACGCGGATCCCCAGGCTTCCATCCCCGGGGAGATTCTGACCGGCGGCGGCCACAGCTTCTACGACTATGAGGCGAAGTACATCGATGAGAAAGGCGCCCAGCTGCGCATTCCCGCGCCGCTGGACGGCCCGAGCACGGAAAAGGTCCGCAGCCTTGCGCGCCAGGCGTTCACCGTCCTGTGCTGCGAGGGCATGGCGCGCGTGGACATGTTCGTCCGGGACACCGGCGAGGTCCTTGTGAATGAGATCAACACGATCCCCGGGTTCACCCGGATCAGCATGTATCCCAAGCTCTGGGAAGCCAGCGGGATCTCCTACTCCCAGCTTGTCGACCGATTGATCACCCTGGCCATCGAACGGCACGCTGCCGAGCGGGAGCTGAAGACCACGCCGTAGGACTCCGCCTCAGCCCTTCCATTCCCGGTTGAGGTCCCGCCATGGTCCGCCGTTCTCGTAGAGCTCAGGATGCAGCACCTTCAGCCGGGGATCTTCCACCGTATCGTGCTGGAGCACCATCCACTTCGGGTAGGGCACGCCGGGGTCCGAGACCGAGTCCAGTTGTCGCATGTCCTCGGCGTCCAGCGCGAGGTCCACGGCACCGATGTTGTCATCGAGATGCTCGAGGGTCCGGGCGGCAACGATCACGCTTGTGACCGCGGGCCGCGCGAGGAGCCAGGCCAGGGCCACCCGCGCGGGAGTAGCCGAATGTCGCTCCGCGACTTTGCGCACGGCATCGATCACCGCCCATGCCTGCTCGGGATCCAACGGCACGAACACCCCTGCCTCGGAATACCGCGTGCCTCGGGGCGGCGACTTTCCCCGCTCGTACTTCCCCGAGAGGAATCCCCCGGCAAGAGGGCTCCACACGAGGATGCCGATCCCGTAGTGCTCGGCGAAGGACTGGAACTCGTGCTCGAGCCCGCGGCCGACCAGGCTGTAGTACATCTGCGCCGTGACGAACTTCTCCAGGCCGAGCCTCTCCTGGGTGTCCAGGGCGTGTGCCGCCTGCCAGGAAAGGTAATTGCTGAATCCGATGTAGCGGACCTTGCCCTGACGAACGAGATCGTCGAATGTCCGGAGTGTCTCCTCCAGCGGCGTGCTGGAGTCCCAACTGTGCACCTGGTAGAGGTCGACGTGATCGGTCTGGAGCCGCTTCAGGCTGGACTCGATTCCGCGCATGATGTTCACCCGGGTGGCGCCGCTCCTGTTGGGATTGTCGCTCATCGGCATGCGCACCTTGGTGGCGAGCACGATCTCCTCCCGGACGCCCTTCAGAGCGTTCCCCAGGAGGGTCTCGCTCTCACCCCTCGTGTACACATCCGCCGTGTCGATGAAGTTGACGCCGCGATCCAGCGCGTGTCTCACCATGCGGGTGGTCGCCTCCTGGTCGAGACCGCCCATCCTGTTTCGTCCGAACTGCATTGTTCCCAGGGCGACCTCGCTCACGATGAGTCCCGTCCGCCCCAGCGTCCTGTACTTCATTGGCTGCCTCCTCAGCAGAGCGTAGCGGTTGGGGGCCGCGAGGTCAACGAAAGCCGGCTGCCGCGGATGGCGTCTGCGGCGTCAAAGCCGCGACAACTTTTTCAGGAGAAGCTCCCGATTGGGGCCGAACCAGGCCTTCAAGTCCTCGAACATTTCAGCGGTCTCTGATGCCGCGCCCGAGAGCACGAGCACATCGTTTCTCCAGCGGAACCACAGGCAGTGAAGCCGGTAGGGCTTGCACGCGCGCTTCTGCCGGCACTGGCTGTCCAGCATCTCGGCAAGCTCGATGTGGTTCGCGGACCCGGCGAGGTAGTACACCTCGTCATCGGCCAGGCCGAGGACCAGGCGTTGAAATCCTTCCCCCATCGCCTCGTCGTTGCGAAACCCCTCCAGCGCGATGTCCTTCGAGCCCAGCCGCAGGTCGTAGCCCTGCTCGCGCAGGAGCCGGCGCAGGGCGACGATGTCATCCCGTACGTCCTTGTAGACCTGGGGGTCAGTCCGCTTGCGCGAGAGGCGCTCGCGCCATTGGCGCATCTCATTCTCATAGCTGTCCAGGAGCTTCACCCTGCTCAGAAAGTTCGTCGTGTCGGACAGCAGCCGCCACGTGGAACTGGTGGATTCCGCAAGCCTGTTGAAAAACGTGCTCATTGGGTGTTGAAAAAGGTAGCCACCCCTCCCCGGCGGGTCAAGGAGGACTCATCGCTTGCGTCCGATCCCGGCCGGTGATACCGTGAGAGGGCGGAGGGATGGACTGCATGCAGACCAGCGCGAAAGTGATCGCCATGGACCTCGGCGCATCGGGGGGAAAGTGCTTCGCCGGGGTGTTCGACGAAAAGGGCTTTGCGCTCAGCGAGATACATCGCTTCAGTCACGAGCCTGCCGCCCTGTATATCGCCGACCGGACCGGCCGGGTCGAGGAGCGTTCGTACTGGGACGACCTGCTCATCTACCGCAACATCGTGGAGGGGCTTCACGCCTACCGCCGGGAAATCGGGGCCAATGCGGACTCCATCGGCATCGACACCTGGGGAGCTGACGGCGTGTTCGTGACGGAGGATGGGGTGCTTCTGGGTCCCATGTACTGCTACCGTGATCACCGGCTGGACGGGATGATCGAGCTGGTGAAGTCGAAAATGGATCCTGCCCGGCTCTACGAGATCACCGGCATCCACTTTCAGCCCTTCAATGTATCCAACCAGCTCCTCTGGTTCATGAAGAACAGGGGAGACCTTGTCCGCCGGGGCGTCCGATTCCTTCCGGCTCCCACCCTTTTCGGCTACTACCTCGGTGGCGTCACCGCGGTGGACTCCTCCTGGGCAAGCATCACCCAGCTCATGGACGCGCGCCGGAAGAAATGGAGCAGGGAAGTCCTGCGCGCACTTTCCATTCCGAGCCGGATCATGCCGAGCATCGTTGCGCCGGGGACCGTCGTCGGAGAGCTCCGGGCCGGTCTCGCCGGGTCCATCGGCATCAACCCGGCACGGATCATCGCCGTGGGATCGCATGACACAGCCAGCGCCTTTGCCGCGGCGCCCGTCTCCAGGACTGCCTCTGCGCTCATCATCAGCTCGGGCACGTGGTCGCTGATCGGGAAGCTCCTCCCGCGTCCCCTCACCAGCCCCGAGGCCATGGCCGCCAACATGAGCAACGAGGGCGGCATCGGCAACGTGAGGTTCCTGAAAAACTGCATGGGCACGTGGCTCGTGCAGGAGCTGCGCCGTGCCTGGCGGGCGCGCGACGGACGCGAGATGGACTGGGAAGAACTGAACCGGCTCACCGGCCAGGGCAAGCCGTTCGCGGCCACAATCGATCCCGACGACGGGGGGTTCTACAACCCGCAGAACATGGAGTCCGCAATCATGGACTTCTGCCGGCGTACGGGGCAGGAGCCGCCGGCTGACCGGGGTACCATGTTGAGGACGATCTACGAGAGTCTCGCCCTGAAGTACAGGCTGGTTTCGGAGCAGATCGCCCAGGTGAGCGGCTCTCCGAGCTCGGTGATCCACATCGTGGGCGGGGGTTCGCGGAATGTCTTCCTCAACCAGCTCACCGCGAACGCGTGCGGAGTGAAGGTGGTGGCGGGGCCGGAAGAGGCGACCGCGGTGGGCAATGCGATGGTCCAGGCCATGGGCCTGGGGGTGTTCAAACGACTGCCCGAGGCGAAAGCGATGATCCGGGCCGCATTTCCCATCAAGGAGTTTGTGCCGATGGAGCGAGCAACCTGGGACAAGGCCTATGCGCACTACCGGACCGTGGTGAAATGAGAGAGGCAAAAAAGCGGGGCCCCTTACGGGGCCCCTGCACTGAGGAGGAGGGAATTACTTTCAGCTTGCTTTCACTTCGATGGTCTTCGGCTTTGCAGCGGGCACTTTGGGAAAAAACAGCTGCAGAACGCCGTTCTTGAACTCCGCCGCGATTTTCTCGCGGTCCACGCCCTCGGGAAGGACGAAGCTGCGGCTGAAGTGCGTCGATGTGCGCTCGCGCAGGACGTAGCCGTTCTTCTTTTCCTCCTTCTTCTCATCCCTGTTGGAGGAGATGGTGAGCAGAGTGTTTTCCAGCTTCACCTCCACGTCTTTCTCCGTCAGGCCCGGCAGCTCTACCTCCATGAGGTATTCAGCGTCGGTCTCCCTCACGTCGACCGGGGGAACGGCTGTCCTGCCCAGGGTCGGCATTGCGAAGAAGTCGTCGAACCAGTGAGACACATTGCCCAGCAGGTCCAGGGAATTGGGGTTGTACCGAACAAGGTTCATATCGTACCTCCTATTGGTATTCATATT
>PMZS01000188.1 GCA_003170115.1 Spirochaetaceae bacterium
GCGCTTTCCCCGACGCGCATACCCGTATTGTCCTCGTAGATCTGGATGGTCGCCGTGTCGCCTTCGAGCCGGATGATCTCTCCGATCAGCCGCTTGTCCCCGATCTCCACGACGTCATACAACCCGCTGCTCCCGAGGCCCGTCGCCTTGAGGATGGGCCCGTTGATCCGAACGACCTTGCCTTCGATCATTTCTGCACGTCTTTTCCGAACAGCGCCGTCACCAGTTCCTCGCGATGCTCTTCGAGGAGGAGTTCCGAGAGTTCCTGCAGGGTGGCGCGGAAACGCCTGCTCCCATCGGAGGTCTCCACGATGAGTCCCTTGCCCGCCTCCGCCGCCGATTCCGACGGGAGCTGCTTCACCTCCTGGACAACCGCGCCGGGAATGCTGGTTGTCACGATGCCGCGCGCTTCCTGTTCGGGAATGCCCGCGCGCCACACGACCAGGGGCTGGTTGATGAATGCAAATGAAGCTCTCGAGACCTGGCCGCCGATGACCCGTCCCAGCTCTCGGTCGTCCATAGATTTGAACAGGCTGTCCAGGGCGCCCGATATCGACCTCTGGAAGAAGCCCAGCCGGGAGCGCATGAAATCCAGCGGAAGCGACGCCTCGAGATCCTCCCGCATCGCGGCAATCCGTGCCGAGCGGGCCGCCTCCAGCCTGCGCGCCTCTTCCGCGTCCCGTTTTTCCCACTCGGCCCGCACGGCCGCGCATTCCTTGTCCGCCGCTTCCAGGATCCGCGCTGCCTTTGCGCGCGCGTCCTCCACGATCTGCGACTCCAGCGTCTCGCTGGTTCTTACCGTCTCCATCTGTACCTGCTCTCTCTGACTCTGATCTCTCCGCACGACCCTAGACGTGCAGCCCCACGGCATCGCGGATCGAATCGATCAGGCTTGTCCGTCCCTCGCGGTGCCCGGCAATCCCGGGGATTTCCACAATGAGGGGATATGCTCCGCCCATCTGCCAGTCCATCACTTCCCTCGGAATCATGGCCGAGATGTCTTCCGTGATGACCATCACCCGAGCCTCACCGCTGCGCGTGACGGCCTGAAATGCCTCCCGCGCCTCGGCGACGGTGCTGACCACCGTACCCGGCACGCCCACGAACCGGAAGCCGATCGCAAGCTCTTCCGACCCGAGAAAATAGAAGGTCACATGCGGCCGCGGTTCACGCGGAGAGGATCATCAGGGCGACGATGAATCCCCACAGGCAGATACCTTCCGCCAGTCCCACGAAGGGCAGCGCCTTTCCCGACAGCTCGGGGTTTTCGCTCATCGCCGCCATTGCTGCCGCGCCGATCTGGCCGACCGCGATCCCGCCGCCCAGCGTTGCCATCCCGACGGCGAGAGCCGCGGCGATGTACTTGATCACGGAGCCCGACGCTCCCGCGCTCTGCGCGGCCGATTGGGCGAACAGGACGGGCACGGCGGCGACCAGCAGCAGTGCCAGGGACACGAACGTACGCTTCTTCACCTCACAACCTCCCGACGACGTAGAATGAACGGTGAGAACTCTTCCCCGGTTTCATTGAAGAACTTGGAGAAGAACTCGTAATACTGAAGCCTGACGACCTGGATGGTCACGATCAGGCCTTCGAGAACGATTATGATGGCGTTGCCGATCACGATGATGAGGATTCTGAATGCGAGCCCGCCCGGCGCCCCGCCCACCATGTCGGAGAGGAGGAAGACAATGGTGCTGAGCACGGTATGGGCAAGGGCGAAGGCGGCCACGCGGAGAAAGGAGACCGAGTTGGAGACGTAGTAGATCGTCGACTCGAGGATCTCGACGATCCCCTCCATGATGAAGGCAAAGAGGCCGTCCTTCAGCAGCGGGCGATGCCCTGTCACCAGGTGCACAATGAGCTCGCGGAAGAACAGGGCCAGCAGCGGCACCGCGAGCACGACGAGATCCAGCGTCTGCAAATGCCCGCCTGCCAGCATCCGCACGGCAATGAAGAGCACGTACCAGAAGAACAGTGCGCCGGCAGCCCCGGTCTTGGACAGGATGGCCTTCTCCCAGTCACCCCTGCGCGCCTGGTTCACGATGTTGATGATGAGCCCCACCGAGTTGATGACGGCCCCGATGCCGATCGTGAAGCCGAAGAAGAGGATGATCTTCTGAAAACCCACGAGCGCCACGATGTGGTCCAGGGGCCGGCCCAGGAGGAGCCGTGTCACGTACCGGGTCGCCGGTTCCAGCACGTGCTCGTTTGCGAAGAAGGATCCGTAGAGAAAGCCGCTTGCCATGGAGGCAAGGCCCGCGACGAGGAATGTCGTACCGAAGTTCTTCCGGCGGTACGCCTCGAATGACCGGACACGGCCGCTGTTGATCAGCAGGCCGATCGCCACCCCGACGAATCCCTGACCGACGTCTCCGAACATGATCGCGAAGAGAAGCACGAACATGACGGCAACGAATGGAGTCGGATCGATCGTCCCGTACAGGGGAATGCTGTAGGAGAAGACCATCCGCTCGAAGGACCTGACCACCCGGCCGTGCGGCGTGGAGACAGGCACCTTCGTCCGCCCGGCCGCGACGTCCTGCAGCTCCGAGGGGTCGAACACCTGTACCGCAATGCGCCCCTGGGTGAGAGAATCCAGGCCTTCGAGCACGCTGGGCACTCGGCGGCGCGGAATCCAGCCGACGATTTTCTGGACGCTGCCCGTCGAAGCCAGCGTGTGCTTCACGGCGTCGATCGTCACGCTGAGATCGAGGTCGGCCAGAAGCGCGGCAAGCTCCCTTTCGTGCTCGCCGCGGAAGTCCGACTTCTGCTTCTCGACCGCGGAAAGAAGACGCTCAGTGGCGGCCAGCTCCTCTGCCATGGCGGCAAGCATGTCCGAGGGGACCCCATTTCTGTCCTCCGGGAGCTGAACAGCCTGGAAGCCGCGGCGGGACAGCTCCGAGTCCAGGGCCCAGCGGCCCTTGCGTGGCGCAACAGCCATGAAGGCACCCGGCCTGTCCAGCGGAACCACCAGGGCCCTCTTTCCGAGCACCGTGACGACCTCGGGCAGAAGCTCAGGGGCGACGGAGCCGATGCGCACGGTCAGGTAGCTGAGGCGCCGCATCTCCTGCAGGGGGACCTTCACGCCGGAGAATGCGGCAAGCTCGTCCGAGGCCTGCTTCAGGCTCAGTCGCCGCTGGAGGAGCCTGCTCTCCTCGTCCACGAGCGTCTTTGCACTGTCGAGGATCAGGCGGGCCTTCCGCGCAAGCAGGTCCCTGTCATTTGTCTCGCTGCCGATTTCCGCATGGCCCTCATCACTCATCCCGAGAAAATGGGCGAGCGACTGCAGGCGCACCTTCAGCTCGGCGGTTTCCTGCTCTTCGGCGCCCGGCGTTCTGCCCTCCTGCTGCTGGGTGATGAGCTGAACGCATCCGGCAAATCCCAGGGAGCGCATGACGCTGTCCGCATCGCTCTTGAGGACAAGGATCTCGATCTTCTTCATCGGCTCCGTGAAGAGCATCAGCCGGACCCCACGATGTCCAGGACATCCTGCCCGGGGACGGAAAGGCGCAGCGCCTCCACGGCGATTCCCAGAAGGCTCGCTTCGTACTCCTTGAGCTTGAAATACGCCACGAGCGGGCCGAGGGTGAACGGGTTCTGGTGGAATGCCAGGTGAGCCCGGGCATACAGGGCCTGTGATGCCTTCTGCTCCGCCCTCATCGGGTCGGGAGCCGTGAAGGAGTCCGCAAGCTGGTCTTCCAGGAGCCAGCCATACCGCCATTTCCGCCATCCATCCGTGGAGTCCGATGGAATTTCGAATGCTTCGGCAATGGCGGAGCGTACGCTGCTGCTGGTGCCCCCGATAAGCAGGCCCGCCGCCTTGGCCGCGTCCAGCTTGAAGTAGAACCTCAGCCGCAGCGCCCAGATGACGTTCACGAGGGCGATCTCCGCGTTCGCCAGCCGCACGACGCCGGCGCGGTCCCGTGCCGGGAGAGCGCGCGCAAGCTGCATGAACCGGTCGTAGTAATCGCGGTCAAGCCTGTTCTCCACCTGGGCAAGCGGCAGAGTTCCAAGAAGGGGAAGCACCCACGCGTACGGGCTCCCCGCGATGGCCTTTTCATAGTCCCTTCCGTCGCTGAGCCGGACGGACGCGTACTTTCCCAGGTCCCATATCCTCAGGTTGTCCAAGCGCCCGTGCGCGATTCCCCGCACGACGGATTTTACATTCTGGTACTCGAGCTTGCGGGCCGTATGCACAAGGATGGGCGGCGGATCCTTGAAATAGTCAAGGACGTACGTCATCGCCTCTATGGAGGACTGGACGATACGGGCTTCCAGGTCGATCGGAAGCGGCGCGTTGGCCGACTGCGCGTGCTCGCCGGGGAAAAGACGCTCGGAAAGCTCCGCCAGTGATTTCAGGCGCAGGAGATCCCGATAGTTCGCGCCGACGAATGATCGCGAGATGATGCCATAGAGNNAGCGAGGATTCCGTACACCTTCGCCATGATGAAGGCATACCGGGAGGTGCGGCTCATTCCGAGGTGTTTTCCATGATCGAGATCACCGCTGCCTGGAACGCGGCCTGGTCCGCGGGGAGACGGGACAGCTTGTCGCTTTCTGCGCGATTCCTGGACTCGCGTTCCGCGTCAATACGCGTGCGCTCCGCCGCCAGAGCAGCCTGGTTCTCCGCCGCCTTGATCTTCAGAAGCTCGGCGTGCCGCTTCTGCGCATCCAGGCGGGCCTGGGCAGTACGACGCCCCGCCTCCTCATCGGCTTCTGCCACAAGGCCGGCAGCGGTCTTTTCAACGCCCAGGAGTTTTTCAAGCATGTCGGACATGAGAGCACCTGTTCCTTCCGCGGACCCGCGGAGCTATAGAGTCGGCCTTTCGGCATCCAGCACCGTGCATGCACGGTGGGCCTAGATCGCGCGCGAGTCCAGGATCTCCTCGAAGCTGCGGATCACCTTGTGCACCTTCTCGGAATCGCCGGCGGCGCAGGCGTCACGGTAGAAGCTCGGATTCTCCACGAGGAGCGCGATCTTTTTCAGTACAGCCAGATGTGTACCGGCATCCTCCTCAGAGCTTACGAGGAGAAACAGCATGTGCACCGGATCCCCGTCGAGGGACTCATAGTCGATTCCACGATCGGATATTCCCAGGACCCCGATCACGCCGCTGGTGAAATTCGTTTTCGCATGGGGAATCGCGATTCCGCGCTTGATCCCTGTGGACATTTTCGCTTCGCGCCGAATGATGGCGTCAAGGATGTCATCCCGGCAGTCCAGGCCGTAGTGCGTCACAAGGAGATCCACAAGCTCCTCGAAGGCTTCCGATTTGTCCTCCGCCTCCAGGTGACACTTGATCCGGCCGGGGACGAAAAGTTCCTGCAGAAGCAACGCCACCCTACTGGCCTCCTGTGCCGGATGGCGCGGGGTTGGCTGCGGGAGCAGGGTTGGGCGAAGGCGCCGCAGCCCCGGGCTGCGGCACGGCGCTGCTGAAAGGTGATGGAGTCCCGTTGGGCGTCTGCGTCGGTGCAGGTGCCGCGGGCGCCTGGACCCACCAGCTCTGCTGGGCGGTTCCGCTGAGCGCCGCCTGCCGCGCCTTGCTGACGACATCGCCCGCCGTCGGTGTCCTGTTGATCCACGCCATACCGAAGCAGCAGACAAGAAAAATCGCGGCAAGGGCGGCGGTGAATCGTGTGAGGACGTTCCCTGACCGCGATCCAAATGCCGTGTTACTGCCACCCCCGAATATGCCGCCGATGCCCTCACCCTGATCGTCCTGGACCAGGACGACGAGCACGAGGAGTACGGCGC
>PMZS01000374.1 GCA_003170115.1 Spirochaetaceae bacterium
AGGGAGGGCGGCAAGACCGTCGGCGCGGGACAGGTCACGGATATCGTCGAGTAAAGCCCGCGCCGACGGCGCGGATTAATTGGCGTCGCGCGAAGGCGCGGACCACGGAGTGAAGAGATGGCCAGGGAAAGGATTCGGGTGCGCCTGCGCGGATTCGACATCGAGCTCATCGATCAGAGCGCGAAGTCGATCGTGCAGACGGTGCTCAAGGCGGGATCGAGGGTCTCGGGACCCATTCCGCTGCCGATGAGGATCAACAAGTTCACGGTGCTGCGCTCGCCGCACGTGCACAAGAAGTCGCGGGAGCAGTTCGAGATGCGCACCCACAAGCGGCTCATCGACATTCTCGAGCCTACTCCCGCGGTCATGGACGCTCTCATGCGTCTGGAGCTTCCCGCGGGCGTGGACGTCGAAATCAAGCAATGAGCGACGCGGAATACCGTGTCGAAGTGAGGCAGGGGAGATGATAGCTCTCATTGGCCGCAAGATCGGAATGACCCAGCTGTTCAACGAAGAGGGGATGCGTATCCCCCTGAGCGTGATCAAGGTTGAGCCGAACGTGGTCGTGCGGGAACGCACGATGGAAAAGCACGGGTACCGCGCGATGGTCCTGGGCGCCGACACGTTGAAGAAGTCGCGGACTCGAAAGCCTTACGCGGGGCAGTTCCCGCAGGGCGTGGATCCGAAGCGCTTCCTCCTGGAGTTCAAGGACTTCGAGAAGGAGTGCACCGTCGGGGAGTCCGTCGGAGTCGAGATTTTCGAGGGCGTGCGCTTCGTTGACGTGCGGGGCACCACCAAGGGCAAGGGCTTTCAGGGGGTCGTACGCCGGCACAAGTTTGCCGGTGGCCCGGGCGCCCATGGTTCCAAGTTCCACAGGGAAATGGGCTCGGTCGGGACGGGCGCCTTCCGCAAGATCGTGAAGGGCTCGAAGATGCCGGGACGCATGGGCAACGAACGTCTCACCGTCCAGAACCTGAGGCTGTTTCGCGTGGACAAGGAAAGGGGCCTGCTGCTGATCAACGGCGCCGTGCCCGGCAGGCGCGGCGGCATGGTCGTCGTGCTCAAGGCCGCGAAGAAGTAGGGCAGGGAAAGTCGCAAGGAGCGACCATAGATGAAGACACAGGTCTACGGATTGGACGGGAACGCCGTGCGGGAGATCGAGCTCTCCGACAAGGTGTTCGGCCGGGACGTGAGCGAGGGCTCCATTTACCACGCGATCAGGAACGAGCTGGCCAACAAGCGCCTGGGCACGGCGAAGATAAAGGACCGTGGCGAGGTGCATAGCAGCAACAAAAAGCCCTGGAAGCAGAAGGGCACCGGCCGGGCGCGCTCCGGGCAGAGAAGTTCCCCTATCTGGGTGGGCGGAGGCAAGATCTTCGGCCCTCGGCCGAGGGACTACAGCTACGTGCTTCCCCGCAAAGTGAAGAGGCTCGCGCTGATCTCCCTTCTCTCGCTGAAAGCCAAGGAAGACAGGCTGCGGGTCGTCACTGATTTCACGGTGGCAAGCGGCAAGACGAAGGAGCTCGTCACGATGCTCTCGAACCTGGCCGCGAATGAGCGGACAGTCGTCATCCTCAAGGACGATGACGCCATGGTGAAGCGGGCGGGCCGCAACGTGCCCTGGCTGAGCTTTCTCAGCTTCAACAGACTCCAGGCACACGACCTTTTCTACTGCCGGAAGCTTCTCCTCCTCGAGACCGCCGCCACGAAGCTGAACGAGTTCTACGGCGACGGAGGGCAGGCATGACAATCGAGCGCATCATCATAGAACCAGTGGTGACCGAGAAGACGAACATCATGCGGGAAACTCATAAGTACGTCTTCAAGGTGGACGCCCGGGCGAACAAGTACCAGATCATGGACGCCGTGCGCCGACTGTACGCGGTGCACCCGCTGAAGTGCAACGTGCTGAGGACCGCGAACAAGCCCAAAAGGGTGCGGTTCAAGCTGGGCTACACCGCGTCATGGAAGAAGGCGATCATCACTATCGCCCCTGAGGAAAAGATCGCCATTTTCGAGGGCGTGTAAGGAAAAGGCAGGGAGCACCGAATGGGTATCAAGAAATACAGGCCGCTCACTCCGGGGCTGCGCTTCAAGACGAGCCTCACTTTCGAGGAGGTGACGAAGAATCACCCCGAGAAGGCCCTCACGAAGGGAAAATCCAAGCACGCGGGCCGCGGGGCCGGCGGCAGGATCAGCGTCCGCCGCAAGGGCGGCGGCCACAAGCGCGCCTATCGGCAGATCGATTTCCGCCGCGACAAGATCGGCATTCCCGGGCGGGTGAGCGCGATTGAATACGATCCGAATCGCAGCCCCCTCATCGCCCTTATCGTCTACAAGGACGGGGAGAAGCGCTACATCCTCGCGCCCGAGGGAATCAAGGTCGGGAAGACCGTCGTGAGCGGACCGGACGCACTCTTCGAGCCCGGTAATGCGCTTCCCCTCGCCAAGGTTCCCCTGGGGATGCAGATCCACAATATCGAGCTGAACCTCGGCCGCGGCGGGCAGATGGCCCGCTCCGCCGGGACGAGCGCCACGGTCGTGGCGAAGGAAGGGGACTACGTCACCCTTCGACTCCCCTCGGGCGAGATGCGCCTCGTCAACGGACGCTGCTACGCCACCATCGGGGAGCTGGGCAACAAGGACCACATGAACGTGTCCCTCGGCAAGGCGGGCCGCAGCCGGTGGCTGGGCAGGCGGCCGAAGGTCCGCGGAACGGCCATGAACCCGGTTGATCACCCGCACGGCGGCGGCGAGGGCAAGACGAAGGGCGGACGCCACCCGGTGACCCCCTGGGGACAGCCCACGAAGGGCTACAAGACGCGCAAGAAGCGCAACACGACCAGCCGCTTCATCGTGAAGAGAAGGAAATAGGGGGGAACGGGCGTGTCACGATCGATCAAGAAGGGACCGTTCATCGCGAAGAGCCTGTACAAGCAGGTCGTCGACATGAACAAGAGCGGCGAGAAGCGCATGGTGAAGACCTTCTCGCGGACTTCCACGATCATCCCGGAGATGGTCGGCTACACGATCTCCGTGTACAACGGCAAGACTTGGGTTCCCGTGTATGTCACGGAGAACCTGGTGGGGCACAAGCTCGGTGAGTTCGCGCCCACCCGCATCTTCCGGGGGCATTCGGGCTCCGACAAGAAGGTGGTGAAGAAATGAGCGACACGGACAAGGCCGATGCGGGCCGGCCGGTGGCCGGGCCTCCACGGCGCGAACCCGGCAGCAAGCCCGTAAAGAAGGAGCGGCCCCCGCGCAAGATCACGACCGGCTACCGTGCGAATGTGCCGTTCCAGCGTGTCTCCGCGACAAAGGTGCGGAGGATCGCGGACAACGTGAGGCGCAAACCCTACGTGGAAGCCATCGCTCTCCTCGACGTTCTTCCCCACAAGGGAGCGCGTCTCCTGAGGAAGCTCATCCAGTCCGCTGCGGCCAATGCCCTGGCGCAGAACAAGAACCTCGACGAGGGGATGCTGTACGTGAAGGAGCTGCTCATCGACGTGGGACCGAGCATGAAGCGGATGTGGGCGCGCGGCAGGGGCCGTGCCGACCGCCTCCTGAAGAGGTCCTGCCACATTTCCGTTGTCGTCGACGAGATCGGTGCGAAAGAGGTGGGGAATGGGTCAAAAGGTTAACCCGATCGGGCTGCGGCTGGGGATCAACAAGACCTGGTCGTCCCGCTGGTTCGTGGATCCCAAGCTGTACGCGGCGACGCTGCACGAGGACTTGCGCCTGAGGAAGACCATCCTCGACGCTGAGGAGACCAAGGGCGCCGACATCGCGGAGGTGGAGATCATCCGCCACCCGCAGAGGGTCACCGTGATCATCCACACCGGTCGTCCCGGAGTGCTCATCGGCGCGAAGGGCGCGAACATCGAGAAGCTGGGCGGGAAGCTGCAGAAGAGCATCGGCAAGAAGATCCAGCTCCGCATCAAGGAGATCAAGCGGCCCGAGACGAACGCAAAGCTCGTGGCGGAGAACATCGGGCGGCAGATCAAGGCCCGCGCTTCCTACCGCAGGGCGTGCAAGATGGCCATCGTGAACTCGATGAAGACCGGCATCCAGGGGATCAAGGTGAAGATCGCGGGCCGGCTCTCGGGAGCCGAAATGGCGCGTCGGGAGGAGTTCAAGGAAGGGCGCATCCCGCTTCATACCTTCCGCGCCGACATCGACTACGGCACGGCAACCGCCATCACCACCTTCGGGTGCGTCGGCATCAAGGTCTGGATCTTCAACGGCGAAGTCTACGGTCCGGCGAAGAAGGATGATGCCGGCCTGCTGGTGAGACGGGGCCGCGAGGGTCGGGACGATCGCGACGGCCGCGAAGGTCGCGATGGACGCGACGTCCGCGACCGGGGCCGTGACAGAGGTCAGGAGTAATCGATCATGCTGAGCCCCAAGAGAACGAAATACAGGAAGCAGATGCGCGGGAAGATGAAAGGCCGGGCCACCCGCTGCACTGAAGTTTCCTTCGGCGACTACGGCCTGGTGGCGCTGGAGAAGGAATGGATCACCAACCGGCAGATCGAGGCATGCCGCATCGCCATCACGCGTCACGTGAAGCGCGGCGGCAAGGTCTGGATCCGCATCTTCCCGGACAAGCCCTTCACGAAGAAGCCCGCCGAAACCCGCATGGGAAAGGGGAAGGGCGCCCCGGAGTACTGGGTGGCACCCGTGAAGCCCGGCACCGTGATGTTCGAGCTGGGCGGCGTGGACAGGGCCATGGCGGAAGAGGCCATGAAGCGCGCCGGCAGCAAGCTGCCGATCAAGACCAAGTTCCTGGTCCGCTCGAGCGTGGAGTAGGTGAGATGAAGGATTCATTCAAGGAGCTGACGTACCCCGAGCTGCTGGCCAAGCGCGAAGAGCTTCGCAAGCAATACAACGGGGTCTGCGCGAACAAGATCATCGGGCACGTGGACAACCCGCTGTCCAAGCGGACCGCGAGGCGGAAGCTTGCCCGCGTGACCACGATCATCCGCGAGTTCGAGCTGGGAATCAGGAAGCGCTAAATGTCACGGAGTACCGTGACCGAGGAGCGGCACGTGGAAGAACAGAAAAAGGTCGTGAAGGTCCTCCAGGGCCGCGTGGTGAGCAACAAGATGCAGAAGACGATCGTCGTCGAGATTCATCAGCGGAAGCTCCACCGGCTGTACAAGAAGTACCTGACCCGGACCAAGAAGATCAAGGCGCACGACGAGAAGAACGAGTGCGGGATCGGGGACACTGTGCGCGTGGTGGAGTCACGGCCGCTCAGCAGGGAGAAGCGCTGGCGGCTGGTGGAGATCGTCGAGAAGGCGAAGTAGGCGAGGAACGGCCATGATACAGATGAAAACGCTCCTGAACGTCGCGGACAACAGCGGCGCGAAGCTCGTGCAGTGCATCAAGGTCCTCGGGGGGACGCGCCGCAAGTACGCGCGCATCGGCGACATCATCGTTGTCGCGGTGAAGGACGCGCTGCCGAACGCCGCCATCAAGAAGGGCGGAATCGAAAAGGCCGTCGTGGTGCGCACCCACAAGGAGCTGCACCGACCCGACGGGACGTTCATCCGGTTCGACGACAACGCCTGCGTGGTCATCGACGCGAACAACAATCCGAAGGGCAAGCGCATCTTCGGCCCGGTGGCGCGCGAGCTTCGTGAGAAGGACTTCATGAAGATCGTCTCCCTGGCTCCGGAAGTGCTGTAGGAGGATGCCTGGGATGGACAGACAGGGAAAGATCAAGCTGCGCAAGAACGACACCGTGAAGGTCATCGCGGGGCGGGAGAAGGGCAAGAGCGGCCGGGTCGTTCGAATCGACCGGGAGAAGATGCGCGCGGTCGTCGAAGGCCTCAACATGGCGAAGAAGGCAGTGAAACAGAAGAAGCAGAACCAGAAGGCGGGCATCACCTCCGTGGAGGCGCCCCTTCCCCTGGGCAAGCTCATGATCGTGTGCAAGAAGTGCGGGCCGACGCGCATCGGGTACGAGATGAACGGTGACTCGAAGAAGCGCGTGTGCCGCAAGTGCGGAGGGGACTTGTGAGCAAGGAGACCAAGGACGCCGAGGGCGCCGTCGAAAAAGCAGCCGTTGCCCCCGCGAAAGCGGAGAAGGGCTCCGTGGGAGCCTCCTCCAAAGGGGGCAAGGGAGCCGAAGCCGGCTCGAAGGGCTCGGAAAAAGGCTCGAAGGCTCCTCGAGGAGAGAAGCAGGCCAAGGGTCAGAAGGGCGGGGGTGGATCAGAAGAGAAGGCCAAGGCGGCGGTCGTCAAGGATCCTCCCGGGTACAAGCCGCGGCTGAAGTTGATGTACCTGGAAACCGTCGCGAAGGACCTGAAGGAAGAGTTCGCCTACAAGAGCGTCATGCAGATCCCGAGGCTCTCGAAGATCATCGTGAGCACGGGGCTGGGCGAAGCCATTGCGAACAAGAAGCTCCTTGATTCGGCTTCCCAGGAGATTTCGCAGATCACCGGACGCAAGGTAGTGAAGACGAAGGCGAAGAAGTCCATCGCGAACTTCAAGGTTCGAAAGGACATGGATCTCGGCGTCATGGTCACCCTGCGGGGAAACGTCATGTACGAGTTCCTTGACAGGCTCATCAACGTCGCCATGCCGCGCATCAAGGACTTCCGCGGCGCCAACCCCAACGCCTTCGACGGGCACGGCAACTACTCTCTCGGGGTGACGGAGCAGATTATCTTTCCCGAGATCGACTACGACAAGATCGAACGGGTGAGCGGCATGAACATCGCGGTTGTGACATCGGCGAAGACCGACCAGGAGGCGAGAAGCCTGCTCGCGCGCCTGGGCATGCCGTTCCGGAAATAGGGCGCGGGGAGAGGACGATGGCGAGAAAAGCGGCAATCGAGAAATCAAATCGCAAGCAGAAATACAGCACGCGCAGGACCAACCGGTGCAAGGTCTGCGGACGGCAGAGGGGCTACTTGAGAAAGTTCAAGCTCTGCCGAATTTGCTTTCGCTCACTGGCCAGCAGCGGAATGCTCCCTGGCGTCACGAAATCGAGCTGGTAGGGAGTTGAGACAATGAGTCTAACAGACCCCGTTGCGGATATGCTGACGAAGATCAGGAACGCGAGCAGCGCGCGCTTCGAGAGCGTCGACATTCCCACCTCGAAGCTGAAGCTGGAGATCACCAAGATCCTCAAGAACGAGGGCTACGTCAAAACGTTCAAGAAGGTGACCCAGGACGGCCGTAATCTCATCAGGATCTTCCTCAAATATGATGGAGAGAACGAGCCGGTCATCCATGGGCTGAAGAGGATTTCCACGCCGGGCCGCCGCACGTACGCTGGTTACCGGACCCTCCCGCGGGTCCTCAATGGCTTCGGGACGATCATCGTCACCACCTCACTCGGCGTCACCACGGGCAAGAAGGCCCTGGAGAAGAAGGCCGGCGGCGAGCTGCTCTGCAGCATTTGGTAGGCAAGGAGAAGGCAGTGTCGCGAATCGGTCGTTTGCCGGTCAAGATCCCCAAGGGCGTGAAGGTGTCCGTCCAGAACGGCACGGTGCTCCTGGAGAGCTCCAAGGGGAAAGTCACCCAGTCCTATGACCCCGAGGTGGCGGTGAAGGTGGAGGGAGACTCGGTCGTGGTCACGCGCGCCGACGATACCCGCAAGGCGAAAAGCCTCCACGGGTTGTACCGGAACCTGTTGAAAAATATCCTCATTGGGCTGTCAGACGGCTTTTCCAAGACCCTTCTCATCACCGGGGTCGGGTACAAGGCGGAGGTCAAGGGCAAGTCCCTCGTGCTCAACCTCGGATATTCCACGCCGATCGAATACCCGATTCCCGAGGGGATTACCATCGACGTGGACCAGAACGTGAAGGTCACGGTGAAGGGCTCCGACCGCCAGAAGGTCGGGCAGATCTGTTCCGAGATCCGCTCCTTCCGCGTGGTGGAGCCGTACAAGGGCAAAGGGATCAAGTACGACAACGAATACGTGCGCCGCAAGGTCGGCAAATCGGGAATCAAGTAATTCAGAGGAAGGGCGATGAAGAAGATCAACGATACGACGCGAAAGCGCCTGAAGAGAAAGGCCAGCATCCGCAAGAGGATCCATGGAACTCCCGAAAGGCCGCGGATGACGGTGTACAAGTCAAACCGGCACACCTACGTGCAGGCCATTGACGACGCGGCGGGAGCGACTCTCGCGGCTGCCTCGAACCTGGAAAAGGACCAGCGCGGGACCGAGAACAAGACCGCGGCGCTGGAGAAGCTCGGGCAGCTCATCGGGGAGCGGCTCAAGGCGAAGAACATCACGGCGGTCGTGTTCGACAGGAACGGCTACCGTTACCACGGCAAGGTGAAGGCGATTGCCGACGGCGCGCGTAAAGCCGGCATCAGCCTGTAAGTTAAGAAGGAAATGCGCGGAGGTGCCGCGCCGGTGTGAAATGCGCGGAGGTACCGCGCCGGGGGGAGAGCGCAAGTGGCAATGAGTCAGGACAGGGACAGGGATCGTGACCGGGGGCAGGGCGAGTTTCTGGAGAAGCTCGTGAAGCTCAACCGGGTCGCCAAGGTGGTCAAGGGAGGCCGTCGGTTCTCGTTCTCCGCCCTCACCGTGGTCGGCGATCGCGCGGGCCGGGTGGGCTACGGCTTCGGGAAGGCGAACGACGTGTCGGACGCCATCCGCAAGAGCATCGAGAAGGCGAAGAAGAGCATGGTCCGGGTTCCCATCAGGAAGGCAACTCTCCCGCACCAGGTGATCGGCAGATTCAAGAGCGCGCAGGTGCTCCTGAAGCCCGCCGCGCCCGGGACCGGGGTCATTGCCGGCGGCCCCGTTCGCGCGGTGATGGAGGCGGCGGGAATCCGGGATGTCCTTTCCAAGTCCCTTGGTTCTTCGAACGCGATCAACACGGTGAAGGCCGTGTTCCAGGGACTGGATTCGCTGATGGATCCGCGAGTGATCGCGGCGCACCGGGGCAAGACCCTGAAGGACATGTGGGGGTGAGCGTCATGAAAGAAACGCGCGGGGAACCGCACCGTGCGGGGAAGAAGCTGCGGATCAGGCTCGTGCGCAGCACGATCAGCTGCGTGCCCGCCCACCGGGCGACCGTGAAGGCCCTTGGCCTTCGGAAGCTCAATGCCGTCGTCGAGCACAATGCGACTCCGTCCATCCTCGGGATGGTCCGCGCCGTGTCGTTCCTGCTCGACGTGGAGGAGATTGGCTGACATGGAAGGCTTCAATATCCGCGCGCCGAAAGGCCAGAGGAAGAACAAGCGCCTGGGACGCGGCGTGGGGTCGGGTCACGGCAAGACGGCGGGCAAGGGGCACAAGGGCCAGAAGGCGCGTGCCGGCGGAGGCGTCCGCCTCGGCTTCGAGGGCGGCCAGATGCCCCTGTTCCGGCGCATTGCACGCCGCGGGTTTTCCAATTATCCCTTCAAGAAGGAGTTCCAGGTCGTCAACGTGTCGGACCTGAACAGGTTCGCTGACGGCGACGTCGTGAACCTGAAGAGCCTGCAGGCACACGGCCTGGCCCGCAAGAAAGGCGTCGCGGTGAAGATTCTCTCGTCGGGCGAGCTCACGAAGAAAGTTGTCGTGGAGGGCGCGCGCGTCTCGGCGTCCGCCCGGCAGAAGATCGTCGCCGTCGGCGGCGAGGTGCGGGACATTCCTGACGGTCAGGGCGCAAAGGTCGACGAGGCGAAATAATGGCGAATCCGCTTGTAGATATCTTCAGGGTCAAGGAGCTCCGCGACCGGATCCTGTTCACGATCGGCATTCTGGTGATCTACCGGCTCGGGACGATCCTCCCCGTTCCCGGCATCAACGTCGCTGCGCTGAAGCTCCACTTTGCCGCGCAGGGCACCTCGGGTGCCCTGGGCATCGAGGACTTCCTCGATTTCTTTGCCGGTGGCGCGTTCAAGAACTTTTCGATCTTCATGCTCACCATCATGCCCTACATCTCGATGTCGATCATCATGCAGCTTCTTACGATTGTTTTCCCGAAGCTGAAGAAGATCCAGGAGGAGGACGGCGGCAAGAAGAGAATCAACCGCTGGACCCGGTACGGCACAGTCGTCGTTGCGCTTATCCAGTCCTACACCGTCACCGTGTACGCGAACAGCATTCCGGAAGCTATCGCGATCCCGCACTGGCAGTTCGCGCTGTTCGCGATGCTGTCCATCACCACGGGCACGATGTTCCTCATGTGGCTGGGAGACCAGATCACGCGGCGCGGGATCGGCAACGGAATCTCGATGATCATTTTCGCGGGCATTGTGGCCCGCATCCCCGGGGCCCTGTGGACCCTCGTTCTCCAGATGGGCCAGCGGACGCTGAACCCGGTGTTCGTCTTCCTCGTCCTCGCTCTTTGGGTTGTGGTCATCGGCCTGGTCATCATGGAGCAGCAGGGGCAGAGGAAGATTCCCGTTCACTACGCCAAGCGTGTCGTAGGACGGAGGATGTACGGCGCGCAGAACACCTACCTTCCGTTCAAGGTCAACCCCTCGGGGGTCATCCCGGTTATCTTCGCCTCCTCCCTCCTTCTGTTCCCCGTGCAGATCGCGCAGAACCTCGGGGCGCGGATCGAATGGCTCTCCCGGTTCGCCGCCTGGCTGCGGCCGAACGGCCTTGCCTACGACATCGCCTACGCGCTTCTGATCATTTTCTTTGCGTATTTCTACACGCAGGTGACGTTGAACCCGGTGGAGATTTCAAAGCACATCAGGGAGAACGGAGGTTCCATCCCGGGAATCCGCAGCGAAAAGATGGAAGAGTACCTCTCGCGCATCCTCTACCGGATCATCCTCCCCGGGTCGCTGTTCCTCGCGTTCATCGCGATCATCCCCTCCCTGGTGCAGAGCTTCTTCGGCTTTCCCCAGGTTGTGGCGTACCTCATGGGAGGCACATCGCTGCTGATCCTCGTCGGCGTGGATCTGGATACCATGTCCCAGATTGAAGGGTACCTGAGGATGCACCACCATGACGGCATTGTGAAACGGGGCAAGATACGCGCCCGCAACCTGTAGGCATATTCATGAGAGTGGAGCCCGGAACGGAGGCCATTGTATGAAGGTACGCGTGAGCGTGAAACCGATCTGTGACAAATGCAAGGTGATCAGGCGCCGGGGCGTCGTGCGCATCATCTGCACCAACCCCAAGCACAAGCAGCGCCAGCGGTAGGGCAGTGACTTGCGAAGCAAGGCGCATTACCCTGTGACTGTCAAAGACAGGCGCATTCACCGGCGACTGCAAGCGAAGCGCGCAGGCGCATTCCAGGAGGAAGACTGAATGGCACGTATTGCGGGCGTGGATCTTCCCAACAAGCATGTGGACGTCGCCCTGACCTACATCTTCGGGATCGGCGTCACCTCAGCGCGGAAGATCTGCGCGAGCACGGGCGTCGACCCGGAGAAGCGGACGAACGATCTCACCGCCGACGAGGTGAACAAGCTCAGGACGGTGATCGAGAACGAGTACCGCGTGGAAGGGCGCCTTCGCACGGAGGTGTCACTCAACATCAAGCGTCTCATGGACATCGGCTGCTACCGCGGCATTCGGCACCGCCGGGGGCTGCCGGTGAGGGGCCAGAGGACGAAGACGAACGCCCGCACCCGCAAGGGCAAGCGGAAGACCGTGGCAGGGAAGAGGAAGAAGTAGGGCTGGACAGAGCGCGAAGAGCGAAGGCGCACTTGCCGCCGAGGGCTGCGAGACACCGCGGATGTCCGCGGGAGGCAGCCTTGGCGTGAACCAGGAGGAAAGACCTTGGCAAAGACCAAGCGGGAAAAAAAGAAGAATATCGCCGAAGGAAAGGCCTTCATCCAGGCCACCTTCAACAACACGATCGTGACCATCACCGACCTCATGGGGAACACCATCTCCTGGGCGTCGGCGGGGGCCCTCGGATTCAAGGGAGCGAAGAAGTCGACCCCGTTCGCCGCGCAGACCACGGCGGAATCGGCGGGCTCGAAGGCCCTGGAACAGGGCCTGCACGAGCTGGTCGTGTTCGTGAAGGGCCCCGGTGTCGGCAGCGAGGCGGCGATCCGCGCCTTCGGCGTGCTTGGCATCAGGGTGCGCTCGATCAAGGACGTTACTCCGATACCCCATAACGGGTGCCGGCCGCCGAAGAAGCGGCGGGTGTAGGGAGGAAGATACAGTGGGAAGGAATATCGGTCCCCAGTGCCGGCTCTGCAGGAGCCAGGGATACAAGCTCTATCTCAAAGGAGACAGGTGCAAGGGACCCAAGTGCCCTGTCACCCGGAAGAAGGGAGCCCCCGGCAAAGGGCCCCGCAGCAGGACCAAGAAGATTTCCGATTATGGCGTGCAGCTGCATGAGAAGCAGAAGCTGAAGAGAATGTACGGCATGCTGGAAGGCCAGTTCCGCCTGTTCTTCGGCAAGGCGGTGCGGCACAAGGGCATTACCGGGGAAAACCTCATCCAGATGCTGGAGAGGCGGCTGGACAACATCGTCTACCGGCTGCACCTGGCTCCGTCCCGCAAGGCGGCGCGGCAGCTGGTCCTCCATGGTCACATCTCCATCAACGGCCGGCGCGCCTCGGTCCCCTCGCAGCTCGTGCGGGAGAACGACGAGATCGCGGTACGGGAACCCAGCACAAAGCTCACCGCCATCAAGGAAAGCCTGAAAGAGTACTCACGGTCGGGGATCGTTGCCTGGCTGGAGATCGATCCGGACCGGATGGTCGGGAAGGTCCGCGCCATCCCGCGGCGAAGCGAGATCACGGATCTCGCGGACATCAAAGAGCAGCTGATCGTCGAGCTCTATTCAAAGTGAGGTGTCCCGCATGGTGCGCAAGAACCTCTTGAGGGGCTTCAAGAAGCCCAAGGGTATCACGTTCGAGCACAGCGAGGTGGAGGCCAACTATGGCCGCTTCGTCGCTTACCCCTTCGAGCGCGGCTACGGTGTGACAATCGGAAACACGCTCCGCAGGATTCTGCTGTCCTCGATCCAGGGCTATGCCATTTCCGCCGTGAAGATCACGACGTACAAGGACGACGGCTCGCCCCACATCATTGCCAGCGAGTACGAGCCGATCCCCGAAGTCGTGGAGGACACGCCGGATTTCATCAACAATCTCAAGCAGGTGCAGGTGAGGCTCACCGGTGACCTGGAAGAGAAGACAATCGTCGTGGAGTCCAAGGGTGCGGGAAAAATGTCCGCGCGCGACCTTTCCGTGGACAACGACGTAGAGATCATCAATGGCAATTTCCACGTCGCCACCCTGATGGAGAAGGCGAACATCGAGTTCGAGATCCAGATCAACCTGGGCCGCGGCTACGTCCCCGCTGAGCGCAACGAGAAGTACATCGAGGTGATAGGCACGATTCCGATCGACGCGATCTTCTCGCCCATCCAGAAGGTGAAGTACAGCGTGGAGAACACCCGCGTCGGCCAGCGGACCGACTATGACAAGCTTATCCTGGAGATCTGGACCGACGGGACGATCACGCCGGATGACGCTCTCGCGGAAGCAGCGAAGATTGCGAAGGACCACTTCACAATTTTTATCAATTTCGACGAAGCCGAAGCCGGAGGGGACGACGAGGTGGACGAGGACGAGGAGCGCATCCGCGCCCTCCTGGACACGCCCGTGGAAGAGCTGGAGCTCTCCGTCCGGTCCAGCAACTGCCTGCGCAATGCGAACATCCGCACTATCGGCGATCTGACGAAGAAGACCGAGGAAGAGATCACCAAGACGAGGAACTTCGGGAAGAAGAGCCTCCAGGAGATCCGCGACAAGCTCCAGGCACGCGGGCTTGATCTCGGGATGAAGGACTACTCGGCCTTGAAAAAGCAGCTGAAAAAGCAGCTCGCCGGTGAGCTCCCCGGTGGCGTCGTGGCAGGCGCGGCTGTAGTGAGCGCGGGGGACGACGACGAAGGGAAGGAAGGCAATGGATCATCGGAGTAGCATCAACAAGCTCGGGAGAAACTCGGCTCACCGTAAAGCCCTGCTGAAGGCGCAGGCGAAGGCACTTTTCCGGTACGAAAGAATCCGCACGACCGTCTCGAAGGCGAAGGAAGCGCGCAAGCTCGCGGAGAAGCTCATCACCCGTGCCAAGGTGGACTCCGTTCACAACCGTCGAATCGCCGCGCGGGCGATCGACGACGGCCGTATCCTGGACAAGCTTTTCAAGGACATTGCCCCCCGCTACGCCCAGCGTCCCGGCGGGTATACCAGGATCCTGAAAATGGGCAGGCGTTTCGGCGATGCCTCGGAAATGGTGATATTGGAGCTGCTGGACCGCAAGGAAAGGGAACGCAAGCGCAAAAAGAAGGAAGCACAGGAAAGCGCGAAGGAAGGCTAGCAGTCACGAGGCGTCGTGATACTGTACGTTGCTGATGCCGTGCGAGGCAGAGGCCGCGCTCTGTTGGGCGCCCCGCAGAGTGCGCCTATGCCGGGCACCCTTTTTCGCCGATATTGGAGAAGAAGGTAAATCGTTCTCCCATGCGACAGAGCCTCAAGGTTGCGATAAGTCTCCTCGCCTCATTCCTCCTGTTTGCGGGATTCGCCTTGCTGGCGTTTTCGGGGCTCTTCAACGTCCTTCAGGCGAGCTTCTTCCTCCCTCGAATCGAACGCGTCTACCAGTCTGATCTCGCATCCCTGTCCGCGGTTATCGAGCATTTCCACTCCGCCAACATCGAGAGGTACAGTCTTGTCGGGCGCAGGGATTTTGTCGCCGCTTCCTTTTCCCCGGAGCTGAGCGATGCGACGCTGAAGGCGTGGTCTGACACGATCGCGCAGCTCGGCCTGTTCGGCGTTCGGCTGATCGGTGCGGACGGCCGGCGGATACTGTACAGCAGCTTCCTGGATTTCGACGCGAAGCAGCGGAATGCAGGGAGCATCGCGCTCAAGAACTACAACGAAGACGGCACCAACCTCCCCGCGGAACTTCTGCTCGCCGCACCCACGGATGCGCCTCGTGTCATCATTGACGGCACGCGCGGCATGTTCATCTACAGTATGCCCGTCTCCTCGGGAGCAGCGGCGAGCCCGAATCAGACGGGCACTCTCGCCTTCTATGTGTCGGTCAAGGATCTTCTCAGCCAGCT
>PMZS01000365.1 GCA_003170115.1 Spirochaetaceae bacterium
GCGGAATGGTGGCACTGGCCCTCATCGCGTCGGCGAGACTGCCCCGCTTCAGGACGACCTGCTCGCCGGTGGCAATGTCCGCCGCGACGGCGCGAAAACGTCGGGGAAGCAGGTCGAAGTCGTCGATGGCCGCCACATTCAGGGTCATCAGCTCCAGCAGCGTCGTGATCGACTGCGCCCCGAACAAGCCCCTGTTCGCCCAGAATCCTCCGGAGTTGAGATCGAGGGAAAAAGGATACCTGCGCGACAACTCCCTCTCGCGGAAGCTGTAGGGTGAATCCGCCAGCGCGTCGTCGAACGCCGACTGCCAGTCCACGCCGCGGCTTATCTTCTCCATGTCTGAGGGCGAGTAGCCTGCCGCGTACAAGCCTCCGACGATGGCGCCCATGCTCGTGCCGACCACGATGTCGATGGGAATCCCGACTTCCTCGATCACCTTGAGGACGCCTACGTGGGCGAAACCGAGCGCCGCTCCGCCCGAGAGCACGACGGCCACGACGGGACGAGGGCGGCCGACCTCCGTCGTATCCCCATACGAAGGGCCCGCGCAGAGGATGAGAGTCGCTGCCATCACCGTGACAATCCTGGAAAGCATCAGGAGCTCCCGGCCCGAACCTTCAGGAATCTCATCTGGTCGGCGTGCCGCGCCTCGTGCTCGACGAGATGGAATACGACCCATTCCGGCGTCACGTGGTAGTCCGCGTTGACGGGGCTTCGCGCGCGGCGCCAGTCTTCGAGGTTCATCGAAACCATGTCATCGAGAAATATCCGGCGGGAACGGTCCAGCCGCTCAAGGTGATCCGCCAGGGACGCGGACGGCAGCGGCGTGAGCCGCCGATCCGCGCGCATTGGAAACGGGAAGAGACCGCCGACAATGACTGGAAAGAATTCCTTTCCTCGAATGTCGAAGAAGAGCCAGTCCATTTCGACGATCGCGACGTGGTACAGGAGCGTCCCGATGGAGTTCTCCTCACCGCCGGGACCCTGCCAGTCCAGCGTCCCCTGGCTCAGGCCCTGGATGGTCTCACGCGTGTGCCGTCGCACCTCTTCCAGCGCCCAGAGCCAGCGCCCGATCTCCCCGGGAAACCCGGGCAGGGCGTCGATTGCCAGCCTTTTGCTGTCTGGAGTCACGCTGAAATTCTACCATAGAGACCCCACCCTTGACAGTGAGTCCGCGCGCGGCTATCTCTGGTGCACGTCGCGCCTCGAGCTCCCGAACGATCTCTACGACACTCTTCTCACCATCTGGAGGTCGAGCGCGGCGCGAAGCGTGGCCAGCCGCGCGCCGGGAGACCCGGTCCTGTCGCGCGAGGAGCTGTACGCTGTCTCTCGAAAAGTGAGAGAGCTCTCCCGCGGACTCACCCGCCAGCGAGCCCTTGCCGGGGAACGATACCTCAGCGACCCCGATCTGCTCGGCGCCTATCTCCTGCATTTCTGGCCGATCTCCTACGCACAGGCGCTGCTCTGCCTGGCGATGGTTCGCCGAGCTGGGGGATCGGAGCCGGGATCCGTGCTCGACCTTGGCGCGGGTCCGGGGCCGGTCTCCATGGCCCTGCTTGATTCGGGGGCGGCACATGTCACCGCGTGCGACAGGAGCGAGGCGGCGCTCGCCCTTGCACGACGTATTGCTGTCGATCGGGGCCATACGCTTGCCACCCGGCAGTGGGATGCGCTGAAGAGCACCGGGCTCCCTCGCGGACCGTTCGACATGATCGCCTTGGGCCACACGTTGAACGAGCTGTGGTCCGGGCATCCCGATCGGATCGAGCTGCGCGTCGGGCTGATGAAGAAGCTCGGCAGGGAGCTTGCGGCGGAGGGGAGAATCCTGATCATGGAGCCCGCGCTGATGAGCACGGCACAGGCAGCCATACGCGTGCGCGATGGCCTGGTGAACGCCGGCTATTCCGTCGAGATGCCCTGCGTCTGGCAGCAGGCCTGCCCGGCGCTGCCTGACGGCACCTGCCACGGAGAGTTCGACTGGCGGCCGCCTGCCGGGATGGTGCGCCTGGCCCATGCGGCGCGCATCGGCCGTGAAACCCTGAAGATGGCCTGGTTCGTGCTGCGGAAAGAGAAGCGCGACGAGCCTGCCTTGCCTCCCGCAGGCCGCTCCTCCCCTGACGGCGGGCTCTATCGCGTTGTCTCCGAGCCGCTCCTTTCCAAGAGCGGGCGGGTCCGTTATCTCGTCTGCGGGCCTCTTGGCAGGTTCGCGCTGTCCGCCCCGCGGGACTGCCGGGGCGCAGGCATCAGGTCCTTCTTTGCGCTGGCACGGGGAGACGGGATCCGGGTCACCGGCGCGCGACAAAGAGAAACCGGGTGGGGCCTCGACGACGAGAGCAGGGTCGACGTCGTCGAGCGCACGCTGAAGCTGGGATAGGGATGCCCGACGAGAAGGAGAGATATCGATGAATCGGCCGATTCTTGTTCTGTTCGCACTCGCGCTCTGTGCCTTTCGTGTCCCGGCCGACGACGGGTCCTGGGTATCCGAACGCGGATACCTCGCCTCGGAAGGGGCCCTGTACTCCGAAACCGGCAACCCCGACATCGTCATGGAGAAGGAGTACCTGGAGCTTCGCGACATCGGCCTGGGCGCCACACGGGCGGTTTTCCAGTTCCATAACACCAGCAGCAGTCCGGTCACCGTCGAGTGCGCCTTCCCCATCAGATTCGACTTCACGATCCGGCCGATCACCCTCGAAGGGAAGGAGGCGTGGGATTTCGGGGACGTGGCGCCCAGCAGGTACGCACCCGGGCAGACATCGGCGCCCGAGGACAGGGGCTTCGTGAATGGCGTGCTCGCCGCGCTCTCGGTTCAAACCGACACCTGGGATGCGGACGCCGCCCTGAAGGCCAACACGGAAGACCCTGATCTCTATCTCGCGGGCATGTACTTTGGCAACGATCAGTATCCGCGGGGCAGAAAGGAAATTGATCCGGCGAAGCTGCTGAAGCTTTTTGCGTTCCACATCCTGCAGGACGGCAGGGAGCTGCCGGTGTATACCTGCGTGGCGGATTTCGGAACAGCCCCCGGGCACGTCATCCTCCACTTCCGGCACCAGCTCTCACTGGCAGCGGACGCCNNCCCCCGGGGTCAGTCGGCAGTACACCTGGAATTACGTACTGGAGACCGCTTCGAGCTGGAAGGACACCCTCGGGAGGATCGTTCTGGCCGTCCCGCCTGGTTTCCATCTGGAGCTCGAAGCTCCCTGGCGTTCCCTCGGTGCGGCGAAAGGGCTGCTTTTCTACACGGCGGAAAACTGGAAACCGACGTCCGCTGAGAATCTCTCCCTGGAATGGAGTGACACGGCGGCGGACTACCCGGAGTTCTGGCGGCAGGTGACGGAGCCCCTCGATACGGAAGACCTGCCGACAGTCGACAGCCCCGCCAAGCTGCTCGGCGCTTCCACGTATCTCCCGGAAAAGGCCGATGTATTCCTGCCGTTCGGGATCTGGAGGAACGCGCCGTTCGACGCCGCCCGGCTGTTCGACGGCCTTCCGGAAACTGCATGGGTGGTGAGGACTCCGAAGGGGGGGATCGGAGAATACGCCAGGTTTTCTCTGGACTCCGACGTGCGGAGGATCGAGGTCTCCAACGGCTACCAGAGATCGACGGTGGACTTCCCGGACAAGGACAC
>PMZS01000397.1 GCA_003170115.1 Spirochaetaceae bacterium
CCGATGAGGACGTGGAGGCGATCGCGAAGACGCTCGGCATCCACAGGATCGAGATCCACGACACTGCCACCTTCTATCACTTCTTCTCCCGCACGCCGCGGGGCCGGACTGTCGTCCGACTCTGCAAGGCGGTCGTCGAGAAGCAGCACGGCATGCCTGCGGTGGCGGAGGCGTTTGAAAAGGCTGCGGGTTGCAGGTTCGGGGAGACGTCAGCTGACGGGACTTTCAGCCTGCAGTACGTCTCCTGCATTGGCATGAGCGATCAGCCTCCGTCGGCTCTTATCGACGGCAGTGTCGTCACGGCTCTCAAGCCCGCGGACGTCCCCGGGATCGTCGCAATGATCCGTGCGGGGACCTGGGTGACGGGCAGCACAGTCGAAACGAATCTGAGGTGCACCGGTCCGGTGATCTTCGCCCCGCTCGAGCGAGGCCATGCCGTCAGGTCGGCGGTCAACAGGAGCCCCGAGGAGGTTGTCGCGGAAATCACCAATTCGAAGCTCAGGGGACGCGGAGGAGCGGGATTCCCGACCGGGATNNTACGTGGTCTGCAACGCCGACGAGGGGGAGCCGGGGACGTTCAAGGACCGCGTGGTATTTACGGAGGTTCCGGACCTGCTCTTCGAAGGCATGACCGTGGCCGGATATGCCGTTGGCGCGAGCGAGGGCATCGTGTACCTCCGGGCCGAGTACGAATACCTCCTCCCCGGCCTCCTGGAAGTTCTCGATCGCCGCAGGCGGCTCGGGCTCCTGGGAAGGAACATCTGCGGCAAGGAGGGCTTCGATTTCGATGTGCGCATCCAGATGGGAGCCGGATCATACGTCTGCGGCGAGGAATCGTCGCTCCTGGAGTCGGCCGAAGGCCGCAGGGGTGCCCCGCGAACCCGGCCGCCATTCCCCGTCACACGAGGGTACAGAAATCAGCCGACGGCGCTGAACAACGCGGAGACGTTGTGCTGCGCCGCCCGGATCCTCGCGAAGGGCGCTGACTGGTTCGCCGCCCAGGGCACCCGCGACTCGACGGGCACTAAGCTGCTGAGCGTCTCGGGCGACTGCGCCCGGCCCGGCACATACGAGGTGGAGTTCGGGCTCAGCGTCAACAAGCTCCTCGCGCTCGTTGGAGCCGACGAGGCCGCGGCCGTGCAGGTCGGCGGGCCCTCGGGCACGTGCGTTGCCCCCAAGGACTTCGGCAGGAAGATCTGCTACGAGGACCTCTCCACCGGAGGATCGGTCATGGTCTTCGGCCCCGGCCGCGACATGCTGGAGGTCGTCCGCGATTTTACGGAGTTTTTCGCGGAGGAGTCCTGCGGCTGGTGCGCTCCCTGCCGGGTGGGAACCGAGGTGCTGCTGCGGATGCTCGACGAGATCCGCGACGGGCGCGGGACCCAGGATCACCTCTACCGGATGATGCAGCTCGGGGATACCGTCAAGGCGTGCAGCCGGTGCGGCCTCGGCCAGACGGCGGTCAATCCCTTCCTGACAACCCTCAGGAACATGCGGGACATCTATACCGAGCGCCTGTCCGCGCACGAATACGTGCCGCGGCTGGATCTGAAAAAGGCTGTTGCGTTCTCCGAGGAGCTTGCCGGACACAGGTCCGAGGTGAAGGAGGAATAGGGTGAAAAAGTTCACCTTCGTTCTGAACGGACGGGACGTGGAGGCTCTGGAGGGACAGTCGATCCTCGAGGCCGCGGACGGGGCGGGCGTGTACATCCCGCGCCTCTGCTACCACAAGGACCTGCTTCCCGGGGGGCACTGCCGCGTCTGCTCCGTCAAGGTCAACGGGAAGGTCGCCAACGCCTGCACGATGCCCGCGGCCGACTGGATGGTCGTGGACACCGACACCGAGGAACTGAACGAGTACCGCAGGCTGATCATCGAGCTGCTCTTCGTCGAGGGCAACCACTTCTGTCCCATCTGCGAAAAGAGCGGCGACTGCGAACTGCAGGCGCTGGCGTACAAGTTCGGCATGACTGCACCGTTGTGGCCAACCCTCTCAAAGAACCCCCCCGTCGACGCGTCACATCCCGACGTTTTTATCGACCGCAACCGCTGCGTGCTGTGCGGGCGCTGCGTGCGGGCGTCGCGCGAGCGCGATGGCAAGTCGGTTTTCGGATTGGAAGGACGGGGCATCAGGACGCGCATCGCGCTGGATTCCCTCGACGGGCTCGGCATGACCGCCTTGGGCAGAAACGATGCGGCAGCCACCATCTGCCCGACTGGCTCGCTGGTCCTCAAACGGGTGGGCTTTACAACGCCCTATGGCGCCCGCGCGTACGACAAGGCGCCCATCGGCTCCGAGATCGAAAAGAAGGAGGAGTAGCATGGCGGCAAAGCCGCGCGTCGCGACCTGCAGCCTGACCGGCTGTTTCGGATGCCACATGTCGCTCTTGGACATCGATGAAAGGATCATCGATCTCATCGGGCTTGTCGATTTCGACAAATCGCCGATTGACGACATCAAGAGCTTCACGGGACCCGTCGACGTCGGAATCATCGAAGGCGGCGTGTCCAACGACGAGAACGTCGAGGTGCTGCGCTCTTTCCGGGAGCATTGCGGCGTCCTGGTCGCTGTCGGGGAGTGCGCGCTCACTGGCGGGGTTCCCTCGATGAGAAACCTCGTGCCTTTGAAGGAATGCCTGGAGGAGGCGTACCTGAAGGGTCCGACACTCGTCGGCGGGGCGATCCCCAACGATCCCGAGATTCCCCTTCTGCTCGATCGGGTCTATCCCTGCCACGAGGTGGTGAGGATCGACTACATGCTCCCCGGCTGTCCGCCCTCCGCGGACGTGCTCTGGACGGCCCTTGCGGCTCTGCTGAAAGGCGAAGAGCCGAAGCTGGGCTACGAGCTGATCAAATATGATTGAAGGGGGGTGGATATGAGCGCTCAGGCCATGCGAACGATCGTCATCAACCCCGTGACGCGCATCGAGGGACACGGAAAAGTCACGATCCATCTCGACGCGAAGGGCGGCATCGAGGAGGCTCGCCTGCACGTCATCGAGTTCCGCGGATTCGAGCGGTTCGTCCAGGGGCGTCTTTTCTGGGAGGTCCCGACGATCATCCAGCGGCTGTGCGGAATCTGCCCGGTCAGCCACCTCCTCTGCGCCGCCAAGGCAATGGACGTCATCGTCGGGGCCGATGTCCTCTCCCCAACCGCGGAAAAGATGCGGCGGCTCATGCACTACGGGCAGACCTACCAGTCCCACGCGTTGCACTTTTACCACCTGAGCGCGCCGGACCTGCT
>PMZS01000285.1 GCA_003170115.1 Spirochaetaceae bacterium
CCCGTGGGCTCGATGATCTGCGGGCCGAAGGCCCTCATCGCGGAGGCGCGGAGGGTGCGGAAGATGCTCGGCGGAGGGATGAGGCAGGCGGGCATCATTGCGGCGGCGGGCATCTACGCCCTCCGTCACAATATCGAGCGCATTGCGGAGGATCACGAAAACGCCATGACGATTGCGCGGGCGCTCGCCGGGACGAAATGGGCCGAAGTGGAACCCGGGGATATGGCGACCAACATGGTCTATTTCCGGACGCCGGGGCGGGACGCGGCGGCGGTAGTCGAAGCGCTGGAAAAGCAGGGGATCCGCGGCGGGGCCACCGGGCCCGACCAGATCAGGTTCGTGACCCACCTCGACGTGTCGCGGGAAGACACGAAAGAGATCGTTGGGATCCTGGGTTCGGTGAGATTGAATCCCTAGAAGCGAGCCCCTGCTAACACGGCCAACTGGAGAAGGATCACCGTCAGCACTCCCCCGAGCAGCGCGCCGGCAACGACGTCCAGCACGTAGTGGATTCCGATGGCAATCCGTGAGAGGACCATCAGGGGGCTCCAGAGGGCAATCGCCACGAACGCTTCAAGAGGGCCCAGGCGCAGGGCGAGCAGGCTGAGCAGTACCGCACGTGCCGCGTGACCCGAGGGGAATGAGAACGGATCGTTTTTCCTGTAGATCATGCCCTCGGTGCCCGGGGGACGTTGGCGCCGGACGATCATCTTGATGCCAATGACCACGATCTCCACAAGGGCCAGCCCCGCGAAAGTGATCACGGCCCGCAGCTTCCATGCATTGTCACCCAGAAACCAGGCGGCTGCCAGCAGCACGACCCAGACCGGCATGTCACCGGAGTGGGCAAGTCCGAGTGCGAAGATCCTCACCGGTCGCTGCCTCTCCGGCAGGACCAGCGGCGTTGTCAGTGATGCGTCGATGGATCGGATCCTCTCTCGAAGTCCCCTGCCCCCTCCCGCCTGCAAGCCTGCCCTCTACTTCCCGTACAGCGGGCCGAGCGCGGCGCAGGCGCGGTAATCGGCGGATTCCGATTCCGCATCGCCGAACGACGCCCAGTACTTGGGCCTGAAGATCTTCTCCGGCGGCACGTTGTGCATGGAAACCGGGATGCGAAGCAGAGAGGCAAGGGCGATGAGATCCGCCCCGATGTGCCCGAAGCTGATCGCGCCGTGGTTGGCGCCCCAGTTGTTCATCACGGAATACACGTCTCGGAACGCCCCGGTTCCCGTCACTCTNNCGCCACCTCTTTCGGCAGGTCAACCGTCGATCCTTCCGCGATCTGAAGCACCGGCCCCAGCCCGGCCGCCATGTTCAGTCGTACCATGGTGACCGGCATTCCGCCCCTGGTTTCGAACTCGGAAGAGAATCCGCCGCCCCGGAAATAACCGACGTCGGCGGCACAGAAATGAGTCGCCTCCAGGCAGGCAGCCGCCTCCTCCGGGGTGATCTCCCAATACGGCTTCATCACGGGCTTCCCGGATCGCGACATCCTGCCCGTACCGTCCATTGTCGTGGAGCCGGAGTTGATCAGGTGAATGATCCCCCCCTGCGCCTCACCCGTCAGTGACTTCCCGGTGACCCGCTTCACCGCCGCGGGGCTCCAGAAGGTGCGCACGTCTGAAAAGATCTGGGAGGTACCCGTGAGCTGATGCCCGAGGAGCATCGATATGCCGTTCAGGAAGTCGTTTTCAGTGGCGCAGACGAATGCCTCCCGGATTCCGTTCCAGTCGAAGGAGGTATTGAGCATGGTCTCCATGAAGTCGCCATTGGGGAAATGATCCGTCCACTGCCGCTGGCCCTGAAAGCCCGAGGCAATGGCATTGTGACCGAGAGCCTCTTCGCCGTACCCCAGCTCCGCAAGCCGCGGATTGCCGATCATGAGGTCGCGCCCGATCATGGTCATCTTCACCACGAACTCCCAGTCGCTATCCTTCAGCGCGCGGGACCTCTGCTGGGCGGCAGGATTGATATCCGGCGCCTCGGCGCAGTTCTGCTTCACCCACGCCAGCGCGCGTATAAGCTCGTCCGGGTCGTAGATCTTCTCGTCGATGCGTCGGGTGAACTCCGACATATCGATCATCTCATAGCGCATGCCCAGCCAGCTTTCCAGGAACCGCGGGTCCACGATCGAGCCGGCGATACCCATGGAAACGGCCCCCATTGCGAGGTAGGAGGTGCCCCGCACGCTCGCGGCGGCAAGCCCGGCCCGCGCGAACTGGAGCAGCTTCTCCTGCACGTCATCGGGAATCCGGGCATCACCGCCGTCCTGCACGTCTCTCCCGTAGATTCCGAACGCGGGAAGCCCCTTCTGCGCGTGCGCGGCAAGCGCCGCGGCCAGGTACACGGCACCCGGGCGTTCCGTGCCGTTGAACCCCCACACGGCCTTCGGCGTGAGCGGATCCATGTCCATGGTTTCCGCGCCGTAGCACCAGCAGGGCGTCACCGTGAGAGAAACCCCGACGCCCTCGCGGCGGAACTTTTCGGCGGCGCGCGCCGCTTCCGCCACCCCGCCTATGCAGGTGTCGGCGATCACGCATTCAACGGGCAGGCCGCAGGGATGGCGGATGCTCTTCGTGAGCAGATCGGAAACCGCGCGCGCCATGGCCATGGTCTGGCCTTCCAGTGACTCCCTGACCCCCTTGCGCCGTCCATCGATCGCCGGCCGGATGCCGATCTTCGGCAGGCTCCCCTGGAGCCTGTACGCGGGGGATACGGTTTTGATTCCCTGGGTGCTGGCCATATGGTGAACTCCTTTTTCGCCTCGATGTCAGGCAAATGCCCGGCTCTTCAGGAAGGCAGCTTCCGCTTCACGTGTCCAGTATTGACCGTCCAGCAGCAGGGGCGCAATCTCCGGAATATCGCGGGCGAGCTCGCGGATGGATTTCAGCCCGATGCCGTGGGCGAACGGAAAGATGACGACTTTGCCGGTGTAGGTGTTGTCCATCAGGGCCTTCATCCCCTTGGACGCTGAGCCCATGTCGCCTACCGCGGCGAGGGAATAGGAGGTGGACAGCCCGCCGGACTCCGTCAGGGACAGGGTGTCCCGCATGGCGGAGAGCGGCGAGCCCGAAGAGCCGATCACGCGCATGCGGCTGCGCGCGATGGGGCCGAAGGGAATGTCGGTGATCGTCCCCAGCTTCACGCCGGCAAAGATATTCAGGACGCCGTTCGGCGCCAGGTAGTGAGACGCCTGGGTGATGATCGCCTGGACGGGAACGAGCACCACCACGTCGTCGAATCCTCCCGCGTATTTTCCGGTGAGGAACGTGTCCAGCTCGTCCGCCGGCAGGTCCTTGGGGTTTTCGAACGTAAGGTTCACCTTCCTGCCCTTCTTGCCGCCGAGGATCGAGAGGAGGTGCTTCAGGGAGGCAAGGCGCTCGTCGGAAAGGTCGGTCACGAGAATGTCCGACGGGCCGTGTTCGTCCATGACGGCCTTGATGACGTGCATCTGCCCCATGGGACCAGCGCCTCCGACGAACCACGCCCGGCCGCCGGGCACGAGGGATTCGCGGTTGTTGGCCCGGTAGCTGTCTGCCACCCTGCCATCGACTGAGCCGAGGAGCTCCATCCGTCGGTAATGCACCTTTCCCACGTCCACGGGGAAGTCCGCGTCCGGTTGGCTCGTGTAAAGACCGATGGCCCCATCCGTCTGCAGAGACTGCGCAAGCCGTGCAAAAGAGTCACGGTCCGGGGTGCCGGCGCAGACGATGTCGGTCGGCCCTTCCGTGGCGTCCGGCACCTGGCCGGGCGGCACGAGCGCGGCTCCCGTCTTCCGTGCCAGATCTTCGACCGCCTTCAGGTTGGCTGTAGTGAGGCCGGAATGGATGATCAGCGCAGGATGCGAGCTTTCCAGGCCGGAGAGATCCAGCGGGATCTGCCCTTTCTCGAATCCCGCGAACTGCACGCGCCCGTTCTGCTTCACGCCACGCCGGGCCTGGATCTGGTAGGAGGCGACCACGCACGTCCAGGGCTCGACCAGCGCCGCCTCCACGAAGCCCGTGCTCTTCTCTACCGGAAGAAGGTAGCAGCCCTCATCGCCTTCCAGTATCTCGGTGCCAATGACCGCATACTGCGAGAGCCCGCCGGAGATGGCGTATCCGAAGGCGACTCCCCTGCCCTTATAGTAGATGTCCGCCTGGATGATGTAACGGCTGCCAAGGGTGAACTTGCCTTTCCACTTCTCACCCACGCCGACGATCGTCATCGCCACCTCGTGCCCGGGCACCGTCGGCGATTTCGCCAGGTTCCTGCCCTCGATGCGCGGGTGAGCGCTCCCCGCGGAGATCAGCTTGATGTCCGAAAAACAGAGGCCGACCGCGTCGATGCGGGCAATGAGATCATTTTCCGAGTAGCGGGGAAAAGGCACCGTGTCGGGTCGCCCCCTGGTGCCGAGGTTGTCGAGTCCAGTGCCTTTCAACTGCCAGGAGAGTATCTCCTGCGGGAGGTCTTCGAGTAACTCCATTCTGTTCTCCTTGCGAACGTGCACCGGGGCCCTGGTCCAGGCGGGGCTTTTCGCGCGTTCATCTACTATCTTAACACGCGGAACAGGAAGGAGGCAATCGAAACTCCTCGCGCGATCGACGTTTTGCCGTCTATAGAAGAGCATGACGTCTTGAAGGCGATCGGCCTTGCGTGGTAGGCTCCCCCGCATGAAAAAGGAAAGAATAGCGGTCCAACTCTATTCTGTTCGCGACTACTGCAACGATGCCCATCAGATCGTGGATACTCTCAAGACAATCCGCTCCATCGGCTACAAGGCGGTGGAGATGAGCAGCGTAGGTCCGCTTCCTCCGCACGAGCTGGCGCGCGTGCTGGACGGCGAGGGGCTCACCTGCTGCTCGACCCACGAGGACGTGGAAGAGCTCCTGACGGATCCGGAAGGCGTAATCGAACGATTGGAAGTGCTCAAATGCACGGCGACGGTGTATCCCTTGCCGCGGGACCAGGATTTCTCTTCTGCCGAGGGGGTAAAACGCCTGAGCAAGGCTCTGAACCGCAGCGGAAAAATCTTCGCAAAGGCGGGGATCACATTCGCCTACCACAATCACAACATGGAGTTCCATCGTCTCAACGGAAAGACGGTGTTCGAAATTCTCATGGCGGAAACCGACCCGAAGGCGGTTTCCGCCGAGCTCGACACCTACTGGGTCCAGGCCGGGGGTGGGGATCCGGTGGATTGGCTGGGAAAGCTGAAAACCCGCGTGCCCTTTCTGCACATCAAGGACTACGGGGTCGACTCGAAGGGCAAGGCAATGTTCGAGGAGATCGGGCAGGGAAATCTCGACTGGGACCGGATCCTGCCCGCGGCCAGGCGTGCCGGATGCCGATGGTACGTGGTCGAGCAGGACTCCGACTGGGACGACGGGGATCCGTTTCAATCGCTGAAGACGAGCCTCGGCTATCTCAAGAGGCTCTTCACCGACTAGCCGCGCGGGAAGGAACGGAGAGCGCGGCAGGCGTGAAAGTCAAGGCGTCTCCCGCCGATTTCATCGTCCAGGAAGAATCCGAGCTCTCGCTCTCTGCCCGCCGCGCGCGGTTCGCGGTCTTCCGGCTGTCCAAGACCTCGTGGGACACCTTCGACCTGATCGACCTGCTCTCCCGCAAGTGGGGCGTGGGCCGTGGCGACATAAGCGTCGGCGGGATCAAGGACCGGCATGGCAGCACGGAGCAGACGATTTCCGTGTCCGGTCTGAAAGGCCGGCCGGCTTCGATGCACGAAAAGAACTTCCAGCTCACCTTCCAGGGCTGGGCCGAAAGTCCCGTATCCGCCCGGGACATCAGGGGCAACAGGTTCTCCATCACGTTGAGGGATCTCACGGCGCACGATGCCGGGCTCATCTCCGCGAATGCGCCGCACGTCGCGCGCGACGGGGTGCCCAACTACTACGACACCCAGAGATTCGGCTCCGCGCGCCATGGGGCGGGATTCATGGGCAAGGAGATCTTCCTCGGCAGGAGGGAGAAAGCCCTGAGGCTGTACTTCACCGCCTCGAAGCACGACGACCGGAAGACGCGCGCGTTGAAACGCTGCGTGATCGAAAACTGGGGACGCTGGGAGAAATGCGCCGGCATGGGGTTCGGTGAATACGGCAGGATCATTGCCTACCTCGCCGCCCACAGGAGCGCGCACCACCAGGCCCTGGAAAAGATCGACAGGCGGTTCCTGGTCTTTGTCCTGAACGCCTACCAGTCCTTCCTCTTCAACGAGCTTCTCTCGCGTTGGCTGAGAGAAATCGCCGCGGAAACCGGGACGACAATCGGGCTGCTGCGCTATCCCTTCGGTGTCTTCCGTTTCTACCATTCCCTGCCGCCCGTGATGGAGGAGAAGGTGCACGGCCTCCTGCTGCCGGTCCCCGGTTACGACACGACGTGCGCGGATCCTCGCGTCGGCCGGATCCTCGCGGAAGTGCTGGAGGAGGAAGGCATCGGCCTGGCCGACCTGCGCGAGCAAGGCGCCCTGGTCAAGCTCCACGGCAAGGGCGACAAGGAGCGCGTGGTGCCGCTGGGCGGCCACGGGCTGGAAGGCCTTGCTCGGTATGCGATCGACGGGCGCCGGCAACTGCTGCGGGGCCGGCGCCGTGACGAACTCTTCGTCAACGCCAACGGACGGCCGCTGACGCGGCAGGGCCTGCACTACATCCTGCAGCACTACGTGCGCGAGGCGAACATCGGCCGGCCGGTGAGCGCGCACGTGTTCCGGCACAGTTTCGCCACCCATATGGTGCGCGCCGGCGCCGACCTGCGCAGTGTGCAGGAGATGCTCGGCCACGCCGACGTGGCCACCACGCAAATCTACACCCACGTGGACACCGCCCGGCTCAAGGCCATCCACAAGCAGTTCC
>PMZS01000014.1 GCA_003170115.1 Spirochaetaceae bacterium
CGATCAGGGGATTCAGACAGGCCCCGGCGTTGTGCCCGGTGCGCACCAGCGTCTCCAGCCCGTAGACCAGGGCGTACTCGTGGGCGCGGTGCAGGGGGTTGCGGGTCTGGAACGCCGCCACCGTGCGCCAGCCCATCCGCCCGAAGATTGCACGGGTCTCTGCTGGACGGGCAAACTCGGGGAACCGCGCGGGGTAGCCGCCCTCGCTGAACGCTTTGAGCGGCCCTCCAAGATACACAGATCCCTGGCGGAAGAGGCGCTGTACCCCTGGGTGCGCTTCTTGCTCGGTACGGTATACCTCGCGAGCCTCATGCCCGCGGTCGTAGGAGTACTTCTCCCGCACCTCCATGACACCCATCGTCTCGCCCGTTGCGTCATCCAGAAGGGCGACGTCCTGACCCTCACGGATAGAACCTGCCAGTTCTTCAGACGCCGCGAGAGTGACGGGAATGGACCAGAGAATGCCGTCTTCCAACAGCATCCGGTCAACCACACCAAGGTAGCCGGACCGCGTCATGAATCCTTCGAGGGGACTGAACGCACCCATGGCGAGCATCACAAGATCGCTCGTTTCCTTCGAGTTCATCCCGACCGCTTGCAACGAAGCAGCGCGCCTTCGCTCCTCCATCAGCTCCCTGCCCTCGAGAATCAATGGCCTGAGCGCGCCGCCGTGTGGCGGAACCAACCCGCCGATCGAAACCGCCCCGCTCCCGCTAGCTGGCATAGCCGAGACGGCGGAGCCGTTCATGAATCTTCGCCTTCTCCTCGGTCGACCACTCCTTGTTCGAGCTGGCGCCCTTGAGGATCTTTTCGTTCATGATCTTGCGCAGCTCAAAGAGCTCCTTCTTGCGATAGACTTGGACCAGGCTTATGAGGTTCTTCTGTTCGCGCGAATCCGTCGCCGCCTCGTACCACTCCTCAGTCCCGTCGTGAAGGTTCCGGAGGAAGTGGAACTCCGAGCTACGCAAGCTCTGTCGCAACGCGTTCTCCTCGGTCTCCCACTCCTGGAGGTTCTCCGAATACGCCAGCCTGCCGTCAGCGCTTCCGGAAGAGATGGTCGGCAGCACGCTCGAGCCGTCCATGTCATAACCGTCGCTGGAGATGCCGACCAGATCCATCAAAGTGGGCACAATGTCTACGGAACGGACCATGCCGGGTATCCGTTTTCCTTTTGGCAAGTCAGGATCCTTGAAGATGCAGGCCACCTTGAGGTTGATGTCGTAGAGGTTCAGGTGGCAAGGGCAAGCCGGCTCGTGCTGCCTGTAGAACGGTGGAACCGCGGGCCGGTCGCCGAGATTGGTCCCGTGGTCGCTGCAGAATACAATGGTCGTCTCCTCCCACATCCCCCACTGCTTCAGGTTCGCGATCAGCTTCCCCACTACCTCAGTGTCGCAGATCTTCAACTTCTCGTCGTAGTAATACATCCAGGGATCGTCCTGCTTCGCGAGCTTTCCCCATTCGAGAAGGGGCACTTCACCGCCCCGGTGTGTATGATACAGGTGTCCCCAGATGAAGAACGGCTGTGTCCCATGGTTCTTCTCTGTCCACTGGTGGAACCGGTCTACCCACCAATTCCCGCCATAGAACACCTCGCGAGACGCGTCGGGCTGCCAGGTGTCAAAGTGATGCCCCTCCTGTTCGTTCGGTTCGTCGTAGCTGTCGAACCCCGTTCCGAAGCCGTGGGCGGAGCCGAGCACTCCATTGCCAGAAAAACCGGCAGTCCGATACCCGTTTTCATTCAAGATCTTCGCAATCGTCGGGCGCCTGATGACGCAATAGGGATCTCGCACTGTATGCTTATTCGGGTAGCAGCCCGTGAGCACCGAGCTCATGCAGATCGGCGTAAAGCACCCGGCAGCGATGCAGGTGTCAAACAGCACGCCGTTCTCAGCGATCAGGTCGATATTCGGGGTCGTTCTCTTCCCATACCCGTAACAGCTCAGGTGGTCGGGCCTCACTTCGTCAAAGCTGATCAGGATAATGTTCTTCTTCATTTGCCGCTCCTCAACCTTTGTCCATGATGCAGATCGCCTTCTGGAGACGGTTGGCAGTGCGCTCCGCGTCCTCCATGCTCATAAAAATCAGATTGACCGTGATCAGGCGAGGCATGAGGTCCTCCACGGTCGGGCACAAGCCTCTCTGATAGCGATACGGGCTTTTGGCCGTATAGAGGGGGCAGCGGATCGGGCAATCGGGGTGGCCGTACAGTTTCGCGTTGCGGAACAGGTCGAACTGGTACGGCGGCTCCTGGTTAAAACCGAACCGAAGCCCAATGCCCATTTCCTCGTTCAATCTTTGCAATATCCGGTAGTCGAGCCCATGCTTGTCCCCCTCCCACGTGCAGGCAAACCAGTACCCCGCTTGTCCTGCCTTCGGCGGCACCGCGCGCGGCTTGAGCCACTGGCAGCCTCCAATTGCGTCATTGAGAATGCCAAGGGTGCGGCTGTAATGCTCAAGCACATAATCGATTTTCTCCAGTTGCGCCAGGCCGACTGCCGCGGTGGTCTCATTCATGCGGAAGTTCATGGTCATGAACTTCGGCGATTCCCCTGAGAATGCGAGCTTGTTGCGGATGATCCAGGCGAGATCTTCGTTATTGGTGACAAGCATGCCCCCGTCACCGGTGGAAAGCTGCTTGAACTCCTGGAAGCTGAAGACACCCAGGTCGCCGAACGAGCCCGCCTGCCTGCCGTTCCAACTGCTTCCTATTGCATGCGCGCAATCCTCGATCAGGAACAGGTGATGCGCGTCGCAAATCTTCTTGATCCGGTCCATATCAGCCATCAAGCCCCACATGTGAGTGACGATCACCGCCTTGCTTCGCTCAGTGATGTTCGCCTCTAGGGAGGCAGGATCCATATTGTAGCTGTTGCGCTCGACATCCACGAACCTTGGCACTGCGTTGAAATAAGCGGCAGCCAGCGCGCCGAACTGCACGATGGAATCGCAAAGTACTTCATCCGTTGTGCTGGCGCCGCTCACGCTCACCGCCTCAGCGAGGGCCACCATGGCGTTCGCTCTCGGAATCGCCGTTTTCACCCCCACGCGGGCAGCGAAGGCCTCCTGAAAACGTTGAAGGAAGCCACCCTCATTGTCAAAGTGGCTCAGTGCTGCCCTGTCAATGACCTCGGCCAAGTAAGCTTTTTCCTTTGCCCCATACTGCCTGATCTGCCGGGCAACTTCCCATTTTCTGTCCATGCCGATGCTCCTCGCGCTTTTTGAACGGGGACGTTCATCCATCGCGAATCAGACCATTGCATTCCCCTCCCTTTGCAACAACCGTTTTCTTGTCCTTTTTGTGTCGGAAAATGACGAGTTGCAGACGATCGGGGTGGAGCGATCACGACACGGTCGTGGATTCTCGAATCACCAGTTCCGCCGAAATCGCGCGGCTCATCTTTCCGACGTCTCCACCTTCGATCCGTGCGATCAGGCATTGCATCGCGGTCCGGCCAATCTCGGCAAAGGGCTGATCAACCGTGGTCAGGGACGGGGTGAGCAGGGCAGCGATCGAGATGTTGTCGAAGCCGACTACCGCGACATCGTGGGGCACCTTCAGCCCGTATTCGTTCAGAGCACGGAGGCAGCCTATGGCGATCAGGTCGCTGTGCGCGAAGATCGCATCGATGCCGTCGTAGTCGTTCAGCAGACTGCACGTCTGGTCGTAACCGGCTTCAGGCGTCCACTGCGCATGCCGCACGAGCCGCTCTTCGGCCTGTATCCCGAAGTCTGCGAGCGCCTCGCGCCAGCCCTGCATCCGCCCGCTGGTGTCAAAACGCCCAGGAGGACCCGCAATCTGGGCGATCGTTCGCCGACCTGATGAAAGGAGAAGTTTGACCGCGCGGTACGCCCCGCCCCGATCGTCGAGCACGATGCGCCTCACCTGGGGCATCTTCGGAGCATACCCAAGGGTGACGACGGGCACATCCCTGTGGATCTGCTTGAACAATGCAAAGCGGTCGTCAACGGAGCCCCGGTAAAGGATGAGGACGCCCTCGTACTTCTGCGAATTGAGCAGGGGGGACTCGAGCGGCTCCCCCTTCGGGGAGGACAGTGAACCGCAGATGAATACGTTGTAGCCCCTTGCCCGGGCTTCCTCCTCAGCATGCATAAGGATGCGCGCGCGGCTATACCCAGCGAACTCGGTCAGGACCGCCGCGACCAGGTAGGTGCGCTTATGCGCGAGACTGCGCGCGACCGCATCCGGGACGTATCCGAGCTTTTCGATGGCTTTGCGCACTCTTTCACGCGTGCCCGGGGCGATGTAGGCATTATCGTGGAGAACCCGCGAGACAGTCTGCCGCGAGACCTTCGCACTGCGGGCCACCTCATCCATTGTGACGCGAAGCGGGGCGCCACCCGACATACGCTTCGACATGCCGTTACACGGTGCTCGTGTCCCGGCCTCACTGCGCCAGCTTGAGGAAATCTTGCGGGCGTTCGACCTCTGCACATGCCTGCTTCCGGAACGTACGCGGCGAAATCCCGACATGCCGGATGAACGTCCGCGTGAAGTTGGACAGGCTCTGGTACCCAACGTCATAGCAGATGTCGCAGATTTTCAGATTCGTGGTGGCGAGAAGTTTTTTGGCCTCCTCGATCCTCACTAGGTTCCGGTAGTCAGTGAGTGTTGTTCCCGTCTGCCGGTGGAACATCCGGCTCAGATGGGAGGGACTCAGATGCACATCTCGCGCGATCCGCTGCAGGGAGACCGAATCGTCGTCGAAGTGGTTCAGGATAATCTCCTTCACCCGCCCGATCGCGTCGCAATCCTGCTTGGTCTGCATCAACTTCATGTCATGGCCAAGCCGGGCGACGTAGCTGGTGAACAAGGTGAACCATTTCACGATATCGCGGGTTTTGTCGTCCGGAACGAGCTTTACGTTTAGGAAGGCTTTATACAACGTGTCGCAGTCGAGTCCTAACCTGTGGGCCATCCTTGCGATCCGCTCGCGATCGCCGCTCCCCGGCGCCCGGCTCAGGATCTGTCCAGTGAGAAGCACTGCGCACACAACGCCATGAATTATCAGCGGGAGCGCTATCTCAGTGAGACCGGCATGGCACTGGTAGATTTGCGGCTCCCCGGTTTGCATAGCCCTGTGCACCCCTGTCATGTCGCATTTCCAGCAAAGCTCCCTTCCGATCCGGCTCGCGTAGATGCATTTGCAGAAAGAGGTGTAGTGCTCAGCTTCGAAGTGGAAAAGCCTATCTCCCTCCCTGATGGGGTTCCACAGATCGAAGGTCAGGCCAAGGAGATTGCCGCAGATCTGGAGGAACTCCTCGAAGATGGACAAATCCTTGAAATCCGCAAAATCGGCCGTCTTTCGGCGCACCGATGGGGTTGAGTCTCTCACGGCCTCATGCGAAGGCCGCATCGTTTCCATCACCGCGTCTCCCATGCGATACCCCCTTGTCGGGCCCAATCTTCTCCTGTATGTGAGCGCTCACATATATCACGACTACATGACGGTTGTCAAGAATTATCGGAATCCTCCAACCCTGGAAGCCGGCGTGATAGCGTAATCGCAGAGAATGCCCCGCTCGGTTGACAATAGTCCACGCGGACTCCCTCTATGGGTCACGCTCGAAAATGCGCGAGGACTTCGGACGCAGCCCCGCACTTGACCCCACTGTGGCTGACCCATATGCTCAGCGCACTTTCATGCATGTCGTCTGGTTCCTGCCCATTGGCTTTTTCATCGGCACCTACGGAACCCTTATCGGTGCCGGCGGCGGCTTCATTCTCGTCCCGTTGCTTCTGCTGCTCTATCCCAATGAGTCGCCCTCACTCGTCACCGCCACTTCGCTCAGTGTCGTGTTCGTCAACTCTTTGTCTGGCTCAATCGCATATGCGCGCGCACGAAGGATCGGGTGGAAGACTGGCCTGCTATTCGCTCTTGCAACAATTCCCGGAGCGCTGGCGGGCTCGTTCATTGTGAAGTTTATCCCCCGCGCCGTCTTCGGTGACGCTTTCGGCTGCCTTCTCATTCTCGTATCGCTCTACCTTTTCATCTCCGGCGGCAGAAGGCCGGCCCCCCGAGCCGGAACAGGTGACCCGGTCCGGATTGTCGATCTGGTGACCGACGCCACCGGCGCGACATTCCCCCTGACCTACAGTCTACCTCTGGGCCTGTCTTTGAGTCTCGCCATCGGATTCTTCTCGAGCCTTGCTGGCATCGGGGGCGGGGTGATACACGTGCCAGTGATGACGTCGCTTCTCTTCTTCCCAGTACACGTCGCCATCGCCACCTCGCAGTTCATTCTGATCTTTACGTCGCTTGCAGGGGTGCTCATGCACCTGGCTGACGGCACATATACCCCCGACCTTCCCCGGCTCGCCTTTCTCTCTGCGGGAGTCGTTGCTGGAGCGCAGGTCGGTGCGCGGCTGTCCAGGCGCCTTGCCGGTCCGTGGATCGTCCGGATGCTCGCACTGGCGCTTCTCTTCGCGGGCGGCAGACTCCTATGGGCCATGTTATGAGGTCCGGCCCATCCTCAGCAGCGAGAAAGATCGACTTGGATTTCAGAGACGAACATCTTCGAATGGAACGCGCGGAAGAATTTTCAGGCTTCGGCAGGTCGGCCATCTTTTTCCCCGCCTCGAGCTGTTCTATCAGCCTTATGGCCTTGATGAGAGTTCAGCACAGCAGTACTTGAACTTTCGGCCGCTGCCGCAGGGGCAGGGATCGTTGCGCCCTGCCGTTGTGAATCGACGCCGCGCCTCTTCCTGTCGGATCCCTTCCATGATCTTCGCTGGAGCGATCCCGACTTCGAGCATCCTGGCCATAGCCTGCATGCGCGGTTCAATATGCGCAAAGAAACCGCGGTACGCCTCACAGAGATAGTTGAGGCCAGGCTCTCCATCGACCGAGCGCACGAATCGATGCTTGGGGCATCCACCGTTGCATGCAAAACGCATTCTGCATCGAAGACACTGTCGGGGGAGACCCTCTTGCTTCGCCGCGCCGAAGCGTGCCTGGGCAGGCGCATGTACAAGCTCACCTAGCGACGTCTCAAGGATGTTGCCCAGCCGATAGGCTGGATAGACGAAATGGTCGCAGCTGAACAAGTCCCCCGTATGCTCGAGAACGAGCTGGTCGCCGCATTGCTCCGAGAACACGCACAGCCCCGCTCCAATTCCGCACCAGGACCGGAGGGCGCCATCGAACAGTTGGACGAATACGCGGCCTACATCTCGACTGACCCATCGGTCGAAAATCGAGCATAGGAACTCACGGTACAGGCGCGGTTGAACGCTCCATGACGCAACGTGGGTCGGCACCCTGGAGTCCTCGGGATCGCTAGGAGGACCCGCCAGTGACAGGACCTCCCCCTTTCGCCGAACCAATATCCGCTCAACAAGCGGGATGAATTGCTGGAATCCTGATCCGATCTCACGAAGGAACTCGTATACTGCAACCGGATACATTACGTTATGCCGGTTGACGACCGTCAGCGTGTTGAATGCCACGCCGGCCCTCTTCATCAACGCGATCGACCGCAGCACCCTGTCCGCAGTGGGAGCACCGCCACGGGTACGGCGATAGCAATCATGAATCTCGGGAGGGCCGTCAATACTGATCCCGACGAGGAACCGGTGTTCGGCGAGAAAGGCACACCAGCGCTCGTCCAGAAGTATCCCATTCGTTTGGATCGCATTGCGGATCGTCCTACCCCCGGCATACCTTGTCTGCAACTCGACTGCCGAGCGAAGAAAATCCAGTCCGATCAATGTCGGTTCGCCACCTTGCCAGATGAACGTAACTTCACCAGACGAGCCGTCCGCGAGGTACTGCCGCGTAAAGGATTCAAGGACATCTTCGCTCATCCTCAGGGTGTCCCTGCCAGGGAATAGCGACCACTTCTCTAGGTAGAAGCAGTACTCACAGTCGAGATTACAGGTGGGCCCGACTGGCTTCAACATGACGGTGTAGGGGCGCTTGTCCATGTCTGCAGCGACCTTAGCGCCCCTCCTCGCCGGCGGTCAAGCTTATCAGTCCGAAAACCCTGCCAGTCGCATCGCTCGAGCTAGTGAAAATGAAGTGACCGCCTCCTTCGTATGTAGCTCTACGCTACCTTCTCCCGATCGTAGCGCAATCTACGATTCTACGATCGGGGCGGTCACTTCATCATGAGTATGACATGCCCCCCACGTTGATCGACAGCATGATGCGCTGGAAAGCCTTGATTGCAACCCCTCCTCAAGCCAAAACTGTTTAAGAGGAAGATTTTGAGCGCCCGTCGCCTTACTGCTTCCGGGCGGCCCGAAAGCGGGTGCTGCCGTCGCTGGCCACCCACCGCGAGTGATCGGGATCTACTGAGATCTGAGCGGAGAATTCAAATCCCTCTTGGGTTTTTGCTTCTTGAGGCCCGCACTGCGGTCTCATACGCTTTCATACAATGTTCTCGTATGGCTGGATCATAGCTCTGAATGACTTCCTTCGAAAACCTCGCAAGATTCCTGTTGATGAGCTCGTATACATCGCTGCGATCCTTTGAAGCAACATCTTCACCCTGTTCATGAAGTTTATCAAAATAGACAGCTGCCTTTAATTGCACGAGGGCATGCAGGCCGATGAAGCAGGCCCCCAACTCCTGATCGTACTCCCCTACTTTTCGGGGATCTGGCATTCCGATGAGCATTTTCCAATCATCATCAGCGAAAAGGATGTCAATCGTTACCCCTGTCTTTTTGTCCACGCAGTTTTCGGGCCCCTCGCTGGAGATCTCGCCTTCTAATGGCAACAATTTGCGCCAGTCCGTCTGAAACGTCAGAATATCGACGTCCATAGTAGTGCGAGCATAGCCATTGCGAATAACGGCCATTCCGCCAACAACGCAGTACGGTAACTCCCGAGCACTGCTCAGAGCATGGAAGCGGCGGACTACCTCCATCAGGGGAGAATTTCGCATATTGCCGTTGAGTTGAAGTATTTCCGCCGCTGTCATCCCCTGCACTCCGTGTTCTGATCTTCTCTTTGATTATACCATGAGGACGGCAGATCGAATCATGGCCGCGGCACCCGAGATAGCCATTGCCAGCTTGGAGGGCTGGAGTTCTATAATGTGTCCTTGCAGCAGTTTGAAAGATAAGCCAGCATTTGCTAAACGAGAGGGTCGCGCATAATGTCATACTAATTACTTATTAATAAACAATTTAGCGAGCGAGGAGAATCGAACT
>PMZS01000290.1 GCA_003170115.1 Spirochaetaceae bacterium
AGGCAGCCTTCGGGACATACGGGCCGTCGTGACGAGCCTGCAGACGGAGCTCGAGGCGCGTTCCATTGGCATCCCCGTCTTCACGCTGAACGACGCGGCCCTCGAATCGAGCCTCGACCTCGTGATCGACGGGGCCGACGAAGTTGACCCTGTTGGAAACATGATCAAGGGCGGGGGAGGCGCCCTGCTCATGGAAAAGATCATTGCCTACTCGTCCAGGACGCTCGTGATCATCGTGGATGACACAAAGCTGAGCCGGCGCCTCTGCGAACGTTTTGCCATCCCCGTGGAGGTGGTCGCCGATGCCGTGGCCCCGGTGAGCCGGACGCTCCGCGAAATGGGCGGCGATGTAAGCCTCCGGATGGCGGTGCGGAAGGCGGGGCCCGTGGTGACAGACCTGGGCAACCTCCTCCTTGATGTCACCTTCCGCGAGAGCTTCGAGCCGCGGAAGATGGAAGAAGAGTTGAAGCTGATTCCCGGTGTCCTGGAAGACGGGTTGTTTACGAAGAAGGCGCCGCAACTGGTCGTGGGGCACCCTGACGGCAGGATCGAGATCCTCGACTTCTGACGAAGAGGCTATTCCAGCGCGATTTTCTTTCCCGTGCGGGCGTCCCGCACCGAGCATTCCTGATTCTTGCTCACGTAGGTCCTGACGTATTCCAGGTCATCCGTTTCTACAAGAATTTCCCCGTCTTTATAGATGAGATAGATCACGGCCGTCCTTCCCCCCCCTCCTATAATATCGACATACAGTACCATGGAAGAAACACCTCGGTGAAGAGCATGGCGATTGCATCGTCTCGCTCTCTCCCTTGACAGCGGCTCCCCGTGCAATAGACTTGGAATCGTCAGACCATCGCGGAGGTGAAAGAATGATTTTCCTGGTGTCCCAGTTCCTCTTCATCCTGTTCGTGCTCCTCGGGATCATTGTGTGGGCGGCCTCCGATACCCCCCTCGCCTGGCGCGAGATCGCCATAAACACGCGCAGGAATCCGGAGAACGGAAGCCCCTATACGATGCTGAAAGTCCTTTCCGTCTGTCTGAAGATCTTTGCCGTGCTGCTCTGGATCGCGGGAATCGCGTCGATCGTCGGCCTGAACGTCGCCGGCTCCGCGGTGGGCAGCCTCCTGCAGGGGGGAAATCTCTAGGTATCCATTCCTCTCCGCGAGATTTCTTTGAGCCGCCTCAACGTCTGCACCATGGAGCGGGTAGTGTGGTAGTTATTTTTCCAGGCGTGGCCCAGGTAGTCCCAGCGGATCGTGCCGTCGCGGTCCAGGAGGGCAAACCATTCGCCCATGTCGTGGTTGATCATCCGCTTCCAGACGAAATCGAATACCTTCACGAACGCATCCCAGTACACCCGGTCCTGGAAAAGCAGGTAGCAGTCCAGGAGGCCCACGAGGGACTCCGCCTGCTGCCAGAACTCCTTCTGCATGTCCCGGGCGGGACCGTCGTGTGGTCCCTCGACGAAGATCCCGCCGAACTCCGGATCGATGCCCCAGCGAACCGTGTGGCGCGCGAGCGCGGAAAGCTTCTCTTTCCAGGGGTCCGGGCTGAGCCCCAGCACAGAGAGCGCGTGCAGGAAGAGCCACAGGAACTCGATGTTGTGGCCGTAGCTGGTGTTGTTCAGCGGCCGCGTCGCGCCTTCGCTGTCCCTGTCCGAACCCCATACCGTCTTGAACATGATGGCGGGAAGCGGAGTGAAGTCGAGGGTGAACTGCGCGATCCCCGTCCACGAGGGCGAATGGAACATCCGGCTCCAGAGCACGTCGATCACCTCCAGGAGCTTCCTCCTGTGGATCTCCGCGCCGGTGAGCTCGAACAGGGTCGTGTACGCCTCCATGAGATGCATATGCACGTCGAAGCTCTTGCGATCTCCACCGTACGCGCCTGACGGGCGCGGCTGCCAGTCGCGGAGGAACATTTCCCGGTACCCTCCCCAGGCCGTGTCCGCCGCGTACTTCTGGACGAGGGTGAAGGTATCCTCCGCCGCCTTGCGCGCAGCGGCGCTGCCGGTTGCGAGCGCGCATTCGCTCATGCTGTAGATCACGAAGCTCTGGCCGTACATGATCTTGTCCGTGGACACGGGGCCACCGGTCTTGTCCACGATCCACAGCCAGCCGTCGTGCTCGGGGTCCCGGAAGGTTTTCAGGAACCATTCCAGGCCGGGCTCCAGGAGTGATTCCGCCTTTCCCGCGCCGTACCCATTGCGGATCGCATGGGAGAGCATGAAGATCGACCGGGTCTGCTGGATGATCGTTTTGTCGGTCTGCCCGGTTGGATTCCCGTTCCTGTCGAAGTAGGTCGTGAAGCCGCCGTCCGCGGCGGCCACCCGCTGGAACCAGAAGGGATAGAGCTGTCCGGTCAGGTATCCTTCAATGCGATCGGCGGCTTCCATGCCGGAGCTATTTCCTGATCGAGTAGAACGCGTCCCGTCCCGCGTAGGTGCAGACGCCTTCCATGAGGTCTTCGATCCTCATGAGCTGGTTGTACTTTGCCAGCCTGTCGGACCGCGAGAGAGAGCCGGTCTTGATCTGGCCGGTCTC
>PMZS01000371.1 GCA_003170115.1 Spirochaetaceae bacterium
TGCTGAGGTTGCCCGTGATCTGGAAGATCCAGACGTCGTTTGCGCCTCCTGAAATTGTAACATTAGACGAGGTGATCGTAACCGAGCTCGTCCATCTATGGAGACCGGGCAGATAGGTCAATCCGCTGATATCCCCGGCGGAGCCAGTGTTGAGGGAATCAGGAAGCGATCGTCCCGCCGCGTCCGTGTACGCGGTCTGCATGTCGGATATGGCCGTTGTCATGTTTGCCGGTGTCGGAGGCGTCATGTCGGCCGCGTACATGTGTCCGGTCACTTGAGGTGATGTCGAATAGCCTGTGTGCTTCGTCTGTGAAAATCCGGTCAAATACGTTTCGGCGGCCGGGCTCACCCCGATATCGCCCGTAATCACGGAAGCCGGCACTGTTGAAATCCCCGTTTTCGCCAGGATTGCGAAATTTCCGGCTGTTCCTAACCTCACGGGCGCCGGACCCAGTGCTCCCGCCGAAGTCGTGGTGAATGTCCATACCTTGTTCACCATCAACGCGTTGCGGGAAGTGTCCGTCGCTCCAGTGAAGACCGTGGCAGTATACAGAATGTTATTAGCCAAGTTGCTTGTCGGAGCGAAGATCGCGGTGTTGTTCCCAATATCATAAGTGACTGTTCCTGGCACAGAAACGGGACCCGGGCTTGTCAGCGTGAAATTCGCCGAGATAATCGTGGCAGGGTCCATCGCCTTGTCGAAGGTCGCGGTGGTATTGCCGTTGATGTCCACTCCCGTGGCGGCATCAAGGGCGAACGTCGAGCTCACAATGGGCGGCGTCGTGTCCCCAGCCGTCCCCATGCTGCATCCTGCAATTGCGAAAACACCCAGAATCGCAAGAAGAAACAGAGATACGCGCGCACTTCTGATTTTTTTCATTTGAACTTATCCGTCCTCTCTATGAAAATCGCACGATTCGCACATTTTGTCGCTGCTAGCCAAATACGTCGTGAAGCCCTTCCCATGTCACTCGCGCGTCTCCTTCGTGCGTAAATGTTCATGAGATGTGTCCCTGCCGATGGCTTTTTGAAGTCCTTGGCGTGAATTCCAGTTACCTGTTTCGATTACCCTGGAGGAGACTTTCTAAACAAGAATACGCATAAATCCGGACGCACTCCGTTCGTTAGCGCACGTCGCGGGTCTGGCGACAATGTTGACTGCATAATCTCTCTAGCGATAAATTCGCATTGACGAAAAGGAACTGAGAAAAGGGGGGTCCCATCAAACACTCACTTTCGGTGAACTTGTTGAGACTGGGACTGCTGCTGGTCCTTGTCGGCTTTTTTGCGCCTGTCGGCTGCGAGCTGAATGGTTACCAAATCGCGCAAGGCATCCTGGGACATACAACGCGAATAGGGAATGCCACTCTTCTGGCACCTGTTCCAGATTTTTTCGGATATCTTCTGTTCGGCGTATTCATCCTTGCGCTCGCGGGGCTCATCATCACCTTCCTCACCAGGGTGCAGAAGAGTTTTCTTCTGGGCTTTCTCTGCCTGGCGGTGAGCTTTGTAATGGTCGTGGTGGTAACGCTGAAGTTCAAAGCCATGCGGGAAGAAACCGTGCGGCATTTCCTGGTCACACTCTTCCGTATCAAGGTGAATATCCAGATCGGCGGCTACTCCATGGGAGCTGGATACCTGGCGGGCGCGGTTGGATTCATTCTCAACACATTCAAGATCACAAAATGACGGGCGCTCCAAAGCGGCGGTGGCGCTCGGCGGCTGGGAGCAGCCGGAGAGCGCCTCCGGACGGCAGACCCGGGAAGCCTACTGCTGCACCAGCTCGACGCGCCGGTTCTTCGCGCGCCCTTCCTCTGTAAGGTTCGTGCTCACCGGGCAATAGGGCCCTGCGCCGAACGAGCTCAACCGGGCAGCCGCGATGCCGTATTTATCAGTCAGGGTCTTGGCGACTGCTTCCGCGCGCTCTTGCGAGAGCTTGAGGCTTGTCTCGACATTCCCGACGTTGGCAGTGTGCCCGACAACGAAGACCTTCAGGCTTGAATCCTGCTTGAGAAGCTTGGCAATCTCGGCAATTGCCGCTTCGGCGTCAGGCCGGATCTCGGACTTGTCGCCATCGAAGTTGATTCCATACACGGCCACATGTCCCGTTGCCTTGATGTCCGCACTCATCGAGGCGGCGTTGGCGATCACTTCCTGCGCCATCACGTCCTTCTCTACTATCGTCAGCGTGTAGCCTCCCCAGCCGGCGTCGACCTCGGAGGCGATCTCCGCCCAGGTTTCCTTCCCGTTCTTCACAAGCTTCAACGTGAGAAAGAAGTCGCCTTTCCGATACGGGGAGGTGCCGCCGATCTTCTTCACGGCGTTTTCGTAGTTGCGGATCACCTGGAGAGAAGAGGGCTTCTTGCCGGTCCCGCCCCACGTGTAGGACACCGTGATCTTGTGCCCCTCCACCGTCACGCTGTCACCTTTCTCCCCCGTGAAGTCGTAGGCTGCGAATTCGTTTTCTTCATACTGGTTGATGTACCAACCGGGCATCCGGGTGAAAAGAGACGGGTCCTTGCTTCCCTCCACGTCGCTCTCCGCGCTGGCGAGATTGGCTGCCAGCAGCACGCCGGCCATGACCAGCAGGGTCCGTAACAGTCTTCTTTGCATAAAGTATTCCCCCTTGTTCAGAATTCGAGTTCTTTCTGAGTTCCGAGATTTCCGGCACTATAGTGCACTCTACCCGGGCGCATCAAGTGAATTGGACCGGGGTTGACAGTCATCATCGGTACGGTTCCTGCGGTCCGACGGCCGAACCCCTGGAACGCGTCCAGGACTACATCACGCGCGCCGCCCTCATCCGCTCCGCACGGTACCTCACCGCCTTCACCGGCGCGGGCATCAGCGTGGAGAGCGGCATCCCGCCTTTCCGCGCGCCCGGCGGGCTCTGGAGCAGGTACGATCCGCGGATGCTGGAGCTCGAATACTTCCTCGCGCACCCCGATAC
>PMZS01000184.1 GCA_003170115.1 Spirochaetaceae bacterium
AAAAGCGCCTTCTGGTATCGCGAGCTGATCCGTCGCAACTGGCTGGAGACCCCGGCAGTCTTCGAGCGAAAATAGCGTTTGTGCTTTACCGACCTGAAATGGTCAAGGAAGGGATTTCACCGCCGCCGCCAGCTCATCCATCGCCTCGGGCCTCATGCGCAGGAGATCGCCGGGAGGGTGCGGCAAGCTGCGCACGAGCAGTCGATCGAGGAACGTGAGCCTGTCGTAGTGAACCTCTCCGCCCGGGAGGGCGCGGGCAAAGGCATGCGCGAGCAGCCAGTCGGGGAACGCGGACTGAAGCTGCATCAGCGCCTCTTCTCCCTGGTAGAGGCAGCAGAGGAAGACGCCCACCCGGCGCTGGAGCAGGGCACCGCGGTTTTTCTCGCAGAAGGAGACGACCTTCCTCTGGAGCTTCCCCGCATAGATCGACCCGCCGATCAGGACCACGTCGTACTCCCGCACGCTCACGTCCCGGGCATCGGCAAGATCGGCGTCCTGGTCACCGGCAGCTACAATCTCATCCCGTGGCGCGAGGATAACATCGGTGTNNGATCTTCTCGGCGAGCATTCGCGCGCAGGCCGCCACGGTGCCGTACTTCGTCCGGTAGGCGATCAGGGTTCTCATCGGGCTGCCTCCAGGCTCTTTCGGACATGGTAGAGCCGGTTGCGCAGGTAGAGCACGATATCCAGGCTCACCATCACGGCGTTCAGCAGATAGAGGAAGATCACCAGGTCATAATGGAAGATGAGCTTGTGCAGGACTCCCGCCACGTAACCCACCAGGACGATGATCAGGAAGAAGAGGCTCTTCCCCGCCACGGCCCGTGTCTTCAGCGACTTGTAGATGGAAACGGGCCATGCGGCGCCGAAGCAGACCAGCATGGCAATCTCGAAAACGCTCATGCTTTTCTCCGTGTCTCCCGCGCAAGGTCGGCCGCATGGAGCGCCGTGAGCAGCGCGGCTGCCGTGCGGGACTTTGCCAGGCGTTGGGGGAAGCCCAGCGCATCTTCGATGCAGGGTTCAAAATCCACCTCGCCCGCGAAGGGAACGCTGAATCTGCGGGCCATTTCCCGGACAGGCTCCGCGTCTCCGCGCACCATGTTCGCGATGACTCCGGCAACGACGATTCGCATCTCGGCCAGGAAGGCGAGGAGCCTCTCCACCACGGCGGTGGATGCGCTGGAGGGAGTGGAGACCACCAGTGCCTCCATCCGCGGGATGAGCCGCCCGATGTCGAGCACCTCCTCCCCGATCCCCGGAGGCATGTCGATCAGGAGGAGGTCGAGCACGCCCCACTGCGTCACGGCGAGGAGCTCGAGGATCGCATCGGACACCTCGGGGCCCCTCAACGCAAGCGCCCGGTTTCCGGCAAACGCCGCGGCGCTCATCAGGCAGAGCCCGTCGGTCACTTCAAGGGGAACGAGGCCCTTTTCCTCTTCAGGGAATCGCGGCGCGACCCCGAGGAAGACATGAGCCGAGCTCCCCTGGAAATCGAGATCGAGGATGCCGACCTTTTTCCCCTGTCCGGCCAGTGCGAGACCGGCAACGGTCGTGCACAGGGTTTTCCCGACGCCGCCCTTCGCGGAGCAGAATGCCGCTACCCGGCCGACACCTGCAAGGCGCCTCCCTACCACCGCGCCGCGGGGATCGATCATGCGCAGCTTCCGGAGGAGTCCAGCGTGAGGCTGGCGATGCTGACTCCCCTTCCCTTCTGCACCCGGTAATCGGGGCTCCTGCAGAAGGGGCAGCGGATGAAGGCGTGCGCCGCCTCCGGGAGGAAATGAATGGCTTCCCTGGTCTGGTCATCGAGGTTTCGAGTCTCGGCGAAGGACCACTCCTTCTCGCAGGACACGCAGAGAAACCGGGCAGGCTCGGTCTCAAGGTGATACTCGGCGGTGCGGAAGGGCCGTTCCTCAAGGAGGGTGCGAAGGGCGAAGCTGAAGATCTCGTGGTCGATCGCCTGCAACTCCCCGACGGTGACCGTCACGCCACGCAGGCAGGACGGATTCCTCCCGGCAAGCGCGGAGGATGTCGCTTCGATCACCGCATCGGCGAGAGCCCATTCGTGCATGGGACCTAGGGCAACCTCCCGATCAGGTCCCGAACCCAGGGATCTGTCACCGAGTAGATCCGCCTGTTTCCCTCGATGCGGGAGGCCACGATCTTCTCACGCTTCAGAACGGCCAGGTGCTGTGACACGACGGGCTGCGGCTCTCCGACGCAGCGCCAGAGATCGGACACGCAGGGCTCACTGCTCTCAATCGCGCGCAGGAGCTTCAGGCGGACGGGATGGCCGCACACCTTGAGGGTCCGGGCGATGCGGGGGATGCCCGCGGAGGAGCTGGTCTTCGGCGTAACCTTGTTTTTTTCCATGGTCTTCTGTATTTTCCAGAGGATTCTACTGAGAGGAGCCAATCGTTTCAAGGATGCGTCCCGAGGACATGACCTACCTGGACTGGGCTGCCTCTGCCCCGCCGGAACCTTCCGCCCTGGACGAGGCACGGGACGTCTCACTCCGGCTTTTTGCCAACCCTTCTTCGCCGCACGCGGCAGGCAGGCAGGCGGAAGAGAAGCTTGCCGACGCGCGGAAAGAGTTTGCCGGGCTTCTCGGTGTCGAACCCCGCGAGATCGTATTCACATCGGGCGGGACGGAATCCAACACCTCGCTCCTTCTCTCTCTCCTTGACAGGCACCGGCTCGGCGGTGTGGAAAGGCAGAAGGCCCGGATCGTGACGACGGAGCTGGAGCACTCCTCTGTCTACGAGCAGGCGCGCATCCTCCAGGGCCATGGCGTTGCCTGCACGTTCGTTCGCCCGCGCCCGGACGGGACAATGGACCCCCGTGCCTTGGCTGAAGCGGTGGACGAGCACACTTTGCTGGTGTCCGTCATGCTCGTCAACAATGAAACAGGGGCCGTGCAGGACCTGGCAGCGATCGTCCGGGCTGTCCGGGAGAGTTCCCGGAGCCGGGGCAGGAAGATCCTCATCCATACGGATGCCGTGCAGGCCCTGGGAAAAATTCCCTTTTCACTGAGGAACCTTGATGTGGATGCCGCCTCCTTCAGCGGCCACAAGATCGGCGGTCCCCGGGGAGTGGGTGCCCTGTTCGTCAGGACGGGGACGGCGCCGGGTTTTCTTTCCTTTGGAGGAGGCCAGGAAACAGGCCGAAGACCCGGTACTGAAAACCTGCCCGGCATCTGCGCCATGACCGTCGCGGCCGAAATTCGATTCCACGGAATGAAGGAAAACATCGCTTCCGCGAGGGAGAATATGCGCCTTCTCATCGAGGGGCTTCGCGAGATCCCGGGAGCATGGACCATTCCCGTCGTGCGGGATGCGCAAGACGCGGATGGCTGGTCGCCGTACATCGTCTCGGCGGCGTTCCCCCCGCTGCCGGCAGAGGTCGTGGTGAGGACCGCGGAAGAGAAAGGATACTGCATCTCCGCCGGCGCCGCCTGCTCCTCCCGGAAGAAAGACAGGACGCGCGTGCCGGAAAGCATGGGCCTGCCGCCCGAGACGGCGCGTTGCGCAATCAGGATATCCACGGGCTCATCGACCACGCGGCAGCAGGTGGAAGGCTTTCTTTCGGCCATGCGGGAGGCCATCCCGCCCCTCCTCTCGATCTCGCGGGGACGCGGCGCGTGAGTGAGATCCTGTTCCTGGTGAAGTACGGAGAGATCGCCCTGAAGAAGCGGAACAGGGGGGCCTTCGTGCGGCGCCTGAAGGATTCCATCCACGCAAAGCTGCCCGAGCTCCCGTTCGATGTCTATGAGACTTTCCACAGGGTTTTCGTGCGCTGCAGCTCGGCGGACCGTGCCGCGGTGGCCGGCGCCCTGGAGCGCACCTTCGGCATCGTGTCATTCTGCGAAGCGGTCCGCGTGAAAACCGATATCTCCGAGATAGAAAAGGCCGCCGCCGGCCTGGCCGAATCCTATATCTCCGCGGGCATGGGCATGAAGTTCAAGGCGGAGGTGCGCCGGGCGGAAAAGACGTTTCCCCTCACGTCGTACGAGATCGCCTGCCGGGTGGGAGACCTCCTCCTCGATCGGTTTCCCGGTCTGAAAGTGGACGTGCATTCGCCCGACTGGGTCCTCTCCATCGAGGTCCGCGAATACGCGTACCTCTACGGACCGTCGACCCGTGGTCCGTACGGCCTTCCGGGCGGGAGCTCGGGCAGGGGTCTGCTCCTGCTCTCGGGGGGCATCGATTCACCGGTGGCCGGCTGGATGATGGCAAAGCGCGGGATGGCCCTGGACGCGGTGTACTTCCACTCGGCGCCCTTCACCTCGGAGAAAGCGCGGGAAAAGGTGGAGTCCCTCGTGCGCACTCTTTCCGCATGGGTCCCGGGAATCGTCCTCCACGTCGTGCCCTTCACTCCCGTGCTGGCGCGCATCAAGGAGAAGTCCAAGGACGAGGAGGTCACCCTCCTCCTGCGGGCCTGCATGATGCGCTTCGCC
>PMZS01000355.1 GCA_003170115.1 Spirochaetaceae bacterium
GCAGCTTTTCACGACGCACCATACTTGCAATATTGCACCTATTTGTAATAGTTGCCAAGTACCTCTTTTCTGTTACAAATGTCGCCTCAGCATCGGTTGACCGTGACCAGCGTGCGGTCAAGTCTCCAGCACAATGGAGCGCAGATATATCTCGGTCACGCTCACATTCGCATGTCCAAGAGCCTTCGACACGAGGTAGATGTCCCGCGTGTTCTGGTACAGCCGTACGGCGAACGCATGCCTTAGGGCGTGGACGGAGTACCGCGCCTTGATCCTGCCCTCCGCCAGCAGCTTCCGCGTCAGGTAGGCGAAGGCCTTTGCGATCTTCTGCGCGCTGAACTCCCCGAAGGGCGAGCGGAGGGGCAGCTCTGCCTTGAGGATTGCCTCCCGCGCTTCCTGGGGCATGGTGCCGCTCTGTTCCTTGCCCTTGGTGACTGTTGGCCACCTGGCGCCGTTGATGGACAGCCCCGGAAGGCCTCCGACGCGGAGACCGCCCTGCCCCATGAGAACGATGGCAGCCTTGAGCCAGGGAGCCGCCGCGGCCTCCAGTTCGCGGATCTCGGAGTCTGAGGGGACGGCCAGCTTGTGGGCTGCCTTCTTCGCAGGCCTCTCCCTGGTCCCGCGGAATGGATTACGGAGCTCCGAGTGCCGCCGCTCCATCCACGTCCAGAACGCCGAGCACCCTGAAATGTCCAGGTTGACCGTCGCCGAGGCCCTGCCCTCTGCCTTCTCCGCGTTGATCCAGTCGTCCGCCCGGGCCGGGGTGAGCTCCAGCGGGGAGATCCCCTGCTTGGTGCACCAGGCATCGAGCCGGGAGAGAGCCTTCGCGTACAGCTTCCGCGTCCGAGGGCTTCCCGTCCTGCTGGTCGTGGAGACGAATCGGTTCCGCTCGGCCTTGTAGTCCACGCGCTCCAGGTCCACGGCCTTCTTGAGCTTCGCCTTGACTTCATCGACCAGGGCCAGGCGGGCGATCTTTTCGAGTGTCGCCTCGTCCAGGTCGGCCAGCTCTGGCACCTCGTGCGCGAGCTTTCCGACCACCGAGCGGGCCCGCAGCTCCCGCTCTGCCTTCGCCCTGTCCACCAGTTGCGCCGTCATGGGATTTCCTCTATGTCCGACAATATGTTCTTATCCGCCACAGGCGAAACAGCGCGCAACACCCCGTAGTGTCTTTTTCATGGCCGTGAGACGTCTGTCACTTCCTCGGTCTCGCCGTCAACCAGAATCTCCCCATAGCTAGAGAGCTCACTTTTAAGCAGGTGGATCCTTGACGTAGGATAGATATAGGCGTACAGGCATTCGACCAGACAGACGGCTTGATCGCCTATGCACAGGAAGAAGCGATGCGAGTCTACGTACCGCCAGTGATCGCATGCGCCCACATAGACGGTCGCTCCGATTGTATTCGGCGGGCTCTCTGGGGGAGAGGCCCTCTCTGAGGGCGCAGGCCCAAAGAACTGCGGTTGAGGTACATCATCGCTGTCTGACTGAGATTCAGAACTGCTTCCGGGCCCAACGAATTGCGGTTGGGGTATACCGCTGTCTGACCGAGACTGAGAAGTGCCCCCGGGTCCAACAAATTGCGGTTGGGGTATAGCGTAAAGAGAGACTGAAAGCATAAGCAATAGCGCGATGACCAGGAATCTTTTCATTTTCATTTTGTCACTCATGGGACCATTCTACCATGGCCATCAATCGGGGTCGGCCTCGGGTGCAGAGCGCCGCGCGGGGTCTCGGCAAAAAAGGGGGAGGATAGAGATTCATAGTATACGGCAGGGGTCCGCCGCGTGCGTCTACGGCCCGCCACGGAGCACGTTTTCACGCCGGAGGGTCCCTGGGGGCCCCGGTCGACACCTGGACGTCCCAGGGCCGCCGGACCCCGCCTTGCTCCCCTCGAGAGAAAGGCTATGTCTGACAAGAGCACGTTGTCGGTAAAAGGCAAAAGTTATGTAAAGCGATTTTTCTTGACATCTATGACAATGGTGCCAATGATTAAGATGTCCACCAAGATTGACGGAAATAGGCCGGCAGGGGTTCATATAAACACCGCAAGGTGTCCCCTCTCGGCCTTCTTTTTGAGGTAAGCCTTGAGAAGTGTATTCATGATCGACGGTGCGTTCCTCACTCGGATTGCAAGGCGGGTCATCCAGCCGATCACCCCCCGTCTTGTCACCGATTTCGTCGAGGCAGTTCGCGACAGATATGACGATGGTTTCGATCTCCTGCGCATCTATTACTACGACTGTCCGCCCCTGGATCGACGAGTTCAGCGGCCAGTTTCCAGAACCACCCTTAATTTTGGAGCTTCTCAGCAATTTCGGGAGCAGACGGCGTTCCTGGCACAACTGAAACAGACTGCCTTTGTTGCCGTGCGAGAAGGCCGGGTATCGTTCAATGGGTGGGTATTGAGGGACGACATCGCTCGAGGAATTGTTCCGAGGACAGGCACAGACGCTGACTACAGCCCCGATCTTGAGCAAAAGGGCGTCGACATGAAGATCGGTCTGGACATCGCCTGGGTGAGCCTGGCAAAGGTGGCTCAGCGGGTTTACCTGGTCACTGGGGATTCAGATTTCATCCCGGCCATGAAATTCGCTCGCCGATCTGGAATACAGGTTTGCCTGTTCACTCTCGGACACGGAGTCTACCCAGAGTTGAAAAATCACGCTGATCTGCTGGTGGAAACGAACGTCCAGACCATTCTGAACCAACACGTGCGAAGGCACGCGCGGAGAAGACTGAGCGGGGTGTGATCTATTGAGCCCTGGTCGAAACCCCGCTCGGTCGGCCCAATGCTGCGCGTGCATTGATTTCACTTTACGGCGCGGCGCCGGCATGATAGTATCAATACGAGCTGGGAGGCTTAACTGACGAGAAATCCATAACTGACTAACACGCGCTGTTCGTTGAACAGCCTAACAATGCGAAACCCCCGCATCTCGGTTCAGGTCCTGGCGAATCTCCTGGGCAACGTCGCCGCGCACACTCCCGCGGGAACCGCGGTCCAGCTCAGCGTGGAGAAAGCGGGGGATGGGGTCAGCATCACCGTGGCCGACAAGGGCCCCGGCGTCGACCCGGAAGAGCTGCCTCACCTGTTCGAGACGTTCTTCAGGGGCAGGAGAGCCGCCACGGGAGGCATGGGGCTCGGCCTGCCGATCTGCAAGGGAATTGTCGAAGCTCACGGCGGGACCATTGCCGCGTTCATCAACCGCAAGGGAGGGCTCTCAGTGAACATCGCCCTTCCGAAGAGCATCGCGATGGAAGGGGAGATGCCGGCATCATGACCTCCGTGGTGCTCGTGATCGACGACGAGGTGCAGATCCGCCGCCTCCTGCGCGTGAGCCTCGAGACGCAGGGCTTTGTCGTGCATGACGCCGCCACGGCGGAGGAGGGCCTGCGGATGGTGCTGGGCAAGAAGCCCGACATCGTTCTCCTGGACCTCGGGCTCCCCGACCGGGACGGCGCGGAGGCGCTGCGTGAGCTGCGCACGTGGTCCTCGGTCCCCGTGATCATCCTCTCCGTGCGCAACGCGGAGGAGGAGATCGTGCGCCTGCTGGACGCCGGCGCCGACGACTACGTGGTCAAACCTTTCAACACGGGGGAGCTGATCGCCCGTATGCGAGTGGCCATCCGCCATCACGCCCCGCAGGAGGCGCAGGACACCTTCGTCTCGGGTCGGCTCTCGGTGGACCTTCTGGACAGGATCGTGAAAGTGGCCGGCGAGCCCGTGAAGCTCACGCCCACGGAGTACGGCATGCTGCGCCTTTTCGTGCAGCACTCGGGCCGCATTCTCACCCATGGCCAGATCCTGCGCGAGGTCTGGGGACCGAACGCGGACGAGGAGACCAACTACCTCAGGGTCTACATCACCGGCCTGCGAAAAAAGATCGAGGCGAATCCGCAGATGCCCGAGCTCATCATCACCGAGCCCGGCGTCGGCTACCGGCTTCGCGTCCTGCCTTGACGCTCCGCGTCCCGCAGGCTTGAAGAAGGCCGTAGAGCCGGATACCGTGGCTCCATGGC
>PMZS01000251.1 GCA_003170115.1 Spirochaetaceae bacterium
GACGGTAGTTCTCCTCAGTAATGCCGACCTCTCTGCCGAGGCCAGCTTTCCCTTTGAGGTGGCGGCGTGCGCCTTTCAGCAGCCCCTCCGCCTCGACGAGGGTCAGAATCGTCCCCTGCTGGTCACGAAGAACACCGATCTGGTCGTTGATGGCGAGTATCCGCTGCAGGAGAATGGGAGTCGCGCCCTCTTTCGGCCACAGGAGGTATTTCCTGATTTTCTCAACGGGCACACCGAGCTCCCGCAGCAGTCGGATCTCTTTCAGCCTCGCCAGGTCCTCCTCTGAGTACAGGCGATAGCCCGCGGCGGATCGGCGCGAAGCCGAGAACAAGCCTGCCGCGTCGTAGTACAAAAGAGTCGAGCGGGACAATCCGAACATACCTGCAATCTGACTGATGGTCCGCATGGAGCCAGTATACGCCGGCACCTCGGTTGCCGGCCGCCGCTCATGAATGTATCCTCGGCTCATCATGAAAAGAGCACTCCTCCTGCTTGTTTTCCTGGCCAGCGCTCTGGCGGCTGAAGCCCTTTCATTCCCAACTCCCTCAGCCACCCTGACGCGCTTCGAGGTCACCGCAATCTCGTTGCGCGATGTGACATTCCTTTTCGAGCTCTCCGTGAAGAATCCGTACCCCGTCGGCATTGCGTTCGACGGCATGACGCTCGCATTCAGCGTCGAAGGCAACAAGGTCTTCACGGCGGCATCCCAGGGCGGGTTCAAGGTGCCCGCGAACAAGTCCCGGGCGAACACGTTCACGGTGCAGCTCACGTACGACGATATCATCAAGGTGATCAAGGACTACACGTCCAGGGACTATCTGAACACCGTGATCAACGGAACCCTCGTCATTCCTCTCCCGCGGATACCTGGCGTGCCGAAGACCTGGTCCGTGTCCTACACGCTGAAGAAAAAAATACCCGCCATCAAGCCGCAACTCTCGCTTCTGGATTTCAGCGTCCAGCCGCCCACCCAGGCACAGGTCAAAGAAGCACTCATGAAAGCGGGGCGCGACGTGGACCCGGGCAAGGCCCTGAGCGCGTTGAAGGACGTTCTCCAGGGTAAGAAGCCAGAGGCGCCGGTGATCGATCCCGCGGAGATCGACGTCCCGCTGACCGTGACTTTCACCATCGAGCTCGCCAACGAGGCCAAGGCGGAGCTTTCGTTCGCCAAGCTCGGTTACGAGCTGGGCGTCAATGGGGAGAGCCTGGTTGTGGGAGAGAGCACGCAGATCGTCCGACAGCCCGGGCGATCCTTGATCACCGTCGCAAATGTCTTCAGCTCACGGAGCCTTTCGCAGAATGTCCGCGAGGTCTTTTCAAGCAGGCACGGGAGTTACACGTTGCACGGTACCGCGTCCATCAAGCTTCCGGACGAGATCAGCAAGAACCCATTGCCCCTGGACTTCCAGGAAGGCGGAAGCTTCTCGGTGAAGTGAGTGACGTTCGAGATCCGAGGACCCCGTTTGATTTTCGGCACCTCACATGATATTCTGCGCCCATGTCTTCATGCAGAAGGTTCCTGCGCTCTTCGCTGCTTGTCGTGAGCGTGGCTGCCCTCCTGGTCATTCCCTCTGGCCTTTTCGCCGAAGCAGTTGCGGCGATACCCGCAAACAAAGGCTTTGCCACGATCAAGGAGATCCTCGACAGGAGCTGTTCCGCCTGCCACGACTGGACCGCGACGTATGAGGGGATCATGAGCGGCGGAAGAATCGTTGCCGGCGCACCCGACAAAAGTCTTCTTTACCAGAAGATCGCAAGCGACCAGATGCCGCAGGAAGGCGACAAGCTGACGCCTGACCAGAAAGCGTTCATCAGGGGCTGGATCGCCGCGGGGGCGCCGTCCACGGAGCTCCCCATTGCCGTTCCCGCGGCCGAAGGCTCGGCGGCTCAGGCAAGCTCCGCCCCCGCCGCTTCCCAGAAGTTCCTGTTCTTCCCGGACAAGGAGACGTTCCATGCGGTAACTGGGTTCGCTTCGACCGCGTTTTTCATCGGGGCCGGAATAATCGGGACGGTTCGCTTCCTGGACATGATGAACGAGGCGCACGCGTATCGGGACTCTATCGGGTGGGACGAGGACACCGGAGACCCCGCCGTCCGCACCGCTGAGATCAAAGCCGTCTGGGCCCGCAACCAGGCGCTCCGATGGTGGCATGTCGGCTTTATCGTCGCGGGGGAAACCCTCTATATTGGCGATGCGATCACCGGGATCTCGATGTTCACGAAACATCAACCGGGGAAGCTTACGAAACATGATGTCCACCGTTACGCGTTCTTCCTGCACGCATCCATGATGGTCGCGCAGGTGGGGCTGGGGTTGGCGGAGAGCTACGCGCTGTCCACAGGCCAGCACGACCTCATGATCGGATTGGGTGCGGCTCATGCCGCGCTCGGGCTTGCCATCCCCGCCGTCATGCTCGGCGCGGGACTTGAAAATCTTCTCTTGCCGGAGTGACGAATGAACTACCGACTTCTTGGACGAACGGGAATGAAGGTTTCGGAGGTGAGCTTCGGGGCATGGGCCATCGGCGCCTCCTGGGGTCCGGTGAATGACAAGGAATCGATGGCCGCGCTGAACAAGGCTGTGGACCTGGGGGTAAATTTCTTCGATACCGCCGACGTGTATGGCAACGGCCGCAGCGAAAAGCTGATCGGACAGCTCATGCGCGACCGCTCGGAAAAGATCTACGTCGCGACAAAGGCGGGCAGGAAGCTCAATCCGCATGTGGCGGAGAAATATACTCCCCTGGCAATCCGCAAGTTCGTGGAGGACAGCCTGCGCAACCTCCGCGTCGAGTCACTCGACCTCCTGCAGCTGCACTGCCCCCCTCCCGCGATCTACTACACCCCCGAGATGTTCGAAGCGCTGGACCTGTTGGTGAAGGCAGGCAAGCTGAAGAATTACGGGGTGAGCGTGGAGAAGGTGGAAGAGGCCCTCAAGGCAATCGAATACCCGGGGGTCAAGACGGTCCAGATCATCTTCAACATGTTCCGCCAGAGGCCGTCAGAGTTGTTTTTCCGGGAGGCCAAGTCACGCTGGATCGGGATTCTCGCCCGCGTGCCGCTTGCAAGCGGCTTGCTCACGGGCAAGATGACGCGTTCGACGAAGTTCAAGGCCGACGACCATCGCCAGTTCAACCGCAAGGGACAGGCCTTCGATCGCGGAGAGACCTTTTCCGGGGTCGACTATGCGAAGGGCCTGCAGGCTGTCAATGAGCTGAAGGAGATCCTCCCGCGCGGCATGACCATGACCCAGTTCGCCCTGAAGTGGATCCTCATGCACGATGCGGTGTCCTGCGTCATCCCCGGCGGCAGAAACCCGGCGCAGGTGGAAGACAATTGCGGGGCGACGAGTGGCCCCCGGCTCCCCCGCGGTGCCATGCGGCAGGTGAAGGAGATCTATGATCGCCTGATCCGGGACGACGTTCATCATCGCTGGTAGAGAACCTGATTCCGCTTGATTTCCCGGTTCCCCGCTATACAATATTTGGCAGTGGAGACTCCATGAGAAGGATCATCCTCGTTGCAGCGGCGTGTGTGGCGGCGTTGGCCCTCGCCTCCTGCGCCTCGCTCCAGCATTCGTGGGACCAGGGAAATGTGGAAACCGTTGCCCGACTGATCAATGGAGGCCAATCGGCGAAACTTGCAGCGATGAGCACAACGCCATTCCTGGTCGACGGTGAAGTGGTTGCGCTGAAAGCGATGTCGTAGGATTCTGGGAAGGCATCATCAAGGCCGGATTCAAGGTGGAGGCTCCCGCATTGGGGGCGGCCGCTCCCGTCACGGCGGACAGCTACAGGCAGTTTGCAGACACGATGGAGGTGAAGTCGTTCTTCGCTGAGTACGTGAAGAAAGACACCCGAGTTCTCGAGCTGAGGACTGGGTCGAACGGCAGGATCCTCCTGATCATCCACGGCAGCTGGTTCTCCAAGACCATTCACGGGTTCAAGGGACCCTTCTGAACATGAAAAAGACACTTCTTTCACTCGGTCTTGCGCTACTGCTCGCTGCCGCGGCGAATGCCATTCCTTCCGACGTGACGTACGCGGAGGGGGACGTCACGACAAGGTTCGGCACCGGCAAGCAGCAGGACACTTCAATCGGCGATGTCTTGAATACGGGCGATTCCTTGAAGACCGGCAAGGACGGCCAGGCAGAGCTCGATCAGAAGGGCGTGACGATCAAGGTGAGTCACGGGACCGTCTTCACCCTCATGGAGAAGTCGGAGGCAGGAAAGACAGCGTCGGCCATGTCCATCGCGCTCGGCTCGATCAAGTTCCGTTATGACAAATTGACGGGCTCGGAGCCGCAGGTTCGTACGAATGGGGCTGTCGCCGGTGTGCGAGGCACCGAGTTCAGCGTGTTCGCCGGAGCGGACGGCTCGACCCTGTTCGCGGTGGATTCCGGGGAGGTCGATGTCGAGTCCGCAGGCAAAACCGTCCAGCTCGCCGCTGCGGAAGGCGTAGAAGTGCCCCTGGGGCAGCCTCCAGGAGACAAGTTCACATTGCAGGGCTACCAGATCAACTACAGCAAGTGGAACGGTGACAAACTGGCCGGCATGCTTGGAGATCCCATGGCGGCACTGCAGAACATCGAGACCGCAATGAATGGGTACACCAAGGACTTGGGCGACTACTACGGATTGTCGAAGGACTACGAGGCGAAGCTTACGGCTGAGCAGAAAAATCTGGCCCAGATTCGGACCGAAAAAGGGTCGACGGAAGGCGAAAAATACGCCAACGAAGTTGTGGTCCCCCTGCTGCGCCAGACTCATCAACCTCGGCATGAACGTTCGGTTCTCAGCGCTCGCTGCTCTCTCACTGAGGCGATTCGTCGGGGGCAGGCTGTATGTCCTCATGAAGGAGCGCTATATCAACCATCCGGACGACCCTGCGTACAAAGATTTCCTCTCCCGGTACGACAGCATCTTGTCTGACTTCGAAAAATCCATAATTCCCTTCCTCGTTCAGGCGGATATATGACCACATTCCGACGGAGGAGCACAGTGAAAGCCAGATACGTATTCGCCGGCTTGATCGGCGCAGCGCTTCTTGTATGGGCCCTGGGGTGAGCTGCAACCTCGGCGCGGTCAGCATCCAGGACCGCATTTCGAGCTTCCAGGACGACCTGAACACGACCAGCAGGTCGAATCTCTACAAGAACTTCCACCCGACCGAGACCATCGAATATGATGCTCTAAAGAATCCCGCTGCCATCACCGGATTCACTACTCTTTTTCCTCTGCCAAGCCCTAACTATTCCTTGTCGATAATAGACGATAACAACACCTCGGCAGTCCATGTTCAGGTGGTCGCGGGCCCTTCAGGAGGGACTTATAATCCTTCGGCCTTCTACTTGGAGCTGAAAATGGACACGACCAGCGGCAACGACAACAGGATCGTCACGTTGAGCGCGTCGAATACCAACGGAGGCTATACTCTCTACCTGCAATAGACTGCCTGAAGCGCGGGGCGTGCCCCGCGCGTTTCATTTCCGAAAGAAGGCCCCGCACAATCCCCCTGCATCGCCCCTTGACAGCGAACTCATCCCGAGGTCACAGTGTACACATGAAACGTACAAATCTTGTGCTTGACGAGCAACTCTTGAAAGAAGCGACCCGTCTCGCCGGAGTCAAAACGTATTCGGGAACCGTCAATCTCGCGCTCCATGATTTCGTCCGTCGGGCACGGGCGCGGCGTATTCTCATGCTTGCGGGAACCGGACTGTGGGAGGGCCATCTCGCTGAGATGCGCGCTGATGCACCGCACGCGCGCAAGGCGAAGAAATGATCCTCGTCGACACGTCGATATGGATCGCCATGCTCCGAAAGAAAAATCCTTTCCGAATAGAAGAGGCAGTCGAGTTCGACGAAATCATCACCTGTCTCCCGGTGATCCAGGAGGTCCTCCAGGGATTTCGCGAGGAAAGTATCTATCGAACTGCCCGAGATGCAATGCTCGCCTTGCCGATCGTGGAATCTCCAATGGAGAAATCACTTTTTCTGGAAGCTGCAGAGCTCTACCGATCTGCACGGCGTCGGGGTCTCACAGTCCGATCATCGGTCGATTGTCTGATTGCAGCCTGCGCGCTGCGTCACAACGTCCCTGTGCTCCACAGCGACCGCGACTACAACCTTCTCGGCGAGATTTGTCCACTGAAGTCAAGAACAATCTCGTGAAATGAAGGTTCTTCCGCAGAGGCGGGTCTTACTCTGGTACCTGTACCCAGTTTTTGGGTACATCCGCCAGTGTGGAGGGTGCGGATCGGAAATTCTGTATCCCCATTAGCGGAAAAACGGCTGCAGAAAGATCCTGCCTCTTGATCCTTCCGCTTCGAACCTGATGTAGTCCTCGTCTGAGCCGCGCAGAGAAAATTCCCGACCCTGCGCCACCCCCAGGATCCTTCCACCAGGCCCGACAAATCTTCCATTCGCATCGGAGTCCACGCGCACGTGGATCACATCGCCTGACACCGACACCTCTTCAAGCCGCAGCCCCGTGGAACCGTAGAAGCGACCAGCCTTCAAGGCCGCCATCAACGAGGCCGCGGACCTGTCCTTCACATTCGCAAAGGTTGCCGTGTGACCGAAATCGTGCGGATCGTGGGAATCATCATTTGCGAAGCTCCAGACACGCAGCCCCTGGGTGAGTACGGCATCCCAGGTGTCCGTGTAGAGCGGATTTGGACCTGGATTGGTGCGAAGCGGCCTGCTGTAGTGAGAGTTGTAGACTTCGATTGCCACGGGAGGTGGATCCAGGGCAAGGATCATCGGGATCGTCCAGTAATCCCTTCCTCTATAGGGGTGGGGATGGCATATGACGGTGAGGAGCCCTGATGCCTCCCGAAGCGCCTCGGACAGGGAGAGCTCGTACAGCGGAGGAACCTTCTCCCCGATGAAAAGGATGTTCTGGCTGCTCGACCACTCGAAGCCTTCGAGGAAGGTGATGTCGGGCCACCGGGCCCGCGCCGCTGAGAGATCCGTCACCGTGTCGTGGTCGGTGAGGGCAAGAAACCGGGCGCCAGCTTTCTCATGCTTCTCTATGCCTGCGAAGAGCGGAACCGAAGCGCAGCCGCTGGACTCGCTGCAGTGACCGTGGAGATTCCCGCGGACCCAGGCTCCGCTGCAGCCCTCATACGGGTTTACCATCAACCCGCGGTCACTTTCAGCTCTTTCGCTGCCTTCACCTCGTCCAGCCTGCGCACGGGAGATGAATGCGGGGCATCGTGGAGGAGAGCCGGGTCGCTCACCGCTTCACGCGCAATTGTCCTCATCGCCTCGATGAAGCTGTCCAGCGTTTCCCTGCTCTCCGTCTCCGTGGGCTCGATCATCAGCGCCTCAGGTACGATGAGCGGGAAGTAGTTCGTCGGGGGATGAAAGCCAAGGTCGATGAGGCGCTTGGAGATGTCCAGCGCCCTGATGTCTGGTGCGCCCGCGATCTTTCCCTGCGCCACGAACTCGTGCATGCACGTTCGATCGCCGTGGGGCACGGGATAGATGTCCTTCAGCCGGGCCTGCAGATAGTTCGCATTGAGCACCGCGTTCTCCGCCACGGCGCGCAGGCCTTCGGCGCCGAGCATGCGGATGTACGTGTACGCTCGAACGAGCACTCCAAAGTTGCCGTTGAAGCTCTTCACCCGCCCGATTGTGCGCGAGGGCATGCGCCACTCGTAGCGGGGCTCCCCGCCCGCCGCCACCCGGGCAGCCAGAGGTCCCGGCAGGAACTCGGCCAGCGCCTCCACCACGCCAACCGCACCGGAGCCTGGCCCCCCGCCCCCGTGAGGAGTGGAGAAGGTCTTGTGAAGGTTGAAATGCATGACGTCGATACCCATGAGGCCGGGCTTCGCAACACCGAGGATGGCGTTGAAGTTCGCCCCGTCTCCGTACACCAGGCCTCCTGCCTCGTGCACCAGGCGCGTGATCTCGAGGAGGTTTTCCTCGAACAGCCCGAGGGTGTTCGGGTTTGTGAGCATGAGGCCGGCCACGCGGTCGTCAAGCTGCGCCCTGAGGCGCAGGAGGTCCACGTTGCCGCGCCTGTCCGAAGGGATTTCGACAACCGCGAGGCCCGCCATGCTGGTCGATGCGGGATTCGTGCCGTGGGCGGAATCGGGCACGAGGATCCGGTTCCTCTTTGCGTCTCCCCGCGCCGCGTGCCAGGCGCGCATGATGAGGATCCCCGTAAGCTCGCCTTGGGCGCCCGCGGAGGGCTGAAGGCTCACACCGTGAAAGCCCCCGATCTCCGCGATCATCCCCTGGAGGCCGAACAGGAGCGCCATTGCGCCCTGCGCGGTGGACGGGTCCTGCAGCGGATGCAGCCGGGCAAAGCCGGGCAGCCGCGCGACGGCCTCGTTCACTTTCGGGTTGTACTTCATCGTGCAGGATCCAAGCGGGTACAAGCCTTCATCCACGCAGTAATTCAGGTGGGAGAGCCGGAGGTAATGGCGTACGACATCCACCTCAGAGACCTCCGGCAACGACAGGCTCGAGCGCCGCAACGAGTCCGGGATGGACGTCTGGGGCACGTCACAGCGGGGAACGCTCACGCCCTCCCGGCCGGGACGGGACTTTTCGAAAAGGAGGGCCTCAGGCATTGCCCACCTCCGAAAGCGCCGTGACAAGGTGGTCGATTTCCTCCCGGCTGTTCATCTCCGTGCAGCACAGGAGCATCTCACGTGCGCGGCCCGGGAACTCACTGGAAAAATCGTATCCGCCAATGATGCCGTGACGCTGGAAAAGGCGGCGGTTGATCTCATCGGCGGAAACAGGGCAGCGCAAGACAAACTCGTTGAAGAACTCCCCCGTGTGCACCTTGTAGCCGGGCAACTGAGCGATGCGCTGCGCCGCGTAGTGCGCCTTGTGCCAGCACAGCTCCGCCACTTTCCGCAGTCCGCGCGGCCCCATCAAGGCAAGATACGCCGCGGCAGCGAGGGCGTTCAGCGACTGGTTTGTGCAGATGTTCGAAGTCGCCTTCTCCCTCCTGATGTGCTGCTCACGCGTGCTGAGAGTGAAGACGAATCCGCGCCGACCTGACCTGTCCACTGTTTCCCCGGCAATCCTGCCGCTGGACTTGCGCACGTGCTCCCTGCGAAAGGCGAAGAATCCCAGGTACGGGCCGCCGAAGGAGAGGGTGTTTCCCAGGGCCTGTCCTTCGCCGACCGCAACGTCCACGCCCGAGTCGCCGGGAGGGACGAGCAGGCCCAGAGAGATCGGGTTCACCGCTGCCACGAGCAGGGCCCCGCAGGCGTGGACCTTTTCCGCCAGAGCCGCGAGGGAGCGCGGCGGAATGATCCTCCCGAAGAAATCGGGATTCTGGACGACCACGCACGCCGTTGAGGAATCGCACATGCCGGCGAGCTCCTCCACGCCGCTGTCGGCATCGTCGCCGAGGAGCTCCAGATTCATCCCCTGTGTGTAGGTGCGAACCACCGCCCGGTACTGGGGATGGACGCCTGCCGAGAGGATTACTCTTCTCTTCTGACCTTGCGCCACGTTCAGCGCCATGATCACCGCTTCGGCCGTGGAGGTTGCCCCGTCGTAGTGCGAGGCGTTGGAAACCTCCATACCGGTGAGCCGCGTGATCATGCTCTGGTACTCGAAGATGGCCTGCAGGGTCCCCTGGCTGATCTCGGGCTGGTAGGGCGTGTACGCGGTAGCGAACTCAGAACGGAAGATCACGAAATCCACGACGCTGGGGATGAAGTGCCGGTAGGCTCCCGCACCGAGGAAGCAGGGATGGGCGCCGCAATCCGCGTTCTTTCCTGACATCGCGTCCAGCTCGCTGAGCACTTCCTGCTCGGAAAGCGGGGAGGGAAGGTCGATGCGAGGAAAGCGGTATTCGGCAGGGACGTCATGAAAAAGCTCCGCGACGGAGCCCACGCCGACTGCCTCCAGCATTGCGGTACGGTCTGCGTCCGTGTTCGGTATGAAGCTCATAAGGTGGAAAGGTATGAGGTATACGCCGCCGCGTCCATCAGGGAGTCGATCTCCGCCGGCACGGCAAGCTTCACGCGCACCAGCCACCCCTGGCCGAAGGGGTCGGAGTTCACAAGCTCGGGACTTTTTTCAAGCGCCTCATTGCGCCCGACCACGCTCCCCGAAACCGGTGCGAAAACTTCCTCCGCGGCCTTCACGGACTCGATGACCAGGCACGCGGCGCCCGCCTTCAGCTCCTTGCCTGCAGGGGGAAGCTCGACGAAGACGACGTCGGACAGCTTGTTCTGCGCGTAGTCGCTGATGCCTATCACAGCCTCCCCGCCTTCCACCCGCACCCATTCGTGGGTCTTCGAGTAGCGGACCTTCTGGTCGACTTTGAACTCCATGGCTCACCTCCAATGTGGCGATGTGTAAAACGGCCGCTCGACGACCTGCGCGGCCTTGTGCGCGTCCCTGATGACGATGCTCACTTCGGTGTCGACACCGGCAAGGCCGGTCTCCACGTAGCCCATGCCGACATACTTGCCGGTGCTGGGGCTGAAAAGGCCGGTGGTGACTTTGCCGACCACCCTCCCGCCTGACGCAATGCTGTAGCCGTGCCTGGGCACTCCAGGCTCCTTCATCTCGAAGCCCACGAGGACCCTTGGCAGTGGGGACAGGGCGAGGGCGGCAAGCGCGCGCCGACCGATGAAGTCGTGCCCCTCCAGGCGCACCGCGGCGCGAACGAGCCCGGCACTGAGAGGGTCCGTGGTCTCGTCAATCTCGTTGCCGTACAAGGGAAGGCATGCCTCCGCCCTGAGTGAGTCCCTCGCGGCCAGCCCGCAGGGGATCAAGCGCCGCGGTGCGCCTGCTTCCAGGATGGCGTTCCAGAACTTCTCGCATCCCTGTGCCGGCATCAGGATCTCGTAGCCCGGCTCCCCGGTGTAGCCGGTGGTGCAGAGGGTCACGCGGGCACCCGCGAACGTCCTCTCTACCACGTGGTGATAGCCGATGCTTTCCAGGTCTTCTTTCGGACCCAGCGCCTGCAGGACCGCGCGGGCCGCCGGGCCCTGGAGCGCTGCCATGCAGGTCTCCGCTCGCAGGTCCTTGATTGAGACGTCGAGGCCGCTCGCGTGGGACTTGAGCCAGAGGGTATCCTTCGGAGCGTTGGATGCGTTGACGACCACCAGCCAGGAGTCGGTCCTGTGGTAGACGAAGATGTCATCAAGAATGCCGCCGGAGTCATTCAGGATCATGCTGTAGTGCGCGCGGCCAGGCTTGAGGAGGGAGATGTCCCAGGTCTGCACGCGCTGGAGGAACTCCACGGCATGCGGCCCCGAGATCTCGAGTCGTCCCATGTGGTCGATGTCGAAGAGCCCCGCGGCCTCGCGCACGCGCATGTGCTCTTCCCGGGGACCCGTCTCGTACTGCACGGGCATGTCCCAGCCGCCGAAGTCCACCATCTTCGCGCCCGCAGCGCGGTGGACCTCATTGAGCGGCGTCTTGCGCAACTCCGCACTTTCGTTCATGCCACCGCTCAATCTAACANNCCGAAATCGACCATGCGGGCGCCGTTGGCTACGTGCCACCCATGGAGCCTGGTTTCCATGCCGCTGTCATCGCACGGGCAACTAGGCGCGTCAAGTGAGCTTGCAAAGCAGGAAAAACCGCGCATAATCCTTTCATCATGTCCGGCATGGTGTTCTCTCCCGTGGCTATCGGGTCGGTGCGGCTTGCCAACCGCCTCGTGCGCTCCGCGACGCTGGAGTGCATGTGCCCGGTCCCGGGAGTCATCGATGATCGCTACGTGAGGGTATACGAGAAG
>PMZS01000227.1:0-2907 GCA_003170115.1 Spirochaetaceae bacterium
GAAGCCGGTGCGGGGCACCTACCGGGTGAAGGACGAGTTCACGCTCAGATTCCTGTTTTTCAGCAAGCTCGAGCCAGCCCATGTACTGAAATACCTCCGCGAACATCAAAAAAAGCTGGTGTTGCAGCGCGAGAGCTTTCAGAAGACTCTTGATTCACTCAAGGGAGAGATCGACTTCTTCCTGCAGGGGATCATCCGCAAGGGGATCGTGCACCTCGAGGCGGAAGACCGCTGGCTTGAGGAGGTAATTGCGACGGTGCAAAATCCGCCTCCGGCGGTGCAAAAAGGCTCGGAAAGCGCGTTTTTTTGATGCCCTACTTGGAGTCCTTCAGCTCGTCCAGGACCTGGAGGGCCTTGGTCTTGACGGTCCGCAGGTAGTTTCCCTGAGCGATCTTTACGAGCATCTGGTATGCCGCCGGATCTTTGATTCCCCCGGTTTTCTTTGCGAGCTTTTCGATGGCCAGGCAAAGCGCGTAGCCGAAGTTGTTGTCCGGTTTCGACGGATCTTCCTTATTGTACGTGAATGAGAGCGCCTGCACGACCTCATTGTTGTCGTTCTTTCCGATCACGCCCAGCGCGTACGCGGCTTCCGCTTTTACGACAGGCTCTTCGTCAATCAGGAGAACGCGCACCAGGGCATTCTTCGCATCTTCGGTGCCCACCCTGCCGAGGAGATTGGCAGCGCGCCGGCGCACTTCGGGGAAGTCGTTCACCAGGCGTCCGGATTCGCGTGTGGTCCGTGCCGAACCTTCCAGGGCGAGGTATTCGAGGACGAACTCGACCTGCTGATCGCTGGCCTTGTATGAGCCGTCGTTGACCTTTTTTTCCAGATCGTCAAGGGCGCTCACTTTGATGTCATAGTCGCCCGAGAAGGCTTTCTCCCGTAGAATCTGGAACTCGACACTCTGGAGGAAGAGCTCCTCGATGGTGATTTCCTTCTGTTTGGGCGCCGGGGTCGTCTGCTGGGCGAACAGTACTGCGGCCGGCATGATGCTGAGGGCAAGAACAATGACCAGGGCCCATATGGAAGGCCGCACGGCGAAACGACTGAATCCGCCTCTGGAGGCGCTGAAATCCGCCCGAGTCGGCTCCATGATCCCACTGATGCTCATGTGTCTGCTCCCATTCCTTCCCGTCAACTTTCCCCGCCCTGCTTGAGCCCGATCTTCCATCTCCCGTTCTCGTGGACGAGATAATAGAGGATCACCGGCGTGCCCTGGACGAGCGCGAGGGCCTTTACGTGCGTTTCGTCGAGAAACTGCAGATCGTCCAGGGTAGCCTGGAGGTGGCTTCGCACCACCACGTTGTTGAAATAGTCCCTGAGGCTCTTCAGCACGATGCCGTTTTTCTTCAACACTGCCGCGCTCGATGCATCCGCCAGGAACTCACTGCTGCCCCGCGATGCTGCGTAGTCCGCGGTGAGGTACGACAGCCATCCGTCATAGTCGCCCGCGGTGATGATGCGCGTGATGGCGGCGACCACGTCCTGGACTTCACGGAACGTCGTGCGGTACAGCTCATCAGATGCAATGAACTCGTGGGTGGGCTGCGGCACGGGAGTAGTGTCCGGAACGGGTGCCGACTTCTCAGGCGGGGCCGCCGGTGCGGGCTCCGGAGCTTTCGCCGGCGGCGACGCGCAGGACGCGAGCGCCGCGGCACAGACGAGCACGCAGAACAGTTTCCTGCCAGCCATCATTACCATTAATTCTATTCCCCCACATGACCTTTGTCAAAGATTTTTCCCTTGCTCCCGCGGGGAACCTCGGCTATCCTCCGGGCCATGAAGGTACTTCTCCCCGGCACATACGATCCTCCCACAAACGGCCATCTGAACATTCTCCGCCGCGCCTCCCGGCTTTTCGATGCGGTCCAGGTTGTGATCGCCGTCAACCCCTCGAAGAGGTATCTCTTCAGTGCCGACGAAAGGCTTTCGATGATGACCGAGCTTTCGCATGGGCTGCCGAGCGTGTCGGTCTCAACCTGGAACGGGCTCATTGTCGACTTTGCGGACCGCATCGGCGTGCACGTGATCGTGCGGGGCGTGCGCGCCCTGGCGGATTTCGACTATGAGTTCGAGCTTTCCCTGATGAACAGGTCGCTCAACCCGAGAATCGAGACGATTTTCCTGCCCACGGAGCAGAAGTACTCGATCATCCGGTCTTCCGCGATCAAGGATATCGCGACTTTCGGCGGTGACATCTCGGGAATGGTGCCGCCGAACGTGGCAAAGGCTTTGCATCTGAAGCTCGGGGCGGGCAGAGAGAAAGCGCGTGCGTCAGACTCCGAGGCGCCAGACTCCGAGGCGCCTTGACAATCCAGGGTCTATAGTGTAGTTTTGGCTGTCTTTATCAAACTAATCCACTTTTGAGGTGACGTGAATGGGTTTGCCGAAAAGGAGAATTTCGAGGGCAAGGGGACGCAAACGCCGCACGGCGAACATGCGTCTCGCCGTTCCCACCCTCGTGGAATGCAGCAACTGCGGGAACAGGGGCATGCGTCACCGGGTCTGCCCCAAGTGCGGGTTTTACAGGGGCAAACAGATATTGAAACCCGAGGAGATGGCATGACCCGACGCAACGGTCGTTCTTAGCGAACACCCCCTCGCGCACGCATATACATCATTTCCACAGGAGGTTGAACTGTATGGACGAGCTGTTTGAGAAAATGAAGAAACTTATTGCCGATCGCCTCGAGATCGATGAATCAAAGATTACACTCGATTCCTCCTTCCGCCAGGACCTGGGCGCCGACAGCCTCGATACGTACGAGCTTGTGTACGCCATTGAGGAGGAGCTCGGCATCAGCATTCCGGATGAAAAGGCCAACGAATTTGAAACCGTGCGCGACGCCTTGGAATACATCCGGTCCCAGGTGAAGAAATAGCAAGGACTTGTTCACACAGAAAAG
>PMZS01000227.1:2997-3172 GCA_003170115.1 Spirochaetaceae bacterium
CGGATCAAGAGCTTCGTCGTGAGCGAAGCGAGTCTCTCTGAAATCGCGCGCGGCCTGCGCGTGGACAATTTCATCCTTATCGGCAAAGGCGAGGAGTACTCGGGAGGAAGGTCCAAGAAGACCATCCTTGCCGACTGCCTGGAAGCGATCATCGGCGCGTACTACCTGGACTCGG
>PMZS01000047.1 GCA_003170115.1 Spirochaetaceae bacterium
GATGGCCGTCTTGCCCACGCCAGCTTCGCCGAGCAGGACGGGATTGTTCTTCCTGCGGCGGATGAGAACCTGGAGGATGCGCTTGGTCTCGATTTCGCGCCCGATGCAGGGATCAAGCTTCCCGTCGCGGGCAAGCTGGGTCATGTCCCTGCCGAAGGCGTCCAGGGCGGGCGTCTTGCTTTTGGGCTTGTTGGGGTCTTGCTTGGCGTCGGCAGGAAGCGTCGACTCGCCGCCGCTTTTCATGGACTCGATGACAGCCTGCCTGACCGCGTCCAGCCCGATCTTCATGTTGGTCAACGCCTGGGCGGCCTTGCTGTCGTCCTGCCGCAGGAGGGCGAGCAGGAGATGCTCCGAGTCCAGGGCGGAGTGGTTGAACGAGTGCGCAAGGGAGTCCGCTTCCTGCAGGGCTTCCTGCGCCTTCAGGGTCAGTTTGTCATATCTCATGTTGTGCTCCGGAAAGATGTTTTACATGTAAGATAAGGGTGGGGTTCCGCCCAGTCAAACGGTGTGTGTGTTATTGAGCTTACGAGCCTTTAAGACCTATACTCAGATTAACTCGCTATTCTTTTCGATCGGGACTTCTCAAAAAAGGCGCGCAGAGGAGCTAACCATGTTTAGAAGGATCTTGGTACCCTTGGATGGATCCAAACGTGCGGAAACAATCCTTCCACACGTTGAGGATCTTGCCCGCAGATATGACAAATCGCAGGTGGTCCTGCTCCAAGTGGTCGAGCCTATCCCCGCGACAATAGATATGGCTGGGCCTGTTCCCCCTTTGGATCCGAAAGTAATCGAGCGAGTCTATAAAAATGCTCGGAATTACCTTGAAAAACTTCAAGGGCGCCTGCGAAAGAAGGGCATACGAGCGCACGTGCACGTACTGCTCGGACCTGTAGTGGGGACGATTGTCGATCTCGCGGTACGGGAGAAAGTAGACCTCATAGCATTGGCAAGTCATGGAAGAAGCGGATTGCGTGCTTTCTTCTATGGCAGTGTCGCTGCAGGGGTGTTGCATCGAACTGATCGTCCCCTTCTGATTGTCAGATCTGTTCAGCTGCGAGGCAGTACAGACGAGAAGTAAGAAGAAAAACCGTGTTGCTGTGGACGGAAACTAGGCCTTTGTGCCTGGGGTCAAGAAGCTTATTAAGAGACTGGACTCTTGCGCGCTTCTTGATCGAACCCCCGGGGCTGCATACACTCAATTCCCCTACACTCGATTGATGCAAAACTGGAAAAGAAGCTTCTACGCCATTTTCGCCGCGGAGATCCTCGCCCTCATTGGTTTCAACGCTTCGATACCGATCATACCGTTTTTCATCCAGGACCTCGGGGTGAGCGATCCGGCCCGCCTCAACATCTGGGTGGGCGCCTGCGCTACAGCGCCGGCAATCTGCATGTTTGTCTTCGCTCCTCTCTGGGGACAACTTGCCGATTCCCACGGCAAGCGCCCGATGCTCCTTCGCGCCATGATCGGCGGGGCTGTGGTCATCGCGCTTATGGGCGCTGTCAACCGACCCTGGCAACTTCTGGTGCTGCGCGGGCTGCAGGGCGCCCTAAGCGGCACGGTCGCGGCGGCCACGGTGTTTGTGGCCACGATCTCCCCCAGGGAGCGGCTCGGATACACCCTGGGCATGCTCCAGACGGGCATCTACGTTGGGGTTTCCGTGGGTCCCGCATTCGGTGGCCTACTTGCAGACCTCTTCGGTTATCGTGTCACATTTCTCGCTACCGCCGTCTTCCTTCTGGCTGCTGCGGCGATCGTCATGCGGTTCGTGAGGGAAGAATCTGTGCGATCGCGCCCTGCGGGATCTTTCTTGAAATCGGTGATCCCGGACTTTTCTCCCCTGGCGCGCTCTCCTGGGCTCATCGTGCTGGTGCTCGTTTCCGGGGGACTGCAGATCGCTACCAGCACCGTGGCGCCCATCCTGCCCCTGTTCATCCAGTCCATTTCCCCGCAGGCAACGAAAGTCGCCACCATGACGGGGCTTATCCTCGGGGGGAGCGCCATTGCAGCGGCGCTTTCCTCCGCGGGTCTCGGAAGAGCGAGCTACAGGATCGGATACGAAAGGCTCCTGGCGTTTTGCCTGTCAGGTGCTGTGCTCGTGTTTCTCCCCCAGGCATTCGTTCGCAACCCTATCCAGCTCCTTGTTCTGCGCGTGATAGGCGGCGCCATGATCGGTGGCTCGGAGCCCTCGATCAACGCCATGATCGCCATGCGCGCGGACAGAAACCGCCAAGGAATGATCTTCGGGTTGAACGCGAGCATGAACTCGGCTGGGGCGGCCATAGGACCCATGATCGGAGCTATATCATCCGCGGGCTTGGGCTACGCATCGGCCTTTTATGCAGGGACGGTAGTCCTTATCGCTTCAGCCATCGGCGCGTTCACTGTCAAGAAAATCGTGCCGTCCGCGCCTGAGATGGGGTCCCGCGGGGCCGCCTGACGCTGCGCAAAAAAAGGTATTTGCTCAGTCCTTTGATCGGAAGGCGCTTTCGAAGACTCTTTGCCTGCCATCGTCAAATGGAGCATCGTTTTCTGTGATGAGCGGCCGCCGTGTGCATACTTCATTCAGGTTGGCAAGAAGCCTCATGGACTGGAACGGATCATTTCACGATTACATCAGAGAGGAGGCGGCGAAACTCCTTCCTGCGCGGTGCCTACCAACATTTTAAAAGTGTTCCCGTGCGCTAGGCGGTTCGGTGCATCTGCAGGTCATCCAGCATTTTCTTCGCGCATTCGGGGCATATGCCGTGGGTATGCAGGGGTTCGGTCTCTGATGGCGCTGCTGTCTTGAGCAGACGCCACTCACCCGAATCAGTGCGTGTCCTGCCGCACCACCCGCAGACTGCCACCAAATTGCTGGTTATCAACTCGCGCATATTCCACTGCTCGTTTCCAGTATCGGCAGGAAGGTCGGCCTGAAACGCTTCTCTTTCGCACGAAAATTGACAGATCCGGAAGCGCTTCCTATACTCGGGTCATGTCGAAACAAGGGTTTCCGGCGGGATTTCTCTGGGGGGCGGCCACCGCTGCCTACCAGGTCGAAGGCGCAGTCAGGGAAGACGGAAGAGGAGAATCGATCTGGGACCGTTTCTGTGCCACCCCGGGAGCGATCCACGGCGGGGATACCGGTGAGGTGGCCTGCGATCACTATCATCGCTTCAAGGACGACGTGGAGAACATGCGTGATCTCGGGCTCTCCTCCTACCGATTCTCCGTCTCATGGCCCCGCCTTTTCCCGCACGGCCACGGAAAACTGAACCGCAGAGGTCTGGACTTCTACGAGTCGCTCGTGGACGCCCTCCTGGAGGCCCGGGTGCAGCCGGCGCTCACGCTGTACCACTGGGACCTTCCGCAGGCCCTGCAGGACGTCGGGGGATGGACGAACAGGGATACCGCGTCGTGGTTTTCCGACTACGCCGATTGCCTGTATACGCATCTCGGGGACCGCGTCAAGATGTGGATGACGCTCAACGAACCCCAGGTCGCCGCTTTCGTCGGGCATTCGGATGGACGGCATGCGCCGGGGCTGAAGGACTTCGCAACCGCGGTGCAGGCGTCGCACGTGCTCCTTCGGGCGCATGCGCTTGCCGTTGCGGCGTTCCGCGAGCTGTGCCCTGCAGGCTCGCGCATCGGAATCGCACTCGACCTGCACACGATGTACCCGTTCACGGACGGGATGTCAGACATCGAGGCCGCCCACCGGGCCGACGGGCAGGTGAATCGTTGGTTCCTGGATCCCGTGTTCAAGGGGACGTACCCCGTGGACGTGCTGGAGATCTACGCGAAGCACGGGGTGGCACCGCGCATCGAGGACGATGACCTTTCCACGCTTTCATCCAATCCCGTGGATTTCCTCGGCGTGAATTACTACTTCCCCCAGCGGGTCTACGCGTGCGACGCGGGTGGAGTGCTCGGATTCGAGTACGGCCACCTGAAGGATTGCCCGCGGACCGAGATGGGTTGGGAAGTGTATCCGGAGGGTCTCTCCGACCTCCTGATCCGACTGAAGAATGACTACGCGGACCCGGTCCTGATGATCACGGAGAACGGGGCGGCGTACCCTGATCGGATTACCGAAAAGGGCCAGGTGCAGGACCACGACAGGATCGAATATCTTGCGTCGCACCTCCTAGAGTCCCGGCGCGCGATCGAGCAGGGTGTGAAGCTTCAGGGGTACTATCTCTGGTCTCTCATGGACAACTTCGAGTGGGGATTCGGGTACAGCAGGCGATTCGGCATCACCCACGTGGACTACCACACTTTGTCACGGACGTGGAAGAAAAGCGCCTCGTGGTACCAGTCGGTCATCGCCACGAACGGCGCTGCCCTGTAGGGCGCTACTGCACGTTGTCCGCGTACACCTCGTGCCGGATTGTGAGCGCGGTGCCGATGAGGAATGTCATGGCGATGACGGCAAAGCTCCCCCATCCGAGGCTCGCCTCCGGCCCCGCGGCGCCTGAGTACAGGCCGACGATCGTCCATGGCACCCATGGACCCCAGCCCGTGTGACCGAAGACGTTTGCCAGAACCAGTGTGAATATCGAAAAGCCAAGCGGCGCAAAGTAACCTCGCCTCTCCACGGCGACCCACGCCACCAGGACGGCGCAGCAGAACGACATGAGGGCCAGCAGGAGGAGCTTCGCCGCCGCCGCGAGAAAAAGCCCCGATGTCAGGCCGGTCAGCCTCAGGAGCGATCCGACGATCCAGGTTTCGCCGATGATCCAGAGCGTGAGCAGGGCGAACCACGCGGCGGTTCCAACGAACTTGCCCAGCACGAAGAAGCTCCGGGGTATCGGCAGGGCGAGCAGGTTCTTTGCCATCCCTTCGGCGTATTCGCGGCCGAAGACGGATGCAACGACGACGGAGCTCATGATGAGCCCGCCGATACCGCCCATCTCCACGATGAAGGTCAGCAGGGCAGGCCAGTCAGTGGCACCCCCGCCGAATGCGAAGTTGGCCTTCTGGCCGATGAGCCCGAGGTTCCTGGCCATGCCGGGGTTTTTCATCATCCACATGAAAAAGCCTGCCATTGCCGCCATGAACGCGTATGCGGCAAATGTCATCCAGGTCACCTTGCTCCGGCGGAGCTTCATGAGCTCCGTTGCCACGACGCTGGGAAATCTCATGTCTCTCCTCCCGTCAGGCGCATGAAGTGCCGCTCGAGGTCCTCTTCCATCGGGGCGAGGCGCTCCAGCGCCACACCGGCGCCGACCAGGGCACGGGCGATGAGAGCAGGCTTCGCCGTGTGGTCGGCGATCCGCAGGCACGCATCCCCTGATCGCGACACCTCGACGAGCCCCAGCTCGTTTCGTAGTATCCGTTCCGCCAGTGCGACGTCGTCCACTTCGATCTCGATGGCCAGCCTGCCGTTATCGCGCAGCTCGTTGTAGTCAACCTGCTCGACGAGCCTGCCGGCGTGCACGATGCCCACCCGGTCGGCGAGGTGCTCCACCTCGTCCAGGAGGTGACTGGACATGAAGATGGTCACGCCCTGGACGTCGGCGAGTCGGCGGAGCAGGGCACGGATCTCCACGATGCCCGCGGGGTCCAGCCCGTTGGCCGGCTCGTCCAGGATGAGAAGCTCGGGCNNATGGACCAGGGCGCGCGCGAGGGAGAGCCGCTGCTTGTTGCCCAGCGAGAGCCTGCCCGCGCGTCGGTTCACGTACTCGCCGAGCTTGAGAAGCTCGATGACCTCATCGACCGATGCCCGTGGGGCGCCCATCAGGTGCCGCTGGATGTGGAGGTTCTCCCGCACCGTAAGGTTGGGGTATGCCGCCGCCGACTCCACGAGGTAGCCGATGCGCGAGAGGACGCCCTTGCGGTCATCGCCCAGGCCGGATCCGAGAATTGAAATGCTGCCCGCGCTGGGCCGCAC
>PMZS01000361.1 GCA_003170115.1 Spirochaetaceae bacterium
AACAGCGCGGTGTGGTCGGGCGGGAGCTTCGTCTACGTGCCCAAGGGCGTGAAGGTGGAGATTCCCCTGCAGGCGTATTTCCGCATCAACGCGAAAAGTTTCGGGCAATTCGAGCGGACCCTTATCATCGCCGACGAAGGAAGCTTCGTGCACTACATCGAGGGATGCACGGCGCCGGTGTATGCCACCGAGTCCCTTCACAGCGCGGTGGTGGAGATCATCGCGCTGGAAGGCGCGCGGGTGCGCTACACCACGATCCAGAACTGGTCCAATGACGTGTACAACCTCGTCACCAAGCGGGCCGTCGCGTACAAGGACGCCATCGTGGAGTGGGTGGACGGCAACATCGGCGCAAAGCGCACGATGAAATACCCGTCCATCTGGCTCATGGGCGAGGGGGCGCACGGGGAAGTCCTCTCCATCGCGTTTTCCGGAAAGGGACAGGAGCAGGACACGGGCGCCAAGGCGGTGCACGCGGCCAGCCACACCTCCTCCATCGTCACGGCCAAGTCCATCAGCCGGGGCGGCGGGATCTCCACCTACCGCGGTCTTCTGAAAGTGAACGAGGGCCTGCACGACGTGCGGTCCCGCGTGGTCTGCGACGCGCTCATCCTCGACGAGAAGTCGCGCAGCAACACGTATCCCTACATGGAAATCGACTCGGACGACGTCTCCATCGAGCACGAGGCCCGGGTGAGCAGGATCAGCGAGGAACAGCTCTTCTACCTGATGAGCCGCGGGATGAGCGAGCAGGAGGCTTCCCTCATGATCGTGAGCGGCTTCCTGGACCCGCTGGTGAAGCAGCTTCCCATGGAATACGCGGTCGAGCTCAACCGTCTCATCGAGCTGGAGATGGAAGGGACCGTCGGATGATGCCCTCCGCTGTGGAACCGCCGTGGATGCGGAACTTGCGATCCCGGGCACGGGAGCGCTTCGAAGGCATGAAATGGCCGACCACCTCTGAAGAGGAGTGGAGGCGGACGGATGTGAGCAGGCTCGGCCTGGACTCCTACGCCCCGGTTGCGGCACTCACGCCCGCCTGCCCCCGGGAAATCGACCCGGGAGAAGGGGCCGGCCACATCCGGTTCCAGGCGAACAAGTGCATCGAGGCAGGTCTTGACGCGCAATTGCAGGAAGCCGGGGTTCGGCTCCTCCCCCTGGACAACGCGCTGGAGGAGTTCGAGGCACCCCTTCACACCCTGTATGAGCGTGCCCTCGAGGATGCCGACAACCGGTTCCTCGCCTGGCATTATGCGTCGTTGAGCCACGGGGCCCTTCTCTGGGTCCCCCCGGGGCTCGAGATCAAGGAACCGATCTTCATCGATTTCGAGGAGGACGGCCGTGGGACCATGAGCGCGCCGCACGTCGCAGTCCTCCTGGGGGCCGGTTCCCGCGCTTCCGTCATCCAGCGCATCACCGCGCGCAAGGGCGCGCCGGGCGGAATGCTCTGCAACGCGGTGGTGGACGTGCGCCTTGCCGACGCGGCCGGCCTTCAGCTCTGGGAGCAGCAGGAGCTGGCGCCCGCGGACCTCTACGTCCGCCACGTGCGCGCGGAGGTGGGGCGTGACTCCTCCCTTCGGCACTTCGACGCGGAGTTCGGCGCCCGATGGGCAAAGACCCGGGTCGACTGCTTCCTCGACGGTCCCGGGGCCGAAGCGTTCCTGAATGGCGCGTACTTCTGTGGAGCAGGCCAGCACATGGACCTGCGAACCGTGCAGAGACACCGGTCTCCAAAGGCCACGAGCAGGGCTGTCTACAAGGGAGCGGTGGCCGGTGGCGGTCGGACCATTTTCCAGGGGCTGATCGATGTGGCCGCCGGCGCGTCCGGCACGGACGCATACCTCACCAACCGCAACCTGATCCTGGGGGAGGGAGCCCGCTCGGACTCCATTCCCACCCTGATAATCGGAAACAACGACGTGAAGTGCAGCCACGGCTCCACGACGGGCCGGTTGAACGCGGAGGAGCTGTTCTACCTCGAAAGCCGAGGCCTCTCCGAAGCAGATGCGCGAGAGATGCTCATAGTCGGGTATTTCGAGGACATCCTCACTCCCGCACCAGTAATGTTCAAGGACGGCGCCCTGGCCGCGATCAAGGGCCGCCTCCGCGCCGCCGCCTGATACCCATCATGAACGGCTGGATCAGGGTGGCCTCGCTTGGGGAATTGGTGTCGACAATGAGCGTCACCATGGACGGAGTCCCCGTGGCGCTGTTCCGCACCGACGAAGGCATCTACGCGCTTGACGACATCTGCTCACACGAGTACTCACGGCTTTCTGAGGGCGACGTGTGGGCCGGGGAAGTATATTGTCAGAAGCACGGTTCGCGGTTCAACCTTCGCACCGGGGCAGTGACGGGGCTTCCCGCCACGAAGCCAGTGGGGGCGTGGGAAGTGAAAGTGGAGAACGGGGAAATATGGATCGCATCATGCAAGAGAAAATCCAGCTGATCGGCCCCAGGAGCGTGGAGGACATCCGGTCGGATTTTCCCATTCTGGACCGGACGGTAAACGGCAAGCCCCTCGCCTACCTCGACAATGCCGCAACGTCCCAGAAACCTCGGCTCGTGCTGGACGCGATCCGGGTCTACTACGAGCACGGCAACGCCAACGTGCACCGCGCCCTTCACACTCTCGGGGAGGAAGCCACGGCCGCCTACGAGGAGGCGCGCGGCAAGGTCCAGCGTTTCCTGAGCGCCCGCACGAGCCGGGAAATCATCTTCACACGCGGCACGACGGAGGCGATCAACCTTGTCGCTTCCTCCTGGGCGGACACGAATCTTTCACGGGGCGACGTCGTGCTCACGACGGAGATGGAGCACCACAGCAACCTGGTTCCCTGGCAGCTTGCCTGCGCGCGCCGTGGATGCACGCTCCGTTTCATCCCCCTCGCCCCGGATGGCACCCTCGACATGGCGGAAGCAGAAAGGTCCTGGGACCCGCGCACCCGTCTCGTCGCGGTGACATACGTATCCAACGTGCTGGGAACCGTCAACGACGTGAAATCAATCGCGGCCATGGCGCACCGGCGCGGTGCCGTCGTGCTGGTGGACGGAGCGCAGGCGGTGCCGCACATGCGCGTGGACGTCCAGGACCTCGACTGCGACTTTTTCGCGTTTTCCGGACACAAGGTGTACGCTCCCATGGGCATCGGCGCCCTGTACGGCAAGGAGAAAATTCTGGACGCCATCCCGCCCTGGATGGGCGGCGGAGAAATGATCCGCTCGGTGTCCCTCGAGGGGTCGACCTGGAACGACCTGCCCTGGAAGTTCGAAGCGGGCACGCCGAACGTTGAAGGGGCCGTGGGTCTCAGCGCGGCGATCGACTACATTCATACCCTCGGGCTTTCCTCCATCGGAAAGCGGGAGGGGGAGCTGGCGGCGTACGCGCGGGAACGCCTGAGCGGCGTGCGGGCGCTGACCCAATACGGAGCGGCGCCGAGGCGAAGCGGCGTGTTCCCCTTCAACCTCGGGGATATCCACGCCCACGACGTGGCCCAGTTCCTGGACCGGGAGGGAATTGCCGTGCGCGCGGGACACCATTGCGCACAGCCCCTTGCGCGGAAGCTCGGCGTGCCGGCGACCGTCCGCGCCAGCCTCTCCTTCTACAACACCTTCTCCGAGATCGACCGCCTGGTGGACGCCCTTGATGGGGCGCTGAGGTTTTACGCGTGAGCGCCTTCGACGAGCTGTACCAGGAAATCATCATGGACCACTACCGCTCGCCGCGCGGAGCGGCGAAGCTCGACCATGTTCCGCAGGCCATGGCCCACGAGAACCCCACATGCGGGGATTCCATCAAGCTGGAGGTGGTCGTGGGAGCGGGAGGACGCCTGGAGCGCGTGCGGTTCGACGGACACGGGTGCGCCATCAGCACCGCCTCCGCATCCCTGATGACGGAATCAATGCACGGGCTCTCTGTTGCCGATGCGCGAGAGCGCGCGGACACCTTCATCAAAGCGCTGCGCGGGGAAATCCCCGCTTCGGTTCTGGACGAGATGGGAGATCTCGCGGCCTTCAAGGGCCTGACGAGCTTTCCCGTGCGGGTCAAATGCGCGACGCTGGCCTGGCATGCACTGCTGGTGTCACTGCCGCGGGTGACAACGCCGGGCGCTTGAGGAGGCGGAATGTTCGAAAACTACGATCCCCGGGAGGGACGGCTCCTGTCCCTGCTGGATGTGACAGGGAAGCTTGCCCCCTTCCCGCCGGGCATGCCGCGCCTCACCGACGAGCAGGCGCTGGCGGCGTACAAGACCATGGTGCTCTCCCGACAGGTGGACGAGTGGGCCGTGAGCCTCAACCGGCAGGGACGCATGCCCACCTACGCGCTGAACAAGGGCCAGGAGGCCAACTCAGTGGGCGCGCTCATGGCGGTACGGCCGGACGACTGGTTCGTCCCGGCTTTCAGGGAGCTGGGCGGAATGCTCGCCCGGGGGATCAGCCTGAAGCAGTACTTCCTCTACTGGTACGGAAACGAGTGGGCCAACCACATGCCTGTGGACACCTACCACATGATGCCCATCTCCGTCCCGGTCGGAAGCCAGATGCTCCACGCGGTCGGACTGGCGTGGGCCGAGCGGTACAAGGGAAATGACCGGATCGCGATCACCTTCATGGGCGAGGGAGCCAGCTCGGAGGGCGAGTTCCACGAAGCCTGCAACCTCGCCGGGGTGTGGAAGGCGGGAGTGATCATCTACGCCCAGAACAACCATTGGTCGATTTCCCTCCCCTGGTCGAAACAGAGCGCGAGCAAAACCCTCGCGGAAAAGGCCTTCGCGTACGGTTTCCCCGGAATCCGCATTGACGGCAACGACATATTCGCCGTCTATTCCGCGGTAAAGCTCGCGGCTGACAGGGCCCGCGCGGGCGAGGGGCCCACGCTGATCGAAGGCCTCACCTACCGCCTGGGCGCCCATACGACCTCCGACGACCCCACGAAGTACAGGTCCGACGAGGAGGTGAAGCAGTGGGAGGCGCGCGATCCCCTGCTCAGGCTGGAGCGCTACCTCATCCGCACGAAGCACCTCACCGGGGAGGACGTGGTGCGCGAGCGGGAGCAGTCATTGGCAAGCGCCCAGGCCGCCTACGATGAGGTCGAGCGGGAGCCGGATGTTGTTGTGGAGGACACCTTCCGCTACCTGTACCTTGAGATGCCCGAGATCATGCAAGCGCAGCTTGAACGGAGGAAGGCATGAAGGTCCTCACGCTCATCGAGGCGGTCACGGACGCGCTGCGCACCGAGATGGCGGCCGACCGATCGGTCATCGTGTTCGGCGAGGACGTGGGGGTGGAAGGCGGCGTGTTCCGGGCCACCGCGGGGCTGCAGAACGAGTTCGGCGAGGAGAGGTGCTTCGACACGCCGATTTCCGAAGCAGGGATCGTCGGCGCCGCGGTGGGCATGGCCGTGGCGGGGCTGCGCCCCGTCGTGGAGATCCAGTTCTCGGGGTTCTCCTTCCCCGCCTTCAACCAGATCGCAAGCCACGTATCGCGGATCAGGAACAGGACCCGGGGTGCCATGTGCGCTCCCCTGGTGATCCGCATGCCCTACGGAGGAGGCATCCGTGCGCCCGAGCATCACTCGGAGAGCGTGGAAGCCCTCTTCGGCCATATCCCAGGGCTGAAGGTCGTCATTCCATCGACGCCGCACGACGCAAAAGGCCTGCTGATTGCCGCCATTCGGGATCCCGATCCCGTGATCTACCTCGAGCCCGCGCGCGCCTACCGAGCCGTGCGCCAGGAGGTGCCCGAGGAGGCGTACTGCGTGCAGATCGGGGCCGCACGGGTAGAGGCGGAAGGCGACGACCTCACGCTCCTGTCCTACGGCGCGCAGATGATCGAGGCGCGCCACGCGCGCGCGGCGCTGGCCGCGGAGGGCCGGTCGGTGGAGCTCATCGACCTGCGCACGATCTACCCGTTCGACTTCCGCACCGTGGTGGAATCGGTGCGAAAGACCGGCAGGTTCCTCGTCGTGCACGAAGGACCGCAGAGCTTCGGCGTGGGCGCCGAGCTGATGGCCACGGTGATGGAGCAGGCTTTTGATCACCTGGAGGCCCCCCCCGCGCGCCTGGCGGGGCCCGACGTGATCTACCCCATGCCCCGCGGCGAGCGGCACTACCTCATCAGCGCGGAGCACATCATGGCGGAAGCGCGAAAGGTGATGACCTATGAGCCGTGACGCAGGATTGTATGAGTTCCGGTTTCCCGACATCGGGGAGGGCCTTACGGAAGGGACCGTGGTCGAGCTGAAGGTGGCCCCGGGGCAGAAGGTAAAGGCCGGCGATGCGCTGGCGGTCGTGGAGACGGACAAGGTGGTGACCGACATGCCCTCCCCTGTAGAGGGAGTGGTGGTGGAGATGTCCCTGGTGAAGGGACAGATCGTGAAGGTGGGTGAGATCGTCGCCCGGATCAGGACGAGCGCCCACCCCGCGCCAGCCGTTGAGACATCCACCGTGGAAGAGGCGGGAACTGTCGTGGGGCGGCTGGACACGGGATCGGGGAGCGTTCTTCCTTCCAGCACTGAGGGCATCTCGACGGCGGCGGAGCAGACTTCCCGCAACGCCGGCAACGGACACAATGGGGGCGTCCGTGCCTCACCGGTCGCGCGGAAGCTCGCCGCCGACGCGGGGATCGACCTGTCGCAGGTCAGCGGCACCGGGCCAGGCGGGAGGATACTGAAAAAGGACCTTGGCACCCGGACCGCTCCGCGCGCCGCCCCCTCGGTGGAGGGGCCTGCTGCCGACGGGACACTTGTAAAGAAGCTCTCAACTCTCAGGCTGGCAATTGCCTCCGCAATGGAGAAAAGCCAGGCCATTCCCGCGGCCGCGGTGCACGATTATACACTCGTGGACGACCTGCTTCGCCTGCGGCGCGAGCTGAACGAGGGCGCGCGGGAGAAGGTCGGCCTCCTTGCCTTCTTCGTGAAGGCAACGGCCCTCGCGCTGCAGGATTTCCCACTGCTGAGCTCCACGTATTCTCATGACAGGAAGGAGTACCAGGCCTTCCCCATGCCGCACATCGGCGTGGCGGTGGATACGGATGAAGGGCTCGTCGTTCCCGTGGTGAGAAACACCACCACGCTGTCCGTGGGGCGCATCCACGCGGAGATTGTCCGACTGACGGAGAAGGCCCGGCAGAGGACCCTCCTCCTGGAGGAGATCCGGGGAGGAAGCTTCACGATCTCCAACTTCGGGTCGTTTTCAGGGGTCTATGGCAATCCCATGATCCTGCCGCCGCAGGTCGGGATCCTCGGGATCGGGCGCGTGCACCAGGAACCGGTGGTCAAGGAAGGGGCGGTGGTCGCCGCCTCCGTTCTCCCGCTTTCACTCGTGGTCGACCACCGCCTGATCGACGGGGTCTACGCGTGCAAATTCCTTTCCCGGTTCATGGAGCTCGTTTCGCGGCCGCTGCTCCTGCTGATGCCCTGAGCCCCGCAGCCGGACCGCCGCGCGCGCTCCCGTTTCCTTGAACGAACTCCAGGCTGTTCCCCGTCACGCAGTTTCTTGCCGAACTCCTGCAGCCGCCCCGCGTGAGGCGTTTCCCCCACTCCGGGCGAGCTCGTTGCGCGAATCGCTTGCTTTGCCGGAAAAACACTCCTATACCCATCTTTAACACTTTGACCG
>PMZS01000399.1 GCA_003170115.1 Spirochaetaceae bacterium
CTGGCGTTCCTGAACTCGAACACCTCTTTCAGCGCTCTTTTCGCGGCAGCGTCATGGCCGGCATACTTCTCCCTCAGCGTGATCATCGCCACCCTCCCTGTTGTCGTCTCTGCCCTACTTCTGCTGCGACCTGTCGGGAAGCCGGGCCACGGTGCCCTGGGCCCGCTTCTTTCCCACCTGGTCGATGAGAACAGCGGAAAGAAGGGTGGCGCCGATGACGAATGTCTGCCAGTAAACGTCGACGCCGAGGAGCGTGAGCGCGTTGGTGATCAAGGCCATGAGGAGGGAGCCGAGGAAGGCGCCGAAGACCGTGCCCTCTCCGCCCTGGAGGCTCGCACCACCGATGATGACGGCCGTGATGACGCGCAGCTCCAGACCCGTGCCCGCCGTCATCGAGGCCGCCCCGAGGCGCGAGGTCATCACGATGCCCGCGAGGCCCGCGAAAAGGCCGGTGAGGGTGTAGGCGAGGATCTTCAGCCTGTCCACGTTGATGCCCGAGAGCCGCGCCCCCCGCTCGTTGCCCCCGATGTAGTAGCTCTGGCGGAAGAAGCGGAATCGACGGAGCATGAAGTCGCCGGCGATGATGAGGACGGCCGCGATGATGATCGGCGTCTGGATGCCCAGGACCGTCGCCTGGCCGATCTCCTTGAAGGAATCCGGCAGGCCGGAAATGTTCTTGCCCCTCGTCAGGAAGAGGGTGAGTCCCCGGAAAAGGCTCAGGGAGGAGAGGGTCGTCACGAAGGGGTTGATGCCGATCTTTCCGATGATGAACCCGTTGAAGAAGCCGACCGCCGCGCCGATCGCGAGCCCCGCGAGAACGGCGATCACCACGGGCAGCCCGGCGACGATCAGGGTGGCGGTCGCGGCCCCCGTGAACGCCACGATGGAGCCGACCGACATGTCGAAACCGCCCGCCACCATCAGGTTGGTCATCGCCACCGCGATGATCGCTTCGACGGAGAGGCCGAGGAGCAGCGCGAGGATATTGCCGGAGGAAAGGAAGTACGGCGAGGCGAAGGTCATCGCGATGCAGACGCCGACGACGAGGGCGCCGATCATGAACTCACGCTGGCGCGTCACGCGCCCGAACCAGTCCTTCATTGAGAAGCTCCTCCGGCGGCGCCCGTCGCCAGGGCGATCACCGATTCTTCGGTTGCATCTGCGCCGGCGATCTCGCCGGCGATCCTGCCCGACTTCATCACGTAGATCCGGTCGGAGAGGCCGAGGATCTCGCTGAGGTCGGAGGAAATCATGATGATCGCCGTGCCGCGGGCGGCGAGGGAACGGAGAAAGGCGTAGATCTCGCTGCGGGCGCCGACGTCAACGCCGCGCGTGGGCTCGTCGACGATGAGCAGCCGGGGCTCGATGCCGATCCAGGCGGCGATGAGGACCTTCTGCTGGTTGCCGCCGGAGAGGTTCCGCACGGCCTTGCCCTGCCCGCCCGAGGCGATGCGGTACTCCCGCACGGCGGCGTTCGCGGCCCCGTCGACCAGGGCGTCGCTCACGAGCGGGCCGAGGGAGAGGCGCTTCAGGCGGTTGGCCGCGATGTTCGCGGAAAGGGGGAAGTCCAGGAAGAGGCCCTGGGTCTTGCGGTCCTCCGTGAGGTACCCGATGCCCAGGCCGATGGCATCCCGCGGCGAGCGCGGCGCGATCGACCTGCCGTCGAGGAGCATCGTGCCCGTGTCTGCCGGCTCGGCCCCGAATATCGCCCGGCCCAGCTCCGTGCGGCCCGCGCCGACGAGCCCCGCGAGACCGACGATCTCACCCGACCTCGCGCGAAGGTCGGCACCGGCGAAGACCCCTGCCCTGCCGAGCCCCCGCGCCTCGAAGCGCATCGGGCCGAGGGAGGCCGGATCGGGTCGGGCCCCGTAGATATCGGCGATCGTGCGGCCGACCATGTTGGAGACGAGGAAATCCTCGTCGACGTCCTTCACTGCCGCGTCGCAGACGAACCGTCCGTCACGAAGAATCGTCACCGTGTCCGCGATCTCGAAGATCTCCGAGAGGTGATGCGATATATAGAGGCAGGCAATGCCGCGGGCGGTGAGCCTGCGGATGTTCTCGAAGAGCCTGACGATCTCCACCTCGGTGAGGGAGGAGGTGGGCTCGTCCATGATCAGAACGGCCGGATCCGTGGAAATGGCCTTGAGGATCTCTACGACCTGCTGGTTGGCCGGCGAGAGGGATCGTACGAGCGCGGCGGGATCGAGGACAGTGTCGAGGTCGAAGAGGGCGAGGTATTCCCGCGTCCTGTCGAGAAGCTCGCTGCGGCGGACGAACCCGAGAGAGTTCACCGGCTGGTGGTTGGTGAAGATGTTCTCCGCGATGGAGAGGGAGGGTACGAGGCTGAGCTCCTGGTAGACGATGGCGACGCCCTGCCTGACGGCTGCCTCGTGGGAATGGAAGCTCACGGGCTTCCCGCCGATCAGGATCTGCCCCGCGTCGGGGCGGTAGACGCCGGTGAGCACCATCATGAGGGTGCTCTTCCCTGCCCCGTTCTCCCCGACAACGGCGTGCGTCTCCCCGCGGCGCACCCTGAGGTCGACGCCGTCGAGGGCTTTCACCCCGGGAAAGGTCTTGGTGATGCCGCGCGCCTCCAGGATGTAGTCAGGCATGGAACTTCCTTGATCTCCCGTTGAATGCGCGCCCTGGGTGTCCAGGGCGCGACGTGGTCCAAAAAACTTTGCGCCGATCAGCGCTTGAAGTAGGTGTAGTTGCTCGAATCGATGACGATGGCGCCGGTGTCGACGGTCACGGGGATGCCGAGGACATTCGCGGCCTTGTTATTGCTGGTGATCGCGACCTTCGAGTTGTAGAGGTTGTAGAGGATCGTGGTCGCGTAGTAGGGCATGAGGGCGGTCTGCTGGGCGACGGAAGCGGAGATGACGCCTTCCTTGATGGCGTCGAGGATCTCATTGCCGCGGTCCATGGAGACGATCTTCACCTTGCCGGCCTTCTTGGCCTCGCGCACCGCGGTGGCGGCTCCTGCTCCCCCCGCCGCCTCGACGCAGCCGAAGCCGGCGAGATCGGGGAACTTCTGCAGAAGCGCGGCGGCGGCCTGCGCGGCGACCGTGGGATCGGACTGGGTGTCGGCGATCTGGACGAGCTCGATGTCCTTGAACTTGGCGAGCGCGGACTTGTACCCCGCGATGCGTTCCTCGAGGTTGGACTGGCCGGGCTTCGTCATGATGGCGACCTTGCCCTTGCCGCCGATGAGGGTGGCGAGCTTTGTGCCGCCGACGACGCCCGCGTTGAAGTTGCCGGTGCCGACGAAGGCGAGACGCTTCGAGCCGGGGAGGTCGGCGTCAACGGCGACGACGGGGATGCCGAGGCCGATCGCCTTGTCGACGATGGAGTTCAGCGAGGGCTCGAAGCCGACGACGACGATGCCCTGGGGCTTCTTCGCAATGGCCTGCTCGAAGGCGGCGACCATGGCGTTCATGTCATACTCGGCGGGGCCGACGTACTCGGTGCGTACGCCGAGCTCCTTGCCGACCATCTGCATGCCCATCTTGTGGTCGTAGAAATAGTCGAGGTTTCCGAGGGCCGACACCTCGATATAGAGCTGGTCCTTCGGGGCGATCTTGGCCTGGCCGAACATCGGCAGCCCGAGGACGACGAGAAGGATGAGGGCGACGAGGACGATTCTCTTCATGGCGTGGTCTCCTTTGCGTATCGGGGCTCTGCCCCTGATCTTGTACCACTATAGACCCATTCACGAAACCGGGAGACGAGGAATGTCCGGCGGCAGCGGGGAAAAATCGGCAAAGCCGGCGCTTCCCTGCGTCACACCAGGCGGTTGACCGCAAGAAATTCATTTCCCTGCAAGAAATTCACCTCTTCTGGACAGCCTGAAACCTTGGTTTTATACTCGAGCCGTGACCCACGTACGATTCCGAGAACTTTCCTCGTCCATCGTATCCTACGCCGCCCAGCTCGTTTACACCGGGAAGACCACCGAATCGTACCGCCTCCTGTCGGCGGCAGATCGCCTTTTCCGCTCCCTCGCCGACTCCGGCTTCGGCGAACCCGCTCCCCTTGCCGACGAGCTTGCGTTGGCAGCCTCCTTTCTCGAAATCATCCGCATCCTCACGAGCCTGGAAATCGAGCTCTTCGTGGACCTCGACGATGAGGCACGAAGCGCCTCCTTCGTGGGCTGCGGCAGCCTCGTCGACGCCATGGACCAGGTCGTTGCCGCCCGTGCCCCGGCCACGGGTCAGATCCGCATCGTCCTCGGCCAGGACGGGTCCAGGAAAGGCAGGGGGCTGACGCTCGTCGCAGGGGACACCCGGCTGCCGATCCCCGCAGGGGGAGATCCATGAAGCTTAGACTTCTTGTCGCCGATGACGAGGAGCTCGCCAGGGCCGCGATGCGCAAGATGGTCGGTTCCTTTTTCGACGACTTCGGGGACATCGCCGAGGCCACGCGCGGCGACGAGGTCGTGGAGACTGCCCGCCGCCTTCGACCGCACCTCCTGCTCCTCGACGTCAGGATGCCGGGGCTCAACGGCCTGGACGCCGCGGCACAGATCCTGACCACCAGGCCTGACACGCGTATCGTCGTCATTACCGCCTACGACCGCTTCTCCCTTGCCCAGCGCGCCGTAAACCTCGGTCTCGACGGCTACCTCCTGAAACCGGTCATCGAGGAGGAGTTCCGCAGAATGGTCGCCGAGGTGATCAGGAGGATCGCGCGCGATGCGAGCCGGGGCAGGCCATCGAGTGCAACGGCACCCGACCAGGGCCCCCTCGCAGGCTCCGACCTCATGGTGCTCGAGAACCGCATCATCCGCTCTCTCCTGCGCGGCCGCCTCTCTTCGGCTGACGAGGCCGCGGAGGAGCTCGTGTCGAGCTGGGAGGCCGCCGGTCTCACGGTCGCCGGTCGCCTGCGGGCATTCGCCTTCGCGATAGCGCGGGAGGCGGAGGCTTTCGCGAACGCGGGAGGACAGATCGATGCAGCCGTGAAAGCGCTGCCTCCCGACGCCCTGGTCGACAGGGCCCCGCCGCGGGAGGCCCTGGCGGAAATCCTCCTTGCCTGGGCAGGCCCCTCGGCCCCCGGGTCGCGATCACGCATCCTCGACTGGCTTTCCGAGACCCCCGTGGCCGAGCTCTCCCTCGATGCGCTCGCCGTGCGCCTGCGCAGCTCTCCCGCATCGGCCTCGCGCACGTTCCGGGAGGAGACCGGGAAAAGCTTCGCCGCGTACGTGGGAGCTCTCAGGATGGAGCGCGCCGTGGCCATTGCCGCCGGGGAGGAGCTCACGATGGAGGAGCTCGCCCGGCGCGTGGGCTACAGCGACCCCGCCTATTTCGGCAGGTTGTTCAAGGAGCACACGGGGATGTCCCCGCGCGAGTTCGCCCGCGCGCGGCGGGAGGAGCCACGCGCGCCGGCTCAGGGTGCCGACCCCTCCTGAGTCGCCGTTTCCGGCGGCACCTCTATCTGCACGCGTGTCCCCCGACCCGGGGCCGACTCGATGCTGATATACTCGCGGTCCCCACCGTACAGCAGCTCCATCCGCCGCCGCGAGTTCTCGATGCCGATGTGCCGCCCGTCGTCGAGGGCGTCAGGGTCGGTCCTGACGCATGACGGATCGAATCCGATGCCGTCGTCGGTCACCAGGAGGAGGATGCCGCCGTTTTCCCGCGCGCGGGCTTCGATCCCGAGAGACCCCCCTTCCTCGCGGGGCTCTATGCCGTGTATGACCGCGTTCTCCACGAACGGCTGGAGGATCATTGCCGGCAGGCGCTGGGAAAGAAGGCCCTCGGGCAGCTCGAGGGTGAACTCGAGGCGCTTGCCGAAGCGCGTTTTCTGGATGAGAAGGTAATGGCGAACCACCTCGATTTCCTCGCCGAGACAGTCCATGGCACGGCCGCTGCGCAGCGCGCTCCTGAGCAGGACAGCGAGGCTCTCCACCGAGGCCGCCGTGCGGGTGGCGTCCTCCAGCCGGGCAAGGGACAGGATCGAGTTGAAGGCATTGTAGATGAAGTGGGGGTTCACCTGGTTCTGGAGCCAGCGGATCTCGGCGCGTTTCAGGGCATTCTCCGCCTGCAGGAGCCGCAGGCGCTGGTCGGCGAGCTCCGCCTCTATTGCGGCCTTCTCCCGGATCTCCCCGACGTGGGCGCGGATTTCCGTGGTCATGCGGTTGAAGGAGTCGACCACGACACCGACCTCGTCGCTCCGCGTGACGGGCAGGGGCGCTATGCCCAGCTCGCCGAGGGAAAAGCGCTCGAGGGAGTCGGCGAGCCTCCTTATGGGAAAGGCGATGCCGCGCGAGATCCTCCCCGCGAGGAGGGCGCCGCCAATGAGGACGAGGGCCATCACGATGATGGTGACCTGCTCGCTCCGGTCGACGCCGGCGCGCAGCTCCTCCGAGCGGCCGCGCACGTGCTCGAGGTAGTCAACGAGGAGACGCGAGTACTCCCCGTTGATGTAGCCCCGAAAGCGGTTGAGCTCGGCCAGGCGCTTGTCGAGGAAGATGCGCTCGACGCCCCGCATGAGGTCTGCCCTGATTGAGTCGGCCAGCTCGGTGAACGTCTCGTGCATGCGGCCGATATCGTAGAGGTAATAGTGGAAGTCCGTTGGAAGGCCGGCGTCCAGCCGCGCGGCCGCACTGGAAATCTCCTCCTCGCGCGTCTTGAAGGCGAGGTTCAGCGACTCGTTCCTCGTGTAGATGTACTTGCCGAAGAGGTCGTAGGCCTCGTCGGTGACGGCCATGAGCCGGCTGATCTGCGACTGGCGCGACTGCATGACGGCGAGCTCGCGATAGGCGGCGTTGACGAGGAGGAAGAGCGAAACCATGGGCACCGCCACGGCTACGAGGTAGGCGGAGAAGACGAAAAACAGACGGTGCCGGAGAGGGAGGCCGGCCATGCGGCGGAGGGAAGCCACGGAGGCAGTATAGCATGCGCTCCTGCGAAAGCGACCCCTGCCTGAGCCGAGACCGCACTTGTCGAATCGCGTCCCCCTGCTCTATCATGGCCACGGAGAAACAAATGACGTCACGAGAGCGGCTGCGAAAAGCCATCCAGCACCAGGAAACCGATCGCCCGCCGCTGGACTTGGGAAGCACCCTGGTCACCGGTATCCAGGCAAGCGCTTATGCCCGGCTGAAGAGCGCCCTGGGAATCAGCGGGGGGGCGGTGCGGGTCTACGACCCCTACCAGATGCTCGCCGAGGTCGAGGAGCCTGTGAAGAAGGCGCTCGGCGTCGACACCTTCGGCATCCAGCTTCCCACGACCATGTTCGGCTACCGCAACGAGAACTGGAAGCCTTTCACCATGTTCGATGGCACGAAGGTGGAGATCTCGGGGCACTTTGAGTACGACGTACTGCCCAGCGGCGACATCGTCCAGTATCCCAAGGGAGACCGCTCGGCGCCGCCCTCGGGCCGCATGCCCAAGGACGGGTACTACTTCGACACGATTGTCCGCCAGGAGCCCATCGACGACGAGAAGCTGGACCCCCGCGAATGGGTCGAGCAGACCTATTCGCTTTACACCGACGAGGAGCTGAAGTTCATCGAGACGACCTCGCGCTCGATGTACGAGGGCTCCGAGTACGGCCTGGTGGGCAACTTCTGGGGCGCCGGCTTCGGCGACATCGCCACGGTGCCCGGGCCCGCGGTGCTCCATCCGAAGGGGATCCGCGATCCCGAGGAGTGGTACGTGTCCACGCTGCTGCGCAAGGACTACGTGAAGGAGATCTTCCGCCTGCAGCTCGAGATCCAGATGAAGAACCTCGTGATGTACCGCCAGGCCGTGGGAGACCGGATCGACGTGGTGATCATGAGCGGCACCGACTTCGGCTCGCAGAACGGTCCCTTCATCGCCCCCGAGGCCTACCGGGAGATCTTCAAGCCACTGCACAAGACGATGAACGACTGGGTGCACGCCAACACGAAATGGAAGACCTTCTATCATACCTGCGGGTCCATCATCGCCTACCTCGATGATTTCGCTGAAGCAGGCATCGACATCCTCAATCCCGTGCAGATCTCCGCGGCAGGCATGTCACCCGAGGCCTTGAAGGGCACCTACGGGGACACGTTCGTGTTCTGGGGCGGGGCCGTTGACGCGCAGCACACCCTCGCCTTCGGCACGGCAGCGCGGGTCAGGACGGAGACCCTGCACAACAGGAACATCTTCGCCAAAGGCGGCGGCTATGTCTTCAACAACGCGCACAACATCCAGGCCACCGTTCCGACGGAGAACATGCTCGCCATGCTGCAGAGCGTGAAGGGCTGACGGGATGGGCAACGCATATACCGAGCACAATGCCCTGTGGCCCCAGAAGCTGATCGCCTTGACGAAGCGCCTGCGCGGCGCGGACATGGCGCGGGCGGCGGGTGGTCCGGGCTGGACCGTTGCGGGCCTCCTCGGTCACCTCACCTTCTACGACCAGCGGGCCCTCGTCCTTTTGGCGAAGTGGAAGAAGGCCCTCCGCTTGAATCGCGCTGCGCACCGCGAGCATCACATGGCGCAGATCGAAAAGGCGCTTGCCGGGGGCTGAGACCCGACCCCCGGCGTTCAGCTCGCCTGCTCGATGTGCCCCACGTCGAGGACACGATCGGCGAGCTTCAAAGAATTGGCGGCGTGCCGGTCCCTTCCGTTCCCGCCATTGATCTTGAACTGCGCCATCACACGCTGCAGGTCCTGCCACATGCCGGAAAGCTGCTCGGTGGAAGCCGAGATGCTCCGGCTCATCTCGCTGACGTTGCCGAGCGCCTTCGCGAGATCCTTCACGGCGGCGACCTGCTGCGTCATCGAGGCGGAAAGCCCGCCGATCATTTCCTTCACCTTCTGCGAGGCGCCCCGGATCTGCTCCATGGCGGCCTGCGATCCCTTGAGTGACAGGCAGGTTTACAGCCTCCAGTTGTGCACCCATGCCCGGCTCCACCCTATCCGCTGCCTCCGCCGTCCCTCTCCTGAATGTGGAACCACGCCAACGACATCGTGAGCACTCTGTGCCCGCCCTACGGCGTCGTGAAGAGCGATTCCACATTCCGCATAGTCTACTATTGATGCTGCAGGGCGTGGTCGTAGCCATTGCCCAACACGAGCAAGGCAGACCGAGAACAGCTTGTTGATCGCCCGGTGAGACACAGATTGCGGTCAGTGGAGGGGAGCGGCTCATCCCTCCTCGGGCGGGTCCCTGCCGTGTTTGACCATGCAGGCGATGATGGCTCGGATCTCGGCGGGATCGCGGATCACGGCGATGACGGACATCGTGCTTCCACACACGGGACAGCGCAAGGGATCGACATC
>PMZS01000126.1 GCA_003170115.1 Spirochaetaceae bacterium
GGGCGGCAACTGAGCTCTATGTTGTGCACCCCTGGAATGGGTTGGCTCGAACGCTATCCGGGGGCTGCTTTGCTCTTACTATAGTGCTTTCTGTAGGTTAGCTGCAATACCAGCAACTTAAGCCGCATCTTTGATTTTCTTTAGGGGGTACTTCGACATCTTGATCTTGACGCATCGTGGGTTTTTACGACCGCGACGATCCGGGACAATAGCCCGAGCAATGCCCTGAAGCAACACTTGGTACCGCTCGAGAAGGCGCTCCGGCCGCAGCCGCATCATCTCGTAGGTCGCCTCGCGCAACCGCTCCACAGCAGCCGTGAAACTCAGGCGGCGCGGTGACAAATTGACCATCGAAGCAGCGCAAACCATGGTCTTGCGCACGGCATTGTGCGCGATCAACAGACCGTACCACTCCTGCTCGACGCGTTCGGGCTTATGGCTGCGGAACACGACAGCGCGATTGACCGTCGCGCATGTGCACAAATGCGTCTTGAACTCATCGGTAACAGTTTCCTCTTCCCACCGATCATGGTAGAGCATGGCAAGTTCCTCCTTGGGAACGTGCGGGTCCAGGAGCGTGGTGAAGAGTCGAATTGTTTCCGAACAGCCCTCGGGGCAGTAGGAGATCATCCGCAGAATCCAGGTCCTGGCCATATCGGGCCTTTTCTTGCGATGGTGTCGTGGGATTTGCACTTCCACGATGGCGTCGCCCCAGCCAAGCCGTTGGATCAAGCGAGGCTTGATGTTGACCGGCAGGCGGAGGAGGAAATCGGAGCCGCAACGATGTAAATCCCAGAGGAAATCGTAGGCAAGGAAGTTTCGGTCCAGCAGAACCAGGGAGCCCAAGGGAATCTCGGGGAGAAGCTGGCGGGCCAAGCCAATTTCGGAGTTTCGGTAAGGGCCGTGGCGTTCGGCCTGGCGGATTCGGGTGCCCACATCGGTCAGGGTAACCGCGCGCATCTGCGGGTAGGCGGCGCGACCGCGACTGGCCCCCGGCCGACCGAAGGCGCGATCGTTCTCCAAAGTGTCGGGTGTTTTGTAGGTGGACCCATCGAAGGCGAAGACTCGTCGCTCATGAAACACCAGTCCCGAACTGGATGCGGTCCATTCCCGTGCGCAACGCTCGTAGAGCTTCTTCATCGGTTCGATGCCCAGGCGGTCGCGAGCTTGCGTGATAGCGGTGGTGGTCGGAGGATCATCGGGCCAGTGCTGCCTGGTCCACCAGGAGCCGTTGAGTTTCCCCATTAGATTGGCGTAGGAAATACGGCGAAACAAGCCGAGGAGAATCACGAACCACACGATAAAGGATGCCGGCAGGAGCCTCTGGCGAATGGATTCCCTCCCGCATTCGTGAAGCGTCTCCTGAATCCACTCCGCTTTGATCTCCTTCGCGATGGCCTCTACGACGAAGGCATTCTTCTCGAAGTAAAGAATCTGCTCGAATCGGACTATCCACCACCACAGGTGGTGGCTTTACGCCCGATTCGTGGCTGCGCCACCGCAGATTCTGTCACCTACTTTCAGGCGTCACTTCCTTTGTTGTGTCTGAAGGCATAGCCATCAGCACATGACCACCGCCAGAGGCGGTGGGTTTTCAAGCTGCACTCAAGTTGCTTTCGGCTTCGGACGATCTTCTTCATTGACACCCCTCTTCCCGCCGGTCAGTTTGTACATCAACTTCTTATCGGCAGGCTGGAGGGGTGTTGCTATCAAGAGCTTAAGTTGCTGGTATTGCTCCTTACCGGAGGTATTCAGCGGTGACATCCACGTGATGGCCGCGGCTCCTCACTTCGGCCTGACCGGCCGCAACGTGATCTGATCCGGTTGCCCCCCTGGCCAGCGGGGCATATACTCCAAAACAGGAATGGACTTCAGGGCACGTCTTCTGCTCACGCTTCGCGCTGTTGCGCCAGTTCTCCAGGAACCCGGAGTCCTGATAGTGGGTTCCGAAGTCCCGAATCTGCTCGAACCCGACGCACGGTCCAGCCTCGTCGTATCCCAGGACGTCGACATTGCGGTTCCGGTTCATCGGCATGCCGCGGTCAAGGCGCGGCTCCTTGAGGTACGAGGGCTGGCGCGTTCCGAGGAGGAGCCCTCGGTCTGGCTCCCCACGGAGCCGGAGCTCATCGAGGTAAATTTCATTGGCCGGGATGAGCATGGCACACGCACCGGTGAAACCTACGTGTTCGAGGACGATGACCTCCCTCTTCTCGTGTTCGGCCATCTCTCATTGCTTCGGCAGGGGAAAACGATCGCGATCGACGACCTCTCCATTCCCCTGCCGCGTCCGGCAGGCCTCATCCTGGAAAAGCTCCTGACGGACCGCAGCGGTGAGAAAGGCGACCGAGACCTTCTGGTTGCCTTGGCGCTCCTGCTGGTTTCCGAGGCACATGATCTTGCGGAAATCGAAACGCTCTACCATGGATTGTCGCCCGAGCTGCAATACACGGCGCGGTCTGGTCTCAGCACGCTGTCCCTGCTGGAGCCCATAATGTCCATGCCGGATCCGACACTTCATCGCACGCTCGTCGCGGAATTGCTCGGGCGGCTTGAAAGATATGAGCCGAAGCAATGAATGAGAAGCTCCGCGAACGCGCTCGACTCATACGCGAACGATCATTGGTCCGAGCGTGGGAGTATCGTCAGCGCGCGTACAGCAAGGGAGTGTGGTTTCGCTTCCGGAGAGTCCTTGTGGATGCCGCGGAGGCATGGATCATCGACGAGGCTGACGCTGATGTATTGGAGCTCCGCGGTCACATCACGCATCCCGTTGGACGTGAGCTTGCTCCCCCGAAGCGCCTTTTTTTTCTTACCAGGGAGGAGCTGGAACCTGTACCGCACCGTCGGCAGGTCCCCGTGAGGCTGCACGGCGAGCTGCTTCTCGCACGCAGCCTGGCCTTTCTCCCATTTGCGAGTCAGCGGTAGTGGTAGCGGTACGCGGCGATTACGATGCGGTCAGGAAAGATTTCATAGACTAATCGATGTTCATGACTCACCCGTCGGCTCCAGACGCTGCCTCCCAGCATCTTCAAATGCTCCGGCTTTCCGATTCCTTCGCGAGGGTTTTCTGCAACGGCACGAGTGAGATCGAAACACTTCAGGTAAAGAGCACGATCGTGCTCACGAAGCCACTGGAGATCCTTTTCAGCCGACGGGCTGATCTCAATCCTGTGGGACATCCGTGAAAACCACCCCGGGCTCCTTCCCCGCAGATTCTCTTGCTGAGACTCGAACTCTCCCGTCGAGCAGGCTTGCCATGGTCACGGCGTCCTTGAGAACGTGCATCGTCTCATGAAGGTTCTCATAGTCGGTTCTGGACATCACCACGACATCTTCGCCGCCAGGGAGATCTATGATGAGCGGATCGTGGTTCTCTATGACACT
>PMZS01000318.1 GCA_003170115.1 Spirochaetaceae bacterium
ACGACCAGCTCCTTGCCCTCGAGCTGGAATTCGTTCGCGTACTGGACAAGGAGCGTGGAGCGGAGGATCTGCGAGAGCTGCTCGCGGGTGAGCGCGGAGAAGGGGACGATTCTACGGAACCTGCCGATCAGCTCCGGGAGGAAGCCGTAGCTCATGAAGTTGTGGGCGAGCATCACGTCGTCCTCAGTGTAGGACACCGCGATCCGCTCCTGCTCCCCTGAAAGCGGCGAGCGCCCGAACCCGATGTGCTCCCCGCCCTGCTGCTCGATCAGCCCCTTCAGACCGGAGAAAGCGCCGCAGGCGATGAAACCGACATCCTGCGTGGTCATCACCGCCTTCGGGGCGTAGTCCGAGTGGGTATACTCCAGGGGCACGGGGATCTCGATGGATTCCAGCATCTTCAGCAGCTCGCGCTGGACACCGAGTCCCGAAACATCTTTCGTCGTGCCGGCGCCGGAGAACACCGCGCTGTTCTGTCCGGAAGCCAGCTTGTCGAACTCGTCCAGGCACACGATCCCAATGGCCGCGTACGCGAGGCTCATGTCCGAAGCGTACAGGAGCCGCGTGAGGATGGAGTTCACGTCCTGCCCCACGTAGCCCGTCTCGGAGAACCCGGTCATGTCGATGACGACCGTGGGGAGCCTGAGGATGTCGCGGAAGAGGATTTCCACCAGGTAGGTCTTGCCGCAACCGGTGGGGCCGACGAACAGCATCGTGGTCTTGGGAGGAAGATTTTCCCGGCGCGCCCCTTCAAGCCAGATGCGGCGGAGACGGCTCACGTGGCGGTAGGCGCCCAGGGAGATCGCGCGCACGGCCTTCTGCTGCCCGACGTACCCGCAGGCGTTCACGTGCGACTCGATGTCCCTCGGGAGCATCACGGGGATGGTCCGCACGAAAGAGGCCACTTCCTGGTCGAACCTCTCCGCGCGCGTTGCCTTTTTGCCCGGCGTGAGGATAGGCGCACTCCTTCCTACGGGCTATAGTGTACTGCGCCGGCAATCACCGGGACAAGGGAGGAACCTCACCGCATGGATCCCTACAGGCTGCCGGTCTACGAGCAGCGTGAGAAGATTCTGACCGCTCTCCAGGGGCACCAGGTGATCGTCGTCGAGAGCCCGACGGGCTCCGGCAAGACGACCCAGATCCCCCTGATCCTTCACGAGGCCGGCTACACCAAGCACGGGATGGTCGGTGTCACACAGCCGCGGAGAATCGCCGCGGTTTCCGTCTCCGAGTTCATCGCCCGGCAGATCGGCACGACCATCCCGAAGATCGTCGGCTACACGATGCGGTTCGAAGACAAGACCGATGAGGAGACGGTCATCAAGGTGATGACCGACGGCATCCTGCTGCAAGAGCTGAAGAGCGACCGCCTGCTCTCTCGGTACGGCGTGATCATGGTCGACGAAGCTCACGAGCGCAGCCTCAACATCGACTTCATCCTCGGAATGCTCAAGGGCATCATGGCGGCGCGCCCCGAGTTCCGCCTCATCGTCTCCTCGGCGACGATCAACGTCGAGGTTTTTTCTGAATACTTTGACGGATGCCCCATCGTGAGCATCGACGCCCCGATGTTCCCGGTCGAGGTGCACTACACGCCGCCCGAGATCGAGGGCGACCATGAAAGCCTCCAACTGCGCATTCGCGACATCGTGGCCGGGATCATGCAGAAGAAACAGCACGGGGATATCCTGATCTTCCTGCCGGGGGAGCTGGCCATCAAGGACTGCATGCAGCTGCTCGCGGACCTGGACAGGGACCAGGAGCTGGCACTTCTTCCATTGTACGGCCGGCTTGCCCACGAGGACCAGGGGAAAGTGTTTCTCGATTTCCCGGGGAAGCGAAAGGTCATCGTCGCCACCAACATCGCCGAAACAAGCATCACCATCGACGGGGTTGTCTCCGTCATCGATTCGGGGCTGGGCAAGGTGAACTTCTATAGTCCCAAGACTTTCACCGAATCGCTCATCGAGGTGCCCGTCTCCCGCGCCTCATGCAACCAGCGCCGGGGCCGTGCAGGGCGGACCGCGCCCGGAGTGTGCTACCGCCTATACACCAAAAAGGACCTGGACGGGAGACCCATGTACACTACGGAGGAGATCCTGCGCACGGATCTCTCCGAGGTAGTCCTGCGCATGGCGGAGCTCGGCATCAGGGACTTCGAGTCCTTCGATTTCCTCTCCCCGCCCGGACAGGATGGAATCAAGGCCGCGGTGGAGACCCTCCAGCTGCTGGATGCGCTGGACGAAGAGCGTGCGCTCACAGAAACGGGCCGGATCATGTGCATCTTCCCCATCCTCCCGAAGCACGCACGGATGATCGTGGAGTCGATCCGCACCTACCCGGCGGTCCTCGCGGAAGTCATCCTGGCCGCGACGTTCCTCTCCGTGAACTCCCCCTTCCTCCTTCCGGCGGGCGAGGAGCTGGAGGCACGCCGCGCCCACCACACCTTTCGCGATCCCCTGGGGGATTTCGTCTCCTACCAGCGGATATTCGAGGCCTTCACGCGCTCGGGCAACAAGAGCCGGTTCTGCGACTCGCACTACCTCGACCTCCGCACGATGAACGAGATCGCCAACATCAAGGGACAGCTGGAGGAAATCGTGAGCTCCCTCGGGGTGCCCATCGGTTCCGGCGGTCCCTGGGACGACTACCTCTGCGCGATCTCGCGCGGCCTCATCCAGTTCGTCTGCGAACGGACCGGCAAGGGGATTTACCGCAGCCTGACCGCTGACCGGATCCAGATCCACCCCGGCTCACTGATGTTCCGGGAGACCCCGCCGTACATCGTGGCCGGCGAGATCGTCCGTACTTCAAGGATGTATGCGCGCTCAGTGTCACCGCTTCGGAAACAACTGTTGTCCAGGATCTCCCCCGTCCTCCAGGATGCCTTCGGCGGCGCCAAATCCGC
>PMZS01000018.1 GCA_003170115.1 Spirochaetaceae bacterium
TGCGGAAATTGTGAAAAGTTCGGACTAATCGGACCCATCAAGCGGAAATATTTCAACTCTCATTAAAAGGACTTGACAAATATTATAATAGTTAATATTATCTTTGCTATTATTATACTATAGGAGTTGATAATGTCTTTAAAGCATGGAATTCTGGGCCTGCTCAACTACGGCCAGATGGGTGGCTACGATGTCCTGAAGTCTTTTAACGACTCCCTGGGAAACTTCTGGACAGCGCAGCCCAGCCAGCTCTACCGCGAGCTGGAGAAACTTGCGGAAGCGNNACATCAAGGATGCGGGCAAGCTTCAGCGGGGTCACCTGACGAAAACCCTCTACGAGATCACAAACACAGGCAGGCAGGAACTTGCCCGCTGGCTGGCGGAGCGGCCGGCGGAACTCTCCGGCGTTCTGAAGAACGCCTTCCTCATCAAGCTCTTCTTTCAAGCCATGCTTGGCAAAGAAGCGCTTCGCGCGATGCTCGAGGCCACCAGGGCACAATCGCAGGCCAAAGCCGAGAAGCTGCGTTCGACGGTCCGTGAGACGGCGCAAAGGTACGCCTCGTCGGTATCGCCACTGGACGCATTTTGCTGGCTCTCTACCCTCGAATACGGGATTGCTCATTTCGAAATGGAATCACGCTGGGCTGAAACACGCCTAGCCGAGCTCGAGGCATGAAAAAAACCCTGTTGATCAACGGAAGCCCTCGGGGAGAGGGCTCAGTCACCATGAAGCTCGTAAGGGCGTTCCTCGAAGGGGCAGCGCCGACCGCAACAACCGAGGTGCAGGCCCTCGAGCTTCGGAAAATGAAGATCAACGGGTGCCTGGGCTGCTACAATTGCTGGCGAAAGACTCCTGGGCGATGCGTTCAGAGAGACGACATGGATGCCGCCCTCGAGATGTACGCCGCAGCGGACACGGTCATCTGGGCCACCCCGGTCTACCACTTCGGAATGACGGCGCACATGAAGAAGTTCATAGAGCGGACGCTCCCCATGAGCTACCCCTATATGGTGCTCATCGACGGACTTTACCATCATCCGCCCCGGTGCCCGCTCCCCGAAGGGCGCAAAGACCTCCTTTTTTCCACTTGCGGATTCCCCGACGACGACAATTTCCGTGTGCTGCAGGCGCATTTCGAAAAGCTGCTCGGCCGCAGCCTCGCCTACAGCTTCTTTCTGGCAGAGGGCGAGCTCCTTTCCCAACATGCCCTGCGGGAGCGCACCGCTCCAATCCTGGAGCACCTCAGGCAGGCTGGTTCGCAGTGGGCGGCAATGGGAAAAATCGGAACGGAGCACCTGGAGAGTCTTCGCCAGCCCATCGTGTCTGTTTCCACATTCGTCAACCTGGCCAACATGAGCTGGAACGCTCCTGGTGAGACGCCGCCCACAGCCGAGCAAGTCCAAAACGGCAAACCCTACCCACTCGCCGTTCGCCCGGCACCTGCCGCGGAGGCCAATGGCATGAATGCGAATCCCGCGGCCACTGAGGAAAGGAAAGCCCTGCAGCTGATCACGCAGATGGCGGCGGCATTCAATCCTGCAAGGGCAACTGGCGTGAAGGCACTGCTTGAGCTCTCGTTCACCGACATCAAGGAGACGTATCAGCTCCGGATCGAAGCCGGCCGCTGCAGTATGCTTCAAGGAGCGCAGGCAAAGCCCACAACCAGGATCGTCTCGGAGTTTGAGACATGGAAGTCGATCTCGGAAGGCCGCCTCAACGGGCAGCAGGCGCTCTTTGACGGCCTGTATCGCGTCGAGGGTGACTTCTCTTTCATGATGCGAATGGCGGAGGGCATGTTCAAGGGCGCGCCTGCTGACTCGTCGGAGAACGCCCTGCAGGCGCGGAAATCAGGGAACAAGAAGCGTAACCTCATGTTCGTGGCCTTCATCCCCTGGTACCTCGGATGGTATCTCAACGGCCTCAGCCCCCTTGTCTGGATCGCGTTTCCACTTCTATTCGCCATCGGTTTTCTTATCTGGCGCGAAAGACGCGGGGAAGGAACCTGGTTCGAGCGTGGAACGGCCCTCTGCTTTGCAATCCTTGCAGGCCTTTTCCTTGCAACGCCCAGCGATGTCGGCCATTTCGCGGGCGCGCTCTGTAACCTCATGATTGGCGCAGTATGGGGGTCGAGCCTCCTGGTCGGTAAGCCACTCACGCAGGAGTACTCAAAGAACAACTACTCGGAGTCGATTGCCTCCAGTGCCCTTTTCCTGCGGATCAACACAATCCTTACCGTGTTCTGGACGGTTCTGTTCGCCGGAGAAGCCGCGGTGGGGTTCGCCGTCAGTCGGGTTGACCACCTTGGTCTGATTCTGAGCCTGGCCATGCTGCCCGCCCTCGCTTTCACACTGGTTTTTCCCCAGCGCTACGTCGCGCGACTTGCCCGAAAAGGCGGCCCGAAAACCGTATGTGAAAAAGTGACCTGATGGGCTCGGGGCGGGCACGAATCACTCCTCGTGCTCGCCGTACTCGCAGCCGCCGTACTCGCCATCGAACGTGCCCACCTCGTCCCAGCCGGATGCCGTCCTTCTGGAGAGCCGGACACTCCCGGAGGCGTAGCCGCCGTTCCAAAGCGCATTGTGCCTTTTCTCACCGGACGGATTCTCGTAGTTGACGGAGAGCATCGTCGCACGGGGACAGGAGAAATGGATTTCGACCCGCGTCCGGCGATTCCAGGCGTCGATGTTCCACTCGACCGTATCAGCTGAAACGGGGCAGTCGAAGCGCTGACGTGAAGCCGTCCAGAACTTGGAAAAGTTGAACTCGTGGAGGTCTCCTTCGCAATAGAAGGCCACGAGGAGGCGACGGGGGAGCGCTCGTCCAAACACGACGGGTCGAGCGCCGCCGACCACGAGGCTGGTCCGCTCGAGTTTCCTGCCCGTCCCGCGGCGGGAGAAGCTGTTGCAGTTGAGCCAGACCCAGGGATTGGTGTAATCACTCCCCCAGTTCTTGTCCTGATAACCGCATGAGCTCTCGCGCTCGACGCGGTACTCCGCGCCGTTGCAGGCAATGCGACCCTCGTAGCGCGTGAGCATACCGGCAACGTGCCAGTACATCTGGAAAGCGTCGATGGTCCGAAAAAGTCGTGAGGCGCCATAGCCGACGCTGTAGGAGAGGACTTTCTCGGCCTTGAGGTCCCAGCTCATCTCGCCGGGGTCCGACATGAGCTCCGGATGGGCGCTCGCCACTTCCGAGCGAAGCGACACTGAACCCGAGAGGTGCGATTCTGTTGCGATATTCGTCCCGATGCGGACATCCATGCGGGACCGATCGGCCGAGAAGTCGGAGATCGGATAAAGATTGTGGATCTGGGCTTTTCGTCCATCGCCCCAGAGGCCCGCCTTGATCATCGCGTAGGAAGGTCGAACACCCTTTGCCTTGTTCGCGGCCAGTTGGCCGGGCACGACTGTCGTGTTCCCCAGGGCGGGGTTGATGACAAAATACTCTATGAAGAAAGGCTGCGGCTCACCCGACTTCGCATTGATCCCGACGAAGGAGTGCCACCACCAGTCGTAGCCATGGCAGGCTCGCCTGCCCGCCAGCATGTATGCATTCCTGTCGCCCATCATTTCTGCTCTTGCAGTGTTCGTCGCGTGCAGCCGCGAGGCCCCGGAGCCTTCTCCGTATTCGACCAGGCCAGCGCTCTCCGGCCTTCACGGCCGCGGGTATCTCTCTCCCCTGCCACTTTCTATTTCGGAGGTACGTTCGAGTTGAAACAATCCCTGAAGATCTTCCAGGAGCCATCCGATTGCTTTTTAAAAATTGTGAGAAACTTGCCGTCAATGTGAATGGATTTTCCGGTGGATCTGGCCGTCAGGTCTTGCGTGTACAAACCATGGGAATACGCCCACGACCCGTTGACTACAATTTCCAAGGGGTTGATGAACATCTTCGTGTCATTCGCGTCGAAACGTGCCTTGAATGCCGCGGGAACCTGGCCGTCAAGTTCCTGTCTCGTGCGTTCCGGCGCGTCAGGCCGAAGCTGAATTCCGTTGGCATCATACTGCGAAAGCCAGCCGGCCGAATCACCTTTTTCAACGAACGCCGCGTAGTTCGACCAGATCTGTCTGATGGCAGCCTCGTCAGCTTGCGTGGATTGGGCACCCACGAGTCCCGCGGATCCCACCAAGGCCAGGCAGAAGAAAGCCCAGAACGACATGCGCGCCATTTTCATTTTCCTCCATCCTTATGCACCATTTTATGCTCTCTCCTCAGGGCGTCAAGGCTGATGTGTGCCCGCGCTCGTACCCCCGCTGTGCCCAAGCCGATCCACAAAATGCAGGCCCCCGAGCAACGGGTGGTGCAGGAACATTCGCGGGCCTGAAAAACGCATGACAGCCCGCATCTCTTCCCGCAATTCCCGATGGACCATGCATTCGTTGCAGGCGGGCTTGGACCCATGAAAGACGCAGTTGTCGATCTTCCGCTGGGCGTACGAAAGAAGCCTGCCGCAGCTCTCGCAGTCCTCCACGCGCTTCCCGTGTCGCGACGCGCAGTGCATGGCAATCATGACGCCAATCGTTTTCTTTTCCCTCAGTATCCTTTTCGATAGTATCCTTTTCGATGCCGCCACCGCTGTCATTCCCCGGGAGGGCCCATCCTTCTGGAGGCGCCGCGGCTTACCGTCTTTCCCCACGCCGAAGCACGCTCAAGCTCCCCGTCGGCGAGCGGCCCGTTTCGTCTCTTGACGATGAACCCCTCAGGCGGCAGCTTCACGGCGCACCCTTTTTGCTTGAGCGCCTCCGCCATGCACGGCGCCGCGTAGCCGAATATCTGGGCAAATTTCATCGAGATCCGGGTGTCAAACGCGGCAAGGCTCACTTTTCCGACGATGCCCTTCGGGAGATTATCCAGGAACTCCTGCATGGGCCGGGTGGCACGTCCGCCGACGGTAGGAGAGCCAACGACGAGCATGTCTGCTCCGCTGATCTCCTGCGGCGAGGCTTTGCCGACCTTTACAAGTTTCACCGTCCCCGGAATCGCGTCTGCGATGTGCCTGGCAATCTGTTCCGTGTTGCCGAACACCGAGTTATAGACAATCACAGTCTTCACGCAGTTCCCCTTCCAGGCTGTGACACGCCTGCTCTGCTTTCTTTCCTCGTATACCCTTTGCATGATGCTGTCAACGCGCCGCATTGAAAGGATGTCTCAGGGGACTCCGAGATTCAGCTCACCTCGTTTTCAGCATCGAAGGTTCGCCACTGTGGATTCTCCCGTGACATGTGCCCGCGTCTCTGGAGGAATTCCTTGATGAAGTCCGGATCTGATTCTCTGAAAAGGGGTGGAATGTACATGCCAGCTCCCGGCTACTTTCCCGCGCGCTTCTTCCTGCTTCCGCCGGCCTCACCTTCCTTTTTCGGCTTCAGGCTCCGCACGTACTCGTAGCTCTGATCGACGTACGGGAGGAGCGCGAAAGTGTTCTTGAACAACCTTTCCGGCACTTCGACGTATTCTTTCAGGATTGCGCCATGCGCGACAAAAAGAGACGTTCCGTGCTTTTCCAGGAACTCTTTCCTCCGCTCCTCAGGAAGTCGGAGGGCCATGGATCCCTCGGCGGACAGGAACGAGAACATATGACCGTTCACTGATGTGTAAGGGAGTCCCACACCCTTCCGCTCGATGTGAGGCCTCTCGCGAATGAGCCTCTCATAAAGCTCCAGCTTCTCGGCTGGAATCTCCGTCTTCTGCCTGTCCCTGCTCATAGGCTGTGTCAATCTATACACGGTATTCCCGGCGGTCAATACTTTTGAATCGGCACACGGACTACTCCCCTTTGTAGCGGAAGCTTTTCACAAGTGCCTCGAAGGCCCTCACATGCATCGAATTCGATGGGTAGCAGATAAATCTCGCGTAGAGTCCCTGATCGAGGTACTCGATTGAAAGGATATCGAGCGTTCCCCCGGTCTCTTCATTCATCACACGGTAGCGAAGCTCGTACGCATCTTTTCCATTGATACGGAAGACCACATTTTCCGACCTTCCGTCCGCAATCCGTGCCAGCACCTTCGGGTAATCGAGGCCGTCCTGCCTCTTGCTGAGGATTATCGCTATCTTGATCTGGCTCGGGGAAACGGCTTCCGTCGGATTTCCGGCTTGGATCGGGTCGTAACTGTATACCTGGATGTACGAGGCTCCTTCCATCTCTGCCTCGGCAAAGCTTCCATACTTCTTCGACATGTCTTCCAGAATCCACGTGCTCGGGTACTCGAACTGGATATCGTGTCTATTCCTGTAAACGGACGTCCGCGCGACCTCAGGAGTGGGAAGCGTCGCGCAGGATGCGAGCATCGCTACCGTAAAAAAAAGGATCGTCTTTGCCGGGGTGTTTTTCATGTTTTCCACTTTCATACGCTCCAACCATCATACCAGATATGCGCATAGGGAGAAAGGAGACCGCCTCGACGCTCCGAGTGAATTGCCGCTATTATTCGGCCATGCCCCGCTTCCAGATGATCGGATTTGACGCTGACGACACTCTCTGGCACAACGAAATGCATTATATCAAGGCACAATCAAGGTACCGTGATCTGCTCGGGCGCTACTGCACGCCGGACCTGATCGACGGCGAGCTCCACCGCACCGAGATGCGCAACCTCGATCAGTACGGCTACGGGATCAAAGGCTATGCCCTTTCAATGATTGAAACCGCGGTTCACTTGTCAGATGGAAAAATCTCCGGTGAGGATGTGCTTGCAATCATCAATCTGGCAAGGGACCTGCGGGAAGTAAATGTAGTCCTGCTTGATCACGCGGCCGATGCCATCCCTGTTCTTGCCGATTCGTATCCCCTCATGATCATTACAAAAGGAGATCCGCGGGATCAGGAGTCCAAAATCAAGCGCTCCGGACTGGTGAAACACTTCCGCCAGGTAGAGATCCTGAGTGAAAAAGGTGAGGAGAACTACAGGGCACTTCTCACGCGCCATCACATCCGCCCCGAACATTTTCTCATGGTAGGCAACTCTCTCCGGTCAGATATCTGGCCCGTCCTGAATATCGGAGCAACCGCGGTGTATGTTCCGCATCGCCTCAGTTGGGCCCACGAGGCTGCCGATCCTCCTCCTTCCGATCACCCCGGCTACCATTCCATCCAGCACCTCGGCCTGCTGCCCCCTCTGCTTGAGCTGCTCGACCGTGGATGAAGAAAGACGCTACGACCTCAGCTTCATCAGCTGGGTGAGAAATTTCGAGACAGACTTGCACTCTACCGGACTTTCTACGCCGAAACGCAAGGCGTATCCCTCAGAATATTTTGTTCCAGATTCCAGCTGTGCGTGGACATCTTTGAGATCTTTGCATTTCAGCAACTCCGCCCTCTCGCTTTCCCTCACTGTAAGGCTGACTTCAATGCCATCTTCGAATGCAATGAGGTAGTACAAGGCCTTGCGCATGTCATCGACTTTCAAGATCCAGCCGTTTCCACGGTTGAACTGCCATTGTTTCCGATACTTCCCAGAGGTTGAGACGATGCCGACGTAGTAATCCATTGCGGTTCCCAGTTTTTTCCGAAGCAGGCTGTCTGTCGGAGTCACATCCATATCCGTAAAGAGTCGTCGTTTCATTCATCCTCCGCCAGTGGAAAAACCCATCTGATTCTTTGCCTGCAATGTACGAAATATTTCGCAATCATGCCAGACTGAACACCACCTCGACAGGTGCGCTTCAAGAAGAGGTAGTAAATTCCCGGACTTGCTCCATGCTTTGAAATCTATAGCCTGTTTTTTCCAGGTCGACTCAAACCCTTTTTCAGAATGGTGGGCCCACGGCTTTGAGAAGAGCATGCCTGTGCGGCGGGTGCGGCAGGGGCGTTTTCAGTCGCTTCAGAATCTTGAGTTTCTCCAGATAATGATCCATTTCATGCCGCAACTGTCCCGTCGTGACTTGAAGGACATGACACCTGTGCCTGTCATTTACTTTTGCTGGATTGAATTTGAGCGCTTCAAGTGAAATCAGGCCTTCTCTCCAGAGCGCGACCAGCCCTCTGGAATCCAGATACTTCGGGCTCAAAGACCATATTCTCACTCAGGCGCTTCCTCCAACTCCCGTTCGCGGGGGTCGCAGTGGCCTTCTCTATTTGGTCGATTTCGCGTCCAAGAGGCTTATCTTTCCCTTTGGCTTTCGCCCTCCGAATATCCGAGCCCAGAATGAACGGCCTTTTGACTTGTCAGATGGTGCAATTGGTTTCCTGCTATCAGCCTTGGGTTTCGCCGCTGATGTCCTCTTCGATCCTGCCTTGACGGGTTTTCTTCCTGCGCCAGATTTTTTTGTCGTGGATTTGGCAGCCTTTGCTTTCGGCGACCGCTTCGAAGCCTTCAAAAGTTTTTGAACGTCTGATTGGGAATAGACCCTCTTGTTACCTACTTTTTTCCCAAGTTTCTGCCGTGATACATACACGCGAAGGGTTGGAATAGAGAGTTTGGTGAGTTTTGATAATTGCTCGATCGTAAGATCCATCTTGCTACCTCCAGTGCAACAAATGTTAATTCATTCCTCAGGATTCGCACGACCACAGTACAGCATAACATTACTTTCCTGCCTGCGCAATTCCGATTACACGGCTTCCCGCGTGGCAAGTTTGCATGCGATTACAGGAGGTAAGGTATCATCGCCTTGGTCCTGGATTTGTACTCCACGTAGCGGTCGCCGAATTGTTTTGTCAAGAGAGACTCCTCCTTCAATGCCTTCAAAGTGAGTCCAGCAATGCTGATGCCTAGAATGACGATGCCCACAAGACGGCCGTAGGCGAGTGCGGTTCCAAGTACCATGATAAGAAAACCACTGTAAATCGGGTGCCGCACATACACATACGGCCCGACCTGGACAAGTTCACGTTCATGATTCATGGCTGCGCTGGAGCTCCAATTCGATCCGAGAGAACGGCGCGCCCAGACAAAGACAAGAAGGCCCGTCAATACGAGCACGTCAGCACCCGCGCTTGCTATTATTGTTCCTGGCCAGAGAACCACATTGAAGTCGTCGGAAACGATGCCATGAGAGAAAAGCAAAAAAAGACCCACGACCGCAGCTATCATGAGGAGAGAGAAAGCCACATTCCGGAATTTCTTTGCAGGTCGGGCCCATACTGCCGAAATGACCCAATAGAGAAGAAAAGCAATCCAGGCCAGAGCAATGAATATTTCTGTCGGTTTGGTTGGAATGCCATGCATGGAACGTCCTTTTTTTCGCTCTCTATTTCTTCACAAAATCAAAAACTTTCTTGTCATGGGCATCCTGATGCTCTTCCCTCGCTTTCTGTCCAGAGCCCTTCTTCAGCCGTTTCCCATCGAAAATGTATTCTGGCATGGCTGCCTTCCACCTGGGCTGTCTCAGGCTACCCGATGTTTGCATGCTCGATCAGATCGCGTCAAGGTTGCAGTCCTCTTGATGCTGGAGGAAGAACGGGATAGACATGAAGAAAAGGGAGATGGCATGTCCGCGAAAAAGTCGAAAATCGATCTCTGGGCAGAAAACAAGGAATTGTTCACCCCTTCGGCAAAGGAACCCTCGCTCGTCCGTATTCCGCCCTTTGCCTACATAATGGTGGATGGTTCCGGGGACCCGAATACCAGTTCCGCCTTCCGTGATGCGATCGGCGCCCTGTATGGCGCCATCTACACGC
>PMZS01000369.1 GCA_003170115.1 Spirochaetaceae bacterium
CCGGCGGCGGCTTCGTCTTCAGCGCCGTGCACTGCATCCAGAGCGATGTGCCACCGCAAAACATCCAGGCCATGTGGGAGGCCCTCCGGGAATACGGTGCCTACTGACGGGATAGGCCTACCCAGAATGGGGCTATATTCTTGCCATGAAGAAACAGAAAAGAAAACCGAAAAGCTCATGAAGGAGATGATGGGCTCCACTTCCTCTTTCGTGATCCCCGACACGCCAGCCGACAACATGTCGGGTGGAGAGAGGAGAGCGTGGCAATCTGCGGAGCCCTGTATTTCGGAGCCGACCTCATCATTCTCGACAAACTCACGGGAGGACTCTCGCTCTCTAAAACCGGGAAAGTTTAGGGTTTGGCCGATACCATGCCAGCCTAGACCAGCCGCCCTGCGACCCCATCAGCGACTGCGGTACGGGGTGGACGAGGGCAGCGGCCGCCTCTTGCCGAAGGTGGAAGATTTCGTGAGGAGACGTCATGGAGCGGGCTGAAGGGCTGTTTGAGCATCTGAACGTGCGCATAGATTACGGGCGTATTTCGTACAACGACCTGAGCATCAGCAGTAAGGACGCCGAGATATTGCGCGGTCTGGCCAGGAAAGTCGCCGAGTTCTCTCAGAGGCCGGAACAAGAAGCCAAGAGGCGCCTCTGGAGAGAGCACAACAGGCTGGCAAAAACGCGTCCGCCGATTTTCTGCGACCCGGAGAACGGTTGGAACGAAATCATCACCGCCAAGGACATTCAGTGCGAGAACGACATCGCTCGCCACTGGGAAGGAACCTTGAGAAAAGAACTGTTCTGGGCGGAGAAGCTGGATGACGACCGGGTCACCGAAGGATTCTTTGATATTCCCCACGTCTATTCAGAGAGTGGATGGGGGATGAAGGCAGCGCTCAACCGGCTTGGTGAGGTAAGAGGCGGCACTTCCTACAGCTGGGAGGGAGCAATCAAGGAATACGAGCAAGTTGAACACCTTCGGTACAACAGGATCGAGATCAACCGCGAATTGACCGATAGAGTCCTGGCCCTCGCAACGGAAATTTTGGGAGGGATACTGAATGTCCGATTGAAGACGGTCTGGTGGTGGTCGGTGGGATTGACCACGGACTTCGTGCTGCTCAGGGGTTTCAACGAAATGCTGCACGACTTCTATGACAATCCGCAGGGTTTTCACAAACTCATGGCCTTCCTCAGAGATGGGACGTTGGCGAGGTTGCAGTACCTAGAGCAGAACGGACTGCTTTGCCCAAACAACGACAGTACGTTTGTCGGCTCGGGAGGATACGGGTGGAGCGACGAGCTGTTGGCCCCCGGTGCCGATGGAAGACTCCCGCTCAAGGGCATGTGGGGAATGTCCGAGAGCCAAATCACCACCGGGATCTCTAGACAAATGTTCGAGGAGTTCGTGCTTCATTATCAGTTACCGCTGCTGGCGAAATTCGGACTGAACTGCTACGGATGCTGTGAGCCTCTCGACCCGCTCTGGGAAGCAGTGGCAAAGGTTCCGCGTCTTCGAAGGGTGTCTGTCTCCCCCTGGGCGAACGTAGGGGCCATGGCAGAGCATCTCGGGAGCAAGTACATATTCTCTTATAAACCGCCTCCGATGGACCTGTCCTCATCAAATGTCGATGAGGGGAGAATCAGGAAGAATCTGGAGGAGGTAATCGCCAAGACCAGAAACTGCAGGCTTGAAATCTGCATGAAGGACAATCACACCCTCGGCGGAAATCCTGAGAACATCATCGCCTGGTGCAGGCTAGCAAAGCAGGCATCCGAGGGCGCGTAGGGCCGGCCGTGCCTGGTGCTCGGCATAGTAGATCAGCCGCGGGGGTTTTTTATTCGCCGCAAATTGAGGAAATTTCAATATGCTGAACGATGGATGATCATGAAAGACAAGGCCGTGGCATCGACACGCCAACAAACCCCCCCGCGCAGGATTTTATAGAGGAAACCGGTGATAAATCAGCCCAGTGGCAGGTCGCGGACAGACTGCCCCTATGGACACGGAGTAGAACGTGCCCTCCGGCAGCTATGCTGCGTCCGCGTCCTGCTGCGGAACGACCAGATACTGGAGAATCTTCACAGCCGCAAGGCAGACAACTCCGCTCATCAGGTGAAAGCTTACCTTGCGGATCCCGCGGACATAGACTTTGCCCCCGATCAACCAATCCTTCAGGTGAGAATTGGCCCGTTCAACGGTTGAACGGATCTTGAATCTCTCTTTCTGCGCAGAATCCAACGAACAGGCTCCCTCGCTCCTGCGCTTGTTCCCGTCGATGATGGCGACCCTTCCCTTTGCCTCGATGTAGTTGCGGATGTCCTGGGCATCGTAGGCGGAGTCCATCAGGGAATACAGATGGTGGATCTTGCGTTCCGTCAGTTTCTCCATGGGGATGGCGAGCTGGGAATCGTGCACGTTGGCACCCGTGACCACCGCGGTGACAGGAATGCCCATGCCTGTCACGTCCAGGTGCAGCTTGTAGGTGCTCGCAGTCATCACAGATCCCCCCGAAGTCCGAAGGATCCTTCTGCACCTCATCAAGACCGCGTTGCCCCTCCCGGCCTGGAGGCCTCCTCGCTGAATTGACAAGCCCCTCCCCGCTTACCTCCGTGACTGCCCGAGCACCATCCGCGTCGACGCAAAGCTGGATTTCGCCGTGCCCCGCACCCA
>PMZS01000309.1 GCA_003170115.1 Spirochaetaceae bacterium
CGGAATCGAGGTGCCGGCCGGGGTGATCGACATCTCTGTCCAGGCGCCCGACTTGCAGAAGTGGACGGGAACGACATTCGTGGGGCCGGGGATCGTCACTCAACGATCGATCTACACCCTGACGTGGGTGCTTCCGCATCGGACCATCACGATCGATGGGAAAACTGATGACTGGGCAGGTCTCCTGCCTGTCTGGGATTCTGCACTGAACTACAATACATGGCAGGATCAGCCCGGAACGCAGATCGCGCGGGGATTTGCGTGCCGCGACGAGAGGTTCGTGTACTTCAGGTACGACTTTTCCGACGGGAGCCCCCGAGCACAGCTCTCGAAGTTGTTCCGCGAGGTTCTTGCCTACTGCACAATCCTCTATACGAAGCACGACCGCGATGAACTGCACATGAACATAAACTTCACCCGCACAATACTCGGCGGCATGGCAACCTCCACCGATCTTGGTGCATGGAACCCTTCGAAAAAAGTCTGGACCGGTCTTGGCAACGACAAGCTCTCCTACCGCATCGGCGACGGCACACTGGAGATCGCGGTTGCCCTGGATGTCATCAAGCCGTACGTCGGCGGCGATACCGCCGAAGCCACATTTTCCGTCGCAAACGCGGAACATACCGGCAACTGGCTCAACCACAACGGCACAGATTCGCGAATTCTCGACTTCGGATTCTGAGCAGCTCAAATTGACTGCATTCAATTGCCAGGGCTACTATGTGCTGCATGGACACCCATTCGATCCTGCGGAACCTGCGGCGGCAAGCGTCGGAGATGCGTCTTCTGGAGCAGGCACGCGGCTACGCCGCCGAGTACATTGCCGGAATGCGCTCGATGCCGGCCGTCCCGGATGCGCGGGCCCTGCGGGGGCTGGAGTCCCTTCCGAGAGCGCTTCCTGAGGCCCCGACCGATCCGTCGCGCATTCTCGAGATGCTTCATCGCTACGGGTCACCGGCCACCGTGCCCTACAATGGGGGCCGGTATTTCGGATTTGTGAACGGGGGAGCCCTTCCTGCCGCGCTCGCTGCCCGATGGCTTGCCGATGTATGGGACCAGAACGCCGCGATGCACGTGATGTCACCCGTCGCGTCAGCCCTGGAAGCGGCATGCGAGGAATGGCTGGTCAGCCTCCTGGGCCTGCCCCCGGGAACCGCGGCGGGGTTTGTCGGGGGGACATCAATCGCAACCCTCTGCGGGCTCGCCGCCGGCCGGGACGAGCTTCTCCGCCGCGCGGGATGGGACTGCGGCTCGCGGGGACTTCCGGGCGCGCCGGAGATCCGGGTCGTCATTGGAGAGCAGGCGCATGCGAGCGTGTACAAGGCTCTCGGCCTCCTCGGATTGGGGAGAGACCGGGTGGAGCGTGTGCCCGTGGACGGCCAGGGCCGGATCATTCCCTCGCGCCTGCCGCGGATGGATGGCAGAACTCTCCTTATTCTGCAGGCGGGCAACGTGAACACCGGCGCCTTCGATCCCTTTGCGTCCCTCCTCCCCGCGGCGCGCGAGGCGGGTGCGTGGATCCACGTCGACGGTGCATTCGGACTCTGGGCGGCAGCCTCTCCGCTGCATCAGCACCTCATGGAGGGAGCCGAGCTCGCCGACTCCTGGTCAGCCGATGCGCACAAGACGCTCAATGCGCCGTACGACAACGGCCTCGTCTTCTGCAGGAGCAGGGAGGCGCTTGCGGCGGCGATGCGCGCAGCGGGCGCGTATTTCGTCTTCAGCACGGAACGCGACGGGATGATGTACGCGCCCGACATGTCCAGACGGGCACGTGCAGTCGACCTGTGGGCAGCCCTGCTCTCCCTGGGACGGTCCGGTGTGGCTGCCCTCGTGGAGGAGCTCTGCAGTCTGGCCGGGTTGTTCGGCCGCCGCCTGGCGGCGGAGGGCTTTTCGATTCAGAACGACGTGGTATTCAACCAGGTGCTCGTGACCTGCGCGACTCCGGACCTCACGAAGGCCACCCTCGCGCTCCTCCAGGGTTCCGGCGAATGCTGGTGCGGGGCAACCACCTGGAACAATGTCCCCGCCATTCGAATCAGCGTCTGCTCTTTTGCCACTACGGAGGAAGACATCGAGCGGTCTGTCAGGGCGTTCGTCACGGCGCGAGAGAAAGCCCTCAGGGGATGACCACGGTGCGAATGCCTGACGAGTATTTTTCCAGCCCGTCCAGCGCGGCATTGATGGCCGCGGCATCCAGCGGAATGGAGTGCGTGACCACCCGCGACGTGTCCAGTATCCCCCGCCGCGCCATCTCGATGACGGTCGGAAGCTCCGACAGCAGGTGATCGTTGGACCCGATGACCTGCGCTTCGGCTCCGAGCACCTCGTTGTAGGTGTCCAGGGTGAGCGGGTCCCTCGTGATGCCCACGAGCACGGCCCTGCCCAGCGGGGCAAGACACTTCACGGCCTGGTGCATGGTGCGTGAGCTGCCGACCAGCTCGACGGCCACGTCGGCTCCCCTTCCTCCCGTGAGCTTGCGTATCTCCTCCACCGGATCCACTTTCCGCGCATTGATGGCAACAGCGCCGAACCGGGTGGCAAAGTCGAGGCTTTCTTCCCGGATGTCGACCGCGAAAACCGTGAGAGCCCCGAATGCCCGCGCGAGCTGTACCGCCGACATGCCCAGGCCGCCCACGCCGATGATCGCCGCCGTCTCTCCTGCCCGAAGGCCCGACTTGCGAAGAGCATGGTACGCCGTTGCCGAGGCGCACATCAGCGTGGCGCCCTGTTCGAAGGGGATCTCGTTCGGCAGGGGGAGGGCGTTGCGGCCGGGGACCGCGATGTACTCCGCGAATCCGCCGTTCGTGTAGTGGCCGATCATCAAGCCCGTCGGGCAGAACTGTTCGTTGCCCGAGGCGCAGGAAACGCAGTCCCCGCAGGCGATATTGTAGTGAAGGCACACGCGGTCGCCGGGCGTGAGGTCCTTGACGGACCCGCCGATCTTCTCCACGATGCCGGAAACCTCGTGCCCGAGGGTCATGGGCAGGGGCCGCACGGGCGAAGTGCCCGCCCGGTAGTGCACGTCGGAATGACAGATGCCGGCCGCCTTCACGCGCACCAGGACATCACGATCCCCGATCTTCGGTTGAGGGATCTCCTGCATTTCCAGGGGAGACCCGATTTTCACAAGCCGTACGGCTTTCACGGCGTCACTCCGCCAACGAACCCATGGGGTCCCACGCGGGGAGCACGATCGGCGCCTGGTCCAGGGCCGTTCGCAACCGCGCCGGAAGCCTGCTCTTCCGCGCGGCGATCTCGAACATGTGCTCGTCGAACCACGAGTCGTTCATCACGTAAAACCCCTTGCCCTCGCCCTTCTCACCCCAGCTGTTTTCCACCCGCCATTTTTTCGGCCTTCCCTTCTCCTCGTCCACGCCCGTAAAGAGCATTGCGTGGTTCATGGCGGTGCGCTTGAACAGGAGCCGGTCCTCCTTGGACGGGAGCTCCAGCGGGGCACCATAGAGGGTCTCGAAGTCGAACATCTTCGCGTCCCACACGGAGAGATCACGGTGCATCATCTTGCTGCAGTCGCAGCCGAACCAGACCGGCTCGCCCGCCTTAAGCGATTTCATGGCGGCTTCCTTCAGGGTGGCGATGTCGACGTTGAGGTAGGTGACGATCCCTCCTTCGACGACGTTCCCGAGGTACTCCACCGTGAATGTCCTTCCGACGGGGCTGGACTTGCGCGGGTCATGCACCAGGCAGACGTAGTCCTGCAGGGGCAACGAAACGTACTCTTTATAGAAGGACGTGGGAGTCATGCCTTTTCTGCGATGGAACTTCTTTTTGTCGTCCGTCCATTGCCAGTCGAAGCGCTCGGGCGGATTTCCAAGGTGCACGCGGAGAATGGCGTACACGTCGGCAAGGATCTTCTCCCTGGCCTTCCGGATGTCGGCGGCCGGGTGGTGAGTCCGGCTCAAATCGCGCAGGACCTTTGCCCCGACACGCAGCCGGCCCACCAGCGCATGGTTCATGCTCCCGGTCGCGGATGAGCTCAGTGTTTCCGGCATGGCCGGCTTGGGCACCAGGCCGTACTTCACTGCGATATTCACGAACATGTTCCACTGGCCGCCGTCGTTCACGCAGTTTTCAAGGATCGTGACCACCGTGCGGTCGTCGATGTCGCGATCCGCGGTTTCGGTCATCGCCTCCAGGAAGTAATTGGCCTTCTCCAGCTTGTCCCAGAACATGAGCCAGTTCTGGCTGAACTCGAAGTTTTTCAACTTCAGCTTTTTCACCAGGCCCGCGCGCAGGAGGTTGGTGCCCGCGAAGAGCCAGCACCGGCCCGAGCTCTTCTGGTCGGTCGGGGTCCAGTCATCAAGTCGGATGGAAAAATTGCGGTCGATGGACATCGCGATCTTCTGGTTCAGCGCGAGCTTCCCCGCGTCGGATTCCGCCATTGCGTTCTGCCGCACCGTGTTCAGCGGCTCCTCTTCGAATTTCCGCGCCTGCTCCTCGATGAATCGTCGTGTGACTGCCGTGTCTGCCATTCGGCGAGTGTAGGAGCGGCGCAGGTCGCGGTCAAGGACACGCAGTGCTCTTCTATGACGATGCACCCCCGTAGCGCCGAAGGCCTGCCCGCCAGAAAAGACGAGCGGCGGTGAAGAGGGCCGCGGCGAACAGCCACGCACCGGCAAGGAGCTGCCAGGTGAGGCGCCCGGCCAGCGCCTGCGCGGGGACCGTCACGGCAAACGCCACGGGGACGATGAATGTCAGGGCAAAGCGCATCCAGCCGGGATAGATGCTTACCGGCCATCGCCCCGCTTCGTACATGCTCTGGAACACCATGAGGATGTTTTCCACGCGCACCAGCCAGAACGCGGAAGTGGCCAGGATCATCCAGAAGCTGTAGACGATCACTCCCCCGGCAATGAGCGCCGCGGCAAAGCCCGCCGCGTGGAGCGCCCCCAGCGCCGTACCGAGCCGGACGAGGGCAACCGCCAGGACGGCAATACCGAGGCCCACGTCGGTCAGCTTCCAGATCTCCACCCTCTGGATGCTGGACAGCAGCTGCGCATCCTCGGGTTTCACCAGGGTGAAATCCAGGGACCCGTCCCGCACCGATTCGATGAGCTGCTCGAGGCTGGGCTGGATCATCATCCGGATCGCGCCCCCGACGAGGAAGAACACCCCGACGAGCCCGAGGACCTGGTCCGGCGTCCATCCGCCGAGCGTCGAGGTGTAGGAGAAGATGACGGCGAGCCCGGCGATCGCCGTACCCAGCTCCAGGAGAGACTCGAAAAGCTGCACGAAAAAGTTCACGCGATAGGCAAGCTCGCCCATGACGCCCACCCGGAAGAATGTCCAGAGGAGACGCAGGTACCTCATGCGCCGGATTCCACTCGCTTCACGCGCCCACCGCCGAATAGATGCGCACACCGG
>PMZS01000206.1 GCA_003170115.1 Spirochaetaceae bacterium
TGCTGCTGGTGGCCGGCGTCGACGTTGGCTGTCGGCTCGTCGGCCAGGAGCAGTTGCGGCTTGTTGGCCAGGGCCCGGGCGACGGCCACCCTCTGGCGCTCGCCGCCGGAGAGCTCCAGAGGCCACGCGTCCATCCTTCCCTCAAGGCCGACCTCGAAGAGGAGCTCCCGCGCCCTGTCCTTTAACGCTCGGGAGGACTCGCTGCCGATCATGCCGGGGATGATGACGTTCTCCAGCGCCGTGAAATCCTTCAGGAGGAAATGAAACTGAAAAACAAAGCCCACGTCCTTGTTGCGATATTCGCTGAGCTCGGCCTCGTCCAGCCCGCCCACGTCCACGCCCTTCACGAACACCGTGCCCCCCGTCGGCCTGTCGAGGCCCCCGATCAGACCAAGGAGAGTGCTCTTGCCGCAGCCGCTCTCGCCCGTGATCGCCACCGTTTCCCCCTCGATGACGGAGAGGTTCACGTCCCGAAGCACTTCCAGCTTCTCCGCCCCCGTCACGAACCGACGCGAGAGGGAGGACGCGACGACGAGAAGATCGGCATCATTCATAGCGGAGAACCTCCGACGGACTGAACCGAGACACGGCGCGTGAGGCGGCCCACGCCGCGCCGGCGCATGATGCCACGGCGAAACAGGATACAAGGAAGGCCTCCCGGAAGAACACGTGGGAGGGCACCTTCGTCAGATAGAAGAAGGCTGGCGAAAAAATGGAAAACTCTCCGCCGGTTCCCCCTGGGGCAAACGAGAGCGCCAGGGTGCGCGCGATCATCATGGCTGCGTTGACGACCCTTTCCACCATGGAAAACACTTCGTTCACGTTCACCGACAGGGCAAGCCCCGCCAGGAGACCGGTCCCCCCCCCCGTCACGCCTATGAACAAGCCCTGGAGGATGAAGGTGGACCGGATGCGTCGCGGAGGCACGCCGACCGCCTTGAGCACCGCGATCTCCTCCATGCGCTCATGAACGCTTCGACGGAGCGAATGGAAAACGTTGAAACCCACGACGAGAAAAATGAGCCCGACGAGGATCATCATCATCAGCTTCTCGACGAACAGTGCGTCGAAAAAGGACCTGTTGTACGATCGCCAGCTCTCCACCGTGAATCCCGTCCCCTTCAAAACCGTTGACGCATTTTCAAGGGAGCGGGCGTCATCGAACCTGTTGGCGATCTTGATGCCCCACGTCCGCGGAAGTCTCGCGCCGCCGCCGTAGAGAGCATCCGCGGCGTCAAGGGAGATGAAGACCAGGCCCGAGTCGAAGTCGTAATATCCCGTGCGGAACGTGCCGGTGAGCACGAACGAATCCCGCCGGGGCACCGGCCTGCCGCCGGCTCCCGTGGCGTACGAGCTGAGAGAGAGAACATCTCCGATCCTCGCCCCAAGGGCGGCCGCCAGCTCGGAGCCCAGAACAATACCCTTCCACCGCCCGACGTCGAACGCGCCCTCGACCGGTGACAGCATCCGCGCCTGGATCGGGTCCCGATTGAAGAGGTCGGGAGGCACCGCCCTCACGGAGCACACTCGCGGACGCTGGAATGCGCCTTCGATCAGGGCCTGCCGCTGGACAAACGGGACCAGGGCAGTCACGCCGCGCAGGCCACGGAGGCGCTCGATCACCGGCATTTCGAGCTCCGGCACCTTGTCCCCGGCGGAGGGTTGTCTTTCAGGCTGCACCTGCAGGTGATAGGAGCTGATCTCCACAATACTCTCGATAAACCCCAGCTGGAAGCCGTTCATCACGGCCAGGACGACTGTCAGCGTCATTACGCCCACGGCGATCCCCAGGATGGACAGCAGGGTGGAGGCGTTCCCCGTTCCGCGCCGGCGGGCGTGGAAATAGCGCAGGGCAAGGAGGAGCGAAAGTGAGCCTTTCACTGGTAGCTCCTCTCGCGCTGGAGGCCGCCGTTCGAGTAGACTTCTTCGCGCAGCCGGGTGTCCCCGTCATAGAAGACCTTGAGGAAGAGCTCTCCATCCCTGTACAGCTCCTCGGTGCGGAGCTTCCCCTCCCCGTGGACGGTGACTTTCACTTCGATTCCACGCCGAAAGTACTCCTCACGCGAGAGGTCTCCAGAATCGGAATAGGAGTACTTCCATACCTCGATGCCCTCGGGGCCTCTCCGCGTCTTTGAAGTCACTTTCCCCTTCTCGTCGCGCTCGTAGGTGAGGATCTCACGGACCGCGCCCTTCACGGTCATCGTCTCCTCTGAAAGCCTTCCGGCATCGCCGTAGCGACGCGCGATCAGCCCGCTCTCCCCCTGGAGCCTCTCCTTTGAGGAGGCGAGAGCGTGCGAGCCCGGGTCATATTCGAAATCCTCGATTGACACCGACACACCATCGTCGCGCCGTTCGCGGTTGACCAGCTTCCCGTACGGGTCATACCGTTCAATGAAAATTGAGCCGCCCATCGAGGATCTCTCCTCCGACAATCCAGAGGTACCCGTGACGGAAGAGGAGACTATCTCCTCGCCAGGCGACACCGTCCGCCGCACCTCGCGGAGACCGCCATTGGCCGCGTAGAGATACACATCCGCCGAAATCTGCCGGCCGTCCACACCGGCAAGCACACGCCTGCGTTCCAGTCTGCCGTTCGCGTACGTGAAGAGTATCTTCTTTGACAGCTCGCCCGCCGTGTATTCCTCCTCCTGCAGGAGCGAGCCTGCGGCGTCGTACACGCGGCGCGCGGTAAGCACGCCCCCGGCGAAGTCCTTCTCCACTTTTTCCATGTGTTCCTTGTTCCAGGTGATCTCCCAGCGCCGCGCTTCCTTTCCATTGTCATAGAGCTGCCGCTCCTCGTCGAGACCGTTGCGCCGCAGCCGCAGGACCCATCGGGAATCGTCCTTCTGGTATGGGGCAATCCGTGCCAGGAGCATGCCGAAGTCATTGGACCTGTAGAGGAGGTCTTCGCCGAACGCGTGCAGGGAGACGAGCAGGAGGACAATCCGCAGGAGTGTCTGCCTCATGACGTGCCGAAGAGCGAGTCCAGGTACTCGTCCGGATTGAAGGGCTCAAGGTCGTCCTGCTTTTCTCCGAGCCCGAGGTAGGAGAAAGGAATTCCCAGGTCCCTGCAGATCGGGACCACCATCCCTCCCTTTGCCGTGGAATCGCATTTTGAGAGCACGATCGAGCTGATGCCGACCGCGGCGTGGAACACCTCGGCCTGGGCGAGCGAGTTCTGACCGGTGGTCGCGTCCAGGACCAGGATCTTCTGATAGGCGCTCCCCGCGACACGGGTCTGTATGATCTTGTCGATCTTCGCAAGCTCCTTCACCAGCGCGTCCCTGTTGTGGAGACGGCCTGCCGTATCGGCGATGAGAAGCTGAGAGCCGCGCGCAACGGCGCTGGAAATCCCGTCGAATATGACCGCGCCAGGGTCGGCACCCGGTTCCTGCGCCACGACGNNGCGATCGTCGTGGTCTTGCCCACACCGTTCACGCCGAGAACGAGCAGGACATTGAGAGTCCCGGGCACCAGGGTGATCTCCCGGGCGATGATCGTCGATCGGAGGCGGTTCTTCAACTCCGCGAGAAGAGCGTCCCGGCTTCGAATCCCCCGGCCTCGCACTGCTTCGCGCAGCGCGTCCGAGGCCTCCGAGGCGGTGCGCACGCCCATGTCAGCCTCGATCATCGCGTCCTCAAGCTCGTCGAAGAAGCTGTCGCCGTAGTCACGGGACTGGAAGAGCTCCCGCAGCCTCCTGCCGATTCCCTTCCATGGCATGGAGCGTCCTGCTTCAGCCGGCAATCTCATTTGCAACCCCCACGTAGCGGACAATCCGGGTCACCATCCACACGAAGAGCGAGATGCTCACCGCGAGGCCGGCATAGTACGTCCCCAGAAAGATGGTGCTCTCTGTCCGTGCCTGGGCCGCGGCGGCCGGCCTGCCCTGCCCGCTGAGGTCGAGAGTCCTCATCGCGAAGTCGATGGACAGCGCATAGGAGAAAAGAGGGAGCGGGAGGGAGAAGGCGAAAAATCCGAGCGAAACGTAGAAATCGTCACGTGCCTTCTTTTGCTGCACGTCACGCTTTCCCAGGTCTTTCTGCAGCGAGAAGAAGAGGTTCGGCGGAGACGCAGGATCCAGCGGAAACGACATGTCGTAGAAGCCCGGAGAGGACAAGACCCCCCTGCTGCGAAGGGGCGGACGGTCAACGACGAGCGGCGTCTTGCCTTTCCAGAGAGAGTCTACGTAAAGGTCGGCACCTTTCGGGTCCGTGGAGATCGCCACCTGGCCGGCAACGATTTTCTGCAGGGCATCATCGATTCGTGTTTCCTGATCCGGCTCGAGTGAAAGACTGCGGGAGACCTCTTTGTAGCCGACCGCGGACAGCCTGATCTCGTGCATGCCCGGGGACAGATACAGCGCCGGGGATGCGCCTGACGCGGCAAGGACGCCGTCCACGTACATTGCGGTATCGGGAGGATCAGGGGTGAACGCGACGCGGGACCAGGGACGGCCGAGAATTGTCCGGGCGATCTCCGCGCCGAAGCCCTGCAACGATGCGGACAGTTCCTCCCGCGCCGCCGCATTGCGGGTGGAAAATACCCTCGCCCGATTCAGGGAGTCGAACGCCCAGACGTCAAGGAGGAGGTATCCCTGCACCTCCTGGATCGTTCCCCCGATCAGGAGGTCGATCCCCTGCTGGGCGCAGTAGATCTCAGGAGGCACGGCGGGAGTCTCCAGCAGCTTTCCGGCTCCAGTGCCTTCCTTGATCACAACCGGCTTCCGCTCGACCGCGTCGATGCGCGACGGCGAAAGCGTACGCAGAAAATCCAGGCGGGCCATGGTCGCCGCCAGTCGGGTCTCCACCGAGGAACGGGCCGTGGCTTCCGCGGGGACCTGGTTGAAAAGGAGGGCATCACGTTCCTTCCGCACACTCGTGAGGGACTTTTCGCACACGGCGATCTCGCGCGAAATCAACGCCTTCCGTGCACGCTCACCCTCTTCCGCCTGGTAGGTGTGGATACCGAAGCCGCTTACCTCGTCCTTCAGCAGAAGCGGAAGGCTGTACGCCAGGTAGGCATTGTCGGGGGAAAGCCCGTCAGAGGAGAAGACGCAGATTCCGATCTGCCACTGGGCAGCGGTGTCCTTTGGCAGGGACAGGTCCGGCTTCGTCGGATTGATAGGGGCCGAGGTGCCCGGCGCGCCGGGCGCGGGACCACCCTGTGCCGGCGGCGGTGTCGTATCCTGAGGGAAAGCGGAAACGGCTGAGAGGAGGCACAGGAAACCCAGGACGGCAGCAGTTCTCATCAGGTGATGTCGAGCGCCTTCTTCAACGCCGAAATGACGCGCTGGGGCTGGAAGGGTTTCACGATGAAGTCCTTCGCCCCGAGCTGGATGGCTTGCACGATCAACTGCTGCTGGCCCAGAGCGGAGCAGATGATCACCCGGGCGGCCTGGTCGATTTCCCGGATCTTCTTGAGCGCCGTGAGGCCGTCCATCCCCGGCATCGTGATGTCCATGAGAACCACGTCCGGGCGCGTGTCCTGGTACATGGTGATGGCCTGCTCGCCGTTGGACGCCTCGCCGATCACGCGGAAACCGGCCTTCTCGATGATATCGCGCAGGACGATCTTGATGAAGGCGAGATCGTCAACTATCAGAACGTTGACCGCCATCGCTAGAATCCGCCCGCCGACGTCCTCGGCGGATTTGCGGCGCCCTTCCCCAGCCATTGCGCCTTCAGGTATTCTTCAATGAACGCGTCGATCTCCCCGTCCATGACCGCCTGGATGTTGCCCACTTCGAATTTCGTGCGATGGTCCTTCACCAGCGTGTAGGGCTGGAAGGTGTAGGACCTGATCTGGTTTCCCCAGGAGATGTCCTTCTTTTCCTGCTCCATCTTTTCGCGGTCCTTGTCACGCTCGTTCTTGTAGTATTCGTACAGACGGGACCGAAGCACCTTCATTGCAAATGCCTTGTTCTTGTACTGGCTTCTTTCGTTCTGGCATTGCACCACGATGCCGGTGGGCAGGTGCGTAAGGCGCACCGCGGAATCCGTCTTGTTCACGTGCTGTCCGCCGGCGCCGCCCGCGCGGTACGNNGCGAACGAGGTGTGGCGCCGGGCATTTGAATCGAACGGAGAGATGCGCACGAGGCGGTGGATGCCTGTCTCCGCCTTGAGATACCCGTACGCGTAGGGCCCGTTCGCCTGGAGTGTCACGCTCTTGATGCCGCCTTCGGCCTCGAGGATGTCGAGGATGTCCACCGAATAT
>PMZS01000263.1 GCA_003170115.1 Spirochaetaceae bacterium
GGCCAGTGCCACCATTCCGCTTCTCTTCAGGCCGTTCATGCTCGACGGGCGTGCACTGGTGGACGGGGGCATTGTCAACCGCCTGCCGACGGACATCGCGCGCGAGATGGGCGCGGAAATCGTCATCGCCGTTGACGTGGGTGAAATCCCGCCCCTCGCGGCCGGGGAGCGGCGCAGGACGGTCGACATGCTCGGACAGATGACAAGGGTGCTCACCGAGCAGAGCTCGGCTTCGCGACGGGCGCTGGCCGACCTGGTGATCAGCCCCGACCTGTCCGACTTCCAGAGAACGGATTTCTATCGGGCCCCCGGGATCATCAGGCAGGGGGAGGAGCAGGCGCGAGGCTACTGGAAGGAGCTCGCGGCGATCGCTCGCAGAATCGCGGAGACCCGGCCCCTGGAGCCGCGGGGTGACCGGGTGGGGCCGTATCTCAGCTCCTCCACACCTCCGGTTGCACAGACCCTCCTGGTCCAGGGAGCGTCCGCTGAAAATGAACAGATCGTCCGCAAGGCATTCTCGCCCCTGCTGAAGGTTCCCCTGGCTCCGCAGCGCCTGCAGGCGGCGATGAACGACGCCTATCAGTCCGGCAGGTTCGAGGAAGTTCGGGCGGGGATGGCATCACGGGACGGGACATCGGAGCTCGTGGTGAGCACCGTACCCGTGGCCCCGGCACGGGCGGCCGCCCTGCTCGGGCTGAGCTACCAGGGCGACGTGTCGCAGACGCAGTCCAACTCGCTGGTCATCAGACCGGGCATCATGGTCCGTGATCTCACGGGGAAGGGTTCGCAGCTCATTGTCGATGCGCGCCTCGTGGACACCCTCGGCGCCGGAATCGAGTACTTCCAGCCCCTGGGCAGCGGCCTTTTCCTGGACGGATACGGCAGCTACCTCTTTGAGAAGGACATCTTTCTCCAGAACGACAGCGCACAGGTAGGGCGGGTGGATCGAGGTCCCACCGCGGGGGCCTGGACCGGCCTTGTCCTCGGGCAGACCGGCGAAGTGAAAGCCGGCCTCGCCTGGAGCGGCCAGCACTACCTCGACCCATCACACCCGGTGGCCGTCGACTCTACCTCGTCGGTTGCGCGATTCCTTGTCGCCGTCGACACCAGGCCGGCGAGAGTGTTCCCCACCCGTGGGTTCGGCATCGGCCTCGGCTACGACCAGGCCCTGCCCGCCCTGGGGGGGAATGAATCGTACAAGAAGCTTTCCCTCGACGCCGCGGCCACCTTCCCTGTTTTTCGCAGTCTCGCGCTCGGGCTCACCTTTTCGGGAGGCACGGACTTCACGCGCAATGCCAGCTCGCCCGGCGCCCTGGGCCCCGCCGAGGCCTTCAGCCTCCGGTCTGATTCGCAGTTCCGCGGCTACCAGGAGTGGGACATCCGCGGCTCTCACAAGCTGGCCGCGGGACTCGACCTCCAACTCAGGCTGCCCGGGTTCAACCAGTTGATCGGCACCGACCTCTACGTCCTGGGAAATCTCAGCGGGGGCAACTGCTGGACCGACCTCCCGCTGTCCGTTCAGGCACTTACATGGCACTACGGGGCAAGCCTAGGCCTCGGCGCCCGGATACAGCGCAATTTCGAGGTGGCCGCGCGAGTGTGCTATGTCGACTCGGGCCGGCTGCAGCTCTCCGTGGACGTGGGGCCCTTCGCCGTGGACGACGTCGCGGGGCCGCTGCAGTGAGCGCCGCTTCTCCTCCCGTTGCAGTGGTCGGGAACCTCAACCTCGATATCCGGACCTCCCCGATTCCACGGTCCGTCGGGCAGGATGAGCTGGGAAGGCGGTTGTGCGCATTCCTGGAGAGCAATGGCGCTCATGTCCATGCGGCGTGGAAACCTGTCGCGACCGGCCGCTCGATCGCCCTCACCCGGGACACCCACCAGCGCCATTTCATCAGCAGTCTCCCCCACGCGCGGCTTCTCGAAGAGTCGGACATCGACCTGGATGAGCTCCACCGTGCGGGATTCCGCGCGGCCGCCACGGCCTCCGGCTGGCTCGATGTCCCCGCGGCGTTTCTTCTCAATTCCGATCTGCCTCTGGAGGAGCGTCTCCACGCCTGCGCCCCTCGTCTCGGTGACGGCATCAGGGGCACATCGCCGCGCCTTTGAACCCGAACAGGCGCCGCTCCTTGATGACCCGCGCCACAACCTCCGGCACATGATCCTCCCAGGAGTCCTTCCCGGTCCGGATCATGGCGAGGACGTCTCGTGGGAGCACACCCAGGTCGAAATCGGGCCCGGGGTGGATTGAGACGAACCGACCGTTCTCCTTGAGGTGTGCATAGAGGTGAGAAAGGTGCCCCGGGATCGAAAGAGTCTCCGCGGTGATGGTTTTTCCGGTTTTCGTATCCCGCAGGGGATAGACGTAGAGCTTCACCGGCCCGCTCAACAGGCGACCGAGGGCCTCGAGGATCCCTCCTTCGAGGTCCTCGTAATGCTTTTCCTCGAAGATCTGCGCGAGTGTGGGCACGCCGAGGACCATCCCGATGCGGTCCTTCGTGTAACGCCTCAGGTAGCTCGTCACGTTGTGATAGCGGGAATAGTTGGAGATCATCACGGTCCGGCCCAGCTCCCGCAGGGAGTCCATGCGCGCGAGAAAATCCGCGTGATCCACGCGCTCATCCAGGGCCAACAGGTTGCGCAGCGTCATCTCCATGAGGGCCACGGGCTCCCGCTCATCGGCGTCCGGATCGGAGCGCATGAGCCCGAGGGACCGGTCCAGCATGTCCAGGGTCACCCGGGTGATCGGGCGGTAGCTTCCGCGCTCGATCAGCACCGGCATCCCATGGAGCAGCTCGGCGGGCTCCACCACCTCGCCGTCGGGCGCGAAGAGCGCGGCGTTGGTCAGGCGCTGCTCCACGAGCTGCAGGCTGACCAGCCGGTTGTCCAGGGCCTCGAACGCCTTCCCGGAAAACTTGATCATGTCCACTTCCATCCGGTCACGGGTGAGCCCGTCCATGAGGGACCCGATCAGCGCCTCCGGCTTCTGGTGGTCATAGAAGGCGGCGTGGATGAGGTTCACCCCGAGCATGCCGAGGGCCTCCTGCTGCCGCGCGTTCTCCAAGTCCCACATGCGCGCGTGGATGATGATCTGGGACGGCTGGCCGTGCGATTCCGTCTGGAACCTGATACCCAGCCAGCCTTGTCCTTCCTCCGCGCGGGACCAGCTCTTCGTCGCCACCGTGTCGGCGAACACGAAGAACTTCGTCGTGGCTCCCCGGGAGGAATCCAGGCGCTCCAGGAGCAGCGACCACTCGTGATCGAGCATTGCCTGCAGGCGCTGCCGGCTCACGTAGCGCTTCGCGACCCCGTACACCGCATCCGAGACGGCCATGTCATAGGCGGACATCGTCTTGGCGACGGTGCTGGCGGCTCCTCCCACGTGGAAGAACCACCGCGCGACTTCCTGGCCCGCGCCGATCTCGGCGAATGTCCCGTATCTCGCCGCGTCGATGTTGATCCGCAGGGCTTTGTCGCTGGCGCTCCGTGCACTGTTTTCCATGATGAAAGTATGCATCGGCGGGGGCCGAACAGCAATTCGTTTTGGCGTATGATCTGCGGCAGGGGGGACGGCACGTGAAGACCAGCGTCGGAAGCGGAGACAGGGGAATGACCAGCCTCCTGAGCGGGGAAAGGGTCCCGAAAAACCATGAGCGGATCGAGGCATGCGGCGCGCTGGACGAGCTTGCCTCCGTCCTGGGTGCCCTTGCCGCCGCTCTTTCCGAACGGCAGGGGCAGACCGCAGAGGAAATCCGGCAGATCCAGGGAGAGCTCCTCCACATTGGCGCCTGGTGTGCCACATCACCGGGCTCTCCCACACTGGGCGTGCTGCGGCTTCCGTCAGCTGGCCCGGTCGAAGCCCTTGAGCGCGCGATCGAGCGGATGGAGAAGGATCTCCCGCCGCTGGAGGGATTCATCCTTCCCGGCGGTCATCCCTCGGCCGCCTGGGCGCACATGGCGAGGACCGTGGCCCGCCGCGCGGAGCGCCGTGTGGCGGCGGTCACCCCGGGAGGTCCGTCGAGGGACGCAGCGGCCGGGATCCTGTCGTTTCTCAACAGGCTTTCCACGTACCTCTACGTTCTCGCACGCCACTGCAACCATGAGCAGGGCATCCCCGATACTCTTTGGAAGCCTTGAGCCAGGGTCAGCGGTGAGAACGGGGATATCCGCACCCTCACGTACCTTCAGCTGCACCGTCGTGATCAGGGCCGATGGCGAGTGGCGGCGAGCGATGCCCCGTGGTGGACCACCCCTCCGTGGGGGAAGATTATGCGCCGCGTACGTGTTGAAAAGCCAAAAACCGGGTGGGAGGTCTCACCAATGCAAGATGTACTCAATTTTTGAGTACATCTTGCATTGTCGATCCGCGAGAGCGATTTCAACGTGAGACCGCCAGAGCAACATGTCACTCAATCATTCGGGCTTGATTGGCTTGATCCAGATCGTGCCCGGCGCCCGGGGGGCGCGGCCGAAGTACGAGAGGAAGGACCGGAGGATTCGTGCACGCACGAGCGCGCTCGTGCGCCGGCGCGCCTCGAGCCTGATCTCTTCCTCGATCCTGGACGCTTTCGGGCCGGCAATCCGGGAGTAGATGACCAGGCGCTTTTCTCTCGGCAGGGTGGCCAGGGCAACGGCGCACACCTTGTCGGGCATGCGCATCAGAGTGTTCTGGAGCAGAGCAGCGTCCGCTCTTGACACCGCGTCCCAGACCGCCCCCGCCGGGTTCTGTCTCACGGCAGCGGTGTGCCCTAGAGCATCCGCTTGAAGAACCCCACCATCTGCTGGTAGGCGTCCTCGGCCTTGTCAGTCTTCCAAAGCTGTCCATTCTGGACCATGAACCCGTGGGGAAGCCCCTGGTACACCTTCAGCTCGAAATACTTGCCGGCAGCCTGCAGCGCGGTGGCATACTGGAAGATCCCTGCGATCGGGCTGGCCTGGTCGGCGCTTCCGTGGATCATCAGGAGGGGGTGCTGGAGCCGGGGGATCTCGTCGATCGGCTTCACGGGCTGCGCGGCAGAGCCGCCTGTATTGGGGAAGCCGTACCATGCGACGCCCGCCGCAAAGTCGGAGACAGCGGGGAGAAGCAGCATCGTGTACCTCCCGCCGGCGCAGAACCCCGTGAGCCCCAGCTTCGCGGGATCCACGTCGCTTCGTGCCTTCAGCACGGCGACGGCATCACGGACAATCTGTTCCACCACCGCGTCACTCGGGCTCTTCTCAAAGGTCTGCCAGCCCACCGCCAGGACGACGAACCCGTCGGCGGCGAACCTGTCGACGAGGTCCTTGTAGCCCTGCTCCAGGCCGTTGAACGAGTGCACAAGGACGATTCCCGGCTTCCGCCCTGGCCCCGCGGCAGCGGAAAAGTAGGAGGCGTAGGCTTTGCCTGCGCTCATAAGGGATATCGCCTGCCCGGTGTTCTGCGCGAAGACCGGCACGGTCAGCACCGCCAGGATTGCAATCCCCAGAATGCGTGCAATGAGTTTCATGCGTGAGAAGATACGAAAATCCGGGCCCGCCGGGAGCATGGACTCCCTCCACGCATCATGTTACCTTGTGATACACTCATGATTGAAAGAGCATCGATATGCAGCCGGAGGCTTCAATGCCAGAAGTGATCAGCGCGGTCGGTATCAGCGACATCGGTCTGTACGTGCCCCCGCCCGTCATCGATCTGGAAAACCTCGTGCAGCGGCGTGTCCGCCTCAACCCCCGTCTGGTCCGGCACCTCGAGCGCGCCTGCCGTGTCACGGGCCAGAAGGCGATACGGTTCCCCGAGATCTGGGAAGACTGCGCCACGCTGGCCGCGTCTGCCATACGAACTCTCGTCCTCCAGAATGCGGGGATCGACGTGAAGAACGTGCGCCATCTCGCGGTGGGCACCGAAACGGGCGTCGATCATTCGAAACCGGTCTCGGCGTACGCGCAGGGCATGCTGCAGCGCGCCGGGATCGACCTGCCGGGCTCGCTGTCCAGCTTCCAGGTCCAGCACGCCTGCGCCGGCGGGACGATGGCACTCCTGAGCGTGGCCGCAATGCTCGCCGCGGGCGGCAGACCCGCTGATTCCGGGATCGTGGTGAGCTCGGATGTGGCGCGCTACGAGACGGAGTCGACGGCGGAAATTACGCAGGGCGCGGGTGCGGTTGCCCTTCACGTGCAGAGCTCACCCCGCCTGCTCGAGCTGGACCTCTCCACCGTCGGCTACTGTTCCGCGGACGTGGACGATTTCTTCCGCCCTCTGGGGTCGATCACGGCACGAGTGAACGGCAGCTACTCGATGCGCTGCTACTCGGAGAGCCTCGAAGCGGCCTTCCTGGACTTCTGCGCCCGTTCGGGGACCAGGCCGGAGAACGCGCTCCTGGACACCGATTATTTCGTGCTTCATACCCCGTTCCGCAACATGCCTGAAAGCGCCATGGAGAAGCTCTTCGAAAAGGTGCTCGGATACGACGCGCAGAAGACCCGCGCCGTGCTGGCGGAGAAGAGCTTCGCGGCGGCGATCGACCCCCTGGCACGGATCGGCAACCTGTATGCCGGCTCGCTCACCGCCGCACTGGCGTTCCTTCTGGAGGACCGGTTCCGTGCGCTGGGCAGCGGGATCGCCGGAAGGAAGATCCTCCTGGCCTCGTACGGCTCGGGCAACACAATGGTGATCCTTCAGGCGCGCATCGCCCCGTCGGCAGCGGAGGTCATCGCCCGGTGGCGGCTGGGCAACGTGTTCAGCTCCGCGCGCACCGCGAGCTTCGAGGAGTACGAGGCCTGGGCGGCCGGCCCCGTGCAGCCCGAGCTGCACGCGCGCCTCATGGAAAACGCCCAGGTCCCGCCGGATACTTTCCTGCTTTCCGGCATACGCAAGGATGGATATCGTGAGTACGAGTTCAGCACGGCACAGGGGCTCGCAAACCGGGGCGAGGAAAGAGAAACACCTGACGATCTGCACGGATCCGTCGCGGTTCCGGGTTGAGGGGGGAGGAGCCGGATTCCAGGGTGTGCGCTTCGCGCATGATGCCCTCCCCGAGATCGCAGAGCACGAGCTGGACACCACTGAGACGTTCCTCGGCGCAAGAGTGGCGCTGCCCTTTTTCATCTCCTGCATGACCGGGGGCTCCGAGGGGGGATTCAAGGCCAACCGCCTGCTCGCCACGGCGGCCCAGGAGCTGCGCATTCCCGTCGGCCTGGGCTCCATCCGCGTGCTTCTGGAAAACCCCGCGCTTTTCCCGCACTTCCACGTCAAGCCGCTGGCTCCCGATGTCCCCGTGCTGGCGAATATCAGCGCCGTGCAGGTGCGCGACGGCGACATCCCGACGCTCATGTCCCTCGTCCAGCGGCTGGAGGTCCAGGCAATCGTCGTTCACCTGAACGCCGGCCAGGAGCTGTTCCAGCCGGAAGGAGACAGGGATTTTCGAGGCCTGAAGCAGGCGATCGCACGGCTGTGCGAGCAAAGCCCGCTGCCGGTGATCGTGAAGGAGACCGGTTTCGGGATCGTGCCTTCTCTCGTGCGGGAGCTGCTGCGCGCCGGCGCGGCCTATGTGGACCTGGCCGGGGCGGGCGGCACCAACTGGATCACCGTCGAATCCTACCGGCTTCCCAGGGAAGCGCGCGCGGCGGCGGCCGAGTTCGCCGACTGGGGCGTTCCCACCGCCGTGCTTCTGGCTGCCTGCCGCACGGGCAGGGACCGTGTGCTCGCTTCCGGCGGCGTGAGGTCCGGCATGGACGCGGCAAAGGCGGTGGCCATGGGCGCCGCCCTGGCCGGTATGGCACTCCCCGCGATCCGCGCGGTGACCGCGGGAGGCGCCGAGGGCGTGGTGAAAACATTCCGTCGCCTTGAAAAGACGCTGCGCACGGTCATGCTCCTCACGGGGTCACGCACCACGGCCGACCTCCGGCGGGGCACCGTGTGGCTTGAGCCGGCGCTGGCCGCATCCGTGGAGTCCTTCGAGCGCGCCGAGGGCCTCAGGCCAGGATGACGCGCGGGGGAACGGTAAGAACGATTCCCGCTTCCGCCGCCACGGCTTCAAGCCGGGAGACGATGAGAAGGGCTGACGGCTTGTCCCGCGCGATCGCGAAAAACGCGCCGCCCCCGCCCGCGCCGCTCAATTTGCCGCCAAGGGATCCGGCTGCCCCCGCCGTTTCAAGCAATCGATCCAGCTCCGGCGTGCTCAATCCCAGCGAGCGAAGCTGATCCATCGCCCTGCCGGCGAGATCGCCGAGAACCTCCACGATACGCGCCGCACCTGACTGAAAAGCATGGGCCGCTTCGGCCGCGATGCCTCCCAGCGTGTCGATCGAGGCACGGGCCCGCTTGTCTCCGGACTTCACGCGTACGGCAAGGCCGCCGACAAGGGCCGCGCAGGCCGCATCCCGGGGCACGGCGCCCACGACGAGATGCAACGCGCTGCCTGGGACCCGCCGGTATGCGGGAAGCCCCCCGGGCCGGGGTCGCAGCACGCACATTCCGCCCAGCAGGGAAAGCCCCGTGTCCACGCCCGAGGGCGTACCGTGGAAGATGCGCTCCGCGTCGTGCGCCAGCTCCCAGGCTCTGATGACCTCCCCGTCGATTTCCTCGCCCGCCCCCGCATGCGCGAGAGCGGCCCGGGCGAATGCTCCGCAGAGAGCGGCGGAGCTTCCGAAGCCGGCTTTTCGCGCCACCGCGGATTCTATCTGTACGGCGCACCGCCCGTGCGACGTGAGACCGGGAATGGCCTTCTCCAGACCGGACAATATCTCCCTGACTCCGTCGCGGTCCTCCCGCGGGATCGAGTCCAGGCCCCACTCCGGCATCATCGCTCCGAGGCGCACGGTGGTGCCCTCGGGCAGCGACATACCCACGGCCGGGTGGCCGTACACGGCGGCATGCTCGCCGAACAGGATCAGCTTGCCGGAGGAGCGGCCTATTCCCCCCATGTCACACCCGTGTCCGCCCGCAAAACGAGACGAATGCCTTCAAGGTCCGGCGGCGTCTGCGCGCCGGGAGGGAGAAGGCAGAGCCCCAGCTCATTGCCCGCGCCCACCGCCTTGCACCATTTCGGGTCGAGCCCCGGCGGGACAGGCACTTCCGCGGGAACTCCGATGGCGCTGCCCAGCTCGATGCCCAGCTCCCGGCAGGCGCTGAACCAGAGCAGGGACCGGGCATCGAAGCCGGCCTGAACGAATGAAAGGATGGCGTTGCTCGACTCGCGCAGGTAGTCCCGCGCCGCGGCTGGATTGCGCTCCTTCCACGTCAAATACCTGGCAACTGCATCCGCCGTGGAAACGGGCGCGGGGCCGGCAAAAAGGAGCACTCGAGGGTCGCCGGGCAGGGTACACGGGTCCCACACCGGCGAGGCGCCGCCGCGGAAGAGGCCTGTTCCTCCATGGAATGATGTCGTGATGTCGTACCCGCTGCCCCGGCCACCCTGGGCCCGTCGGTGCGCCCGCAAGGCCAGCAGCTCCGCCTCCGGTCCGCGTGCCGCGGAATCCTCGCCGGCCGACTCCAGAAGGCCGCAGACAAGCGCCACGCTCACCGCGGCACTCGAGCCAAGACCGGCTTTCCTGCCATCGCGGGAAAAGAAATCGGAGGAATCGAGAAAAACCTTCGCCGCGCACGACCTGCCGAGCCGCTCGGACACAACGTCCACCGCGGCATCGATGAGCGGGCTTTCGCCCCGACGCTTCGGTGTCCAGGAGATCGGGCTGCCGGACCACACGGCCTCGATGACAAGGCTTCGGGCGGGGGATGCCTCCAGACGCACCCGGGTGCCCACGGCCATGGCGAGTCCCCACCCGCCTTCTTCCAGCACCGCGTACTCGCCGAGCAGGAGGATGTTGCCGGGCACGGTGAGGCGCACCCGGCTCAAGGGAAATGCGGCCCGTACCGCAGCCCGGGTCCGGGCCGGCAGAGCAAGGTCTGGATGCCGCCCCCGAGGGATCCCACTCTGCCGACGATGGCATCCACGTCCTTCGCGAGGCAGAGAATCTTCACCTGGGGACCCGCATCGATCGNNGACCCCCGCTGCCCTCATCGCCGCGCAGGCGTGAATCACCGCCACGGTTGCGGGCAGCCAGTACAGCAGGGGCGGCTGTGCGCCGAGGATGGCGCCGTGCATGAGGCTGTAGCTGCGCCGTGCCGTTTCCCCCAGGAGCTCCAGGTCCCTGGTCTCCAACGCGCGGAGGGCCTCCGGGAGCAGCTCCGCGGACTCCTTGATCCAG
>PMZS01000306.1 GCA_003170115.1 Spirochaetaceae bacterium
TAGCATTCGCCCATCAGCCAGTACACGCGCCCGATCCGGTCCCCTCCAGGGCGGAGCGCAACGTATTCCTGCAGATTCTTGAGGGCATCGTCGATCTTGCCGAGGAACACGTCGGCTTCCCCGAGGATCTGGATGACCCGGGGATCGTTAGGGTTGAGGGCCACCGCCTTCTGCCCGGCCGCCAGCGCATCCGGGTACTGCTGAAGTCGAAGGTAGCTCCAACCCATGACGACCCAGGAGTCGATGTTGTTGGGCGATACGGCCAGCTCCTGCTGTGTGACCTTGATTGCGTCCACGAACTTGTTGGCCCGGTAGAGCTCGAGCGCGTCCGGCTTGTCCTGGGCGAAAAGCTGCGCCGAGACAATGGCAGCGAGAATGAGCGCGGCTGAGGCGGCCCGGAACCTCATTTCTGCGGGCCTCCTGACCCCGTCGAAGGAGCGCCCGGTTTTTGCTGACTCTGTTGCTGGTTATGCTGCTGGTTCTGCGGCGGCGGGGACGCCTGGGGCGCCTGGGGCGAACCCTGATGCTGCTGGGGCGCGGCATGCGGCGCGGCAGCCTGAGGAGCAGGCTGGATTGCGGCCTGGGGAGCGGGCCTCGGCGCTGACTGTTGTGCAGCAGCGGGCTGCTGGGACGGCTTCCGAGGGACTCCTCCCATGTTGCAGAAGCCATTGAACTTGCAGCCGCTTTCCACGACGAAATCCGGAGTGCTGATGTCCCCCTCCACCTGCGCGGTGGAGAAAAGCTCGACACGGGAGTGGCCGACGATGTCGCCCTTATGCGTGCCCTTGGATGAGACGATGGCCGCCTCGGTGGTGGCTTCCACGAAGGCCTTCTCCCCGATGTGAAGGGTGCTGGTGGACTTGATCTCTCCCTTGAACTTGCCCTTGATCATGAGGGGTTTTTTGAAGGTCAAGTGGCCTTCAAAATCGATGTCCTCCGCGAGGATCGTGTCGATTTCCTGCTCGTCGATGTCCTTGATACGTACTTCCGCCATGGAATTGAGCCTATCCATGCCCTGGGAACCTGTCAACCGTCGATGGATGCCATGACCGCCTGGAGGGACTTTTCCAGCCGGGCGCGCATCTCCCGGGTGTGCGGGTTGTACCGCTGAAGGTCCAGGAAGAGCTGGAGGGGATCGTTGCAGGTCTGTTCCACGATCTCCAGAAGCTTGTTGTACCCCACCGTGCCGATCGGGGAGCGGCGCACGCCGAGGTCCGAAAGCACCCGTCCGATATAATGGGCCACCCCCTGCGTGAACGCAGCCTCCCGGTCGTGGTCGTCGGGGGTCATGAGGGATACCGAAAGCCCCAGGGAGGAGAAGAACGCGCGCCACTTCTCCAGCTCGCGGGCGGCGATCCGCACCGGGCAGAGAATCATCGGCAGGCCCGCGGCGCCCCCGGAGGCGGAATCCGGACCGAACATGGGGTGCGTGCCGAGGATCGAGGCCGTGGCGGGAAGCAGGCGCTCCATGAGGCTCACGGGATGCGTTTTCACCGAGCAGGTGTCCATCACGAGGATCTCGCGTGCAAGCCGCCCGCGGCTCCTCTGGAGTACTTCCTCCATGGCGGAGATGGCAACGCACAGGATTACCACGGGCTGGGCAAGGACCTCATCCTCCCCCACCCGCCTCACGCCCGCAGGAGTCGATCTGTCCGGCGAGCGGGAATACGCGCAGACGGGAACGGACCGCGCGAGCATCTCCGCCCAGAACGAACCAAACCTTCCCAGTCCGTACACCCCTACAGTCATGGGCGCGATTATACTATACTGGCCCGCGTCAATCCCGTGTCATTCCTAAAATGCGCCGAGTACGTCGCAGTGAAAGGAGCCTGGCAATGAACTTTATAGAAGAGATGCGCGCGAAGGCAAAGGCCAATCCCCGGAAGCTCGTCCTCCCTGAAGGATACGAGAGCCGCACGCTCAAGGCGGGGCGGATCATCCTGGACGAGAGGCTGGCGGCTGAGGTGACCCTTCTTGGACAAAAATCCCAGATCGAGGCGGAAGCGAAAAAGCAGGGAGTGAGCCTCTCGGGCCTGAACGTGGAAGATCCCGCCACGTCGCCCCTGAAGAGGGAATACGTCGACGATTATTTCGAGCTTCGCAAGAGTAAGGGGATCTCCCACGAGGATGCTGAGAAGGTCTTCATGGGCGACACCCAGCACTGGGGCGCAATGATGATGCGCAAGGGCCGGGCCGACGCAATGGTGTCCGGCGCCGACAGTGAGACGGCAAAGGTCCTTCGGGCGGCCCTCACCATCGTGAAGACCGCGCCCGGCATCACCACCGCCTCCTCCTGTTTCGTCATGTACCTGCCGGGCACCAAATGGGGAGTGGAGGGTCACATGATCTTTGCCGACTGCGCGGTCGTCCCTGACCCGACGCCCGCGCAGCTTGCCGACATCGCCCTTTCATCCGCCGAGTCCTGCCGCACGTTCCTTAAGGCCGAGCCGCTGGTGGCCCTGCTCTCCTTCTCCACGAAGGGAAGCGCGAGCCACGCCCTGGTGGACAAGGTGGTGAGCGCGCTGAACCTCGTGAAGCAGAGGAACCCGAAGCTCGTCGTGGACGGAGAGATGCAGGCGGACGCGGCCCTTGTGGCATCCGTTGCCGCAAAGAAGGCGCCTGGCTCCCCGGTTGCCGGCAAGGCCAACACGCTGATCTTCCCGGACCTCCAGAGCGGCAACATCGGGTACAAGCTCGTCCAGAGATTCGCCGGCGCCGAGGCCTACGGCCCTTTCCTCCAGGGATTCGCGAAGCCGGTGAGCGATCTCTCACGCGGCTGCTCCGTGGACGACGTGGTGAACACCTCCGTGGTCACGCTGGTGCAGTCCCTGGGGAAATAGTAGTATCGCCTCACCATGAAAGTCGCGATCATCGGTTACGGGAGCATGGGGCGCGAGGTGGAGAAGGTCCTGCGTGACCGGGGACACGAGGTCTCGGCGCGCATCGACCCTGTTCAACAGGGCGCGGACGCGAAAAAGCTCACGGACACAATCGCCCGCGCTTCCGACATCGCCATAGAGTTTTCCCATGCGGAGGCAGTGCTGGAAAACGCGCGCGCCTGTGTCCGGACCGGCCTCAGCGCCGTCGTGGGAACGACGGGATGGTTCGCAAAGCTGGACGAGCTGAAAAAGATCCTGGACGACGGAAAGATCGGCTACCTGTATGGGAGCAATTTCTCCATCGGCGCGCATCTGTTCTTCGCACTTGCCGCCGCGGCTGTTGAGCTTGCCAACCCCTGCCCCGAGTACGACCTCCTGGGCTGGGAAGTCCATCACAAGCGCAAGAAGGACAGCCCCTCGGGGACCGCGCTGACACTTGCCCGGATCGTGACGGGCAGGAGCGTGCGAAAGACAAAGGTCGTCACGGAGCGGCTGGATCGGGCGCCGGAGCCTGATGAGCTTCACTTCGCCTCCGTCCGCGGCGGAGAGGAACCGGGCACCCACACGCTTCTCCTGGATTCCACCTACGACACGATCGAGCTTACTCACCGGGCACGCAGCCGCGGGGGCTTCGCGCTTGGGACCGTGCGGGCGGCGGAATGGCTTTCCGGTAAAAAGGGCCTTTTCGAGGTCAACGATTTCATCCACGACATCCTGCAGGGAGAGAGGGGCGCATGAGGCTCGAGGGAGTATACACGGCGTTGGTCACACCGATGACCGCTGACGGAGCTCTGGACGAAAAGGCGCTGCGGAGGCTCGTGGACGCACAGATCGAGGGCGGCGTGAGCGGCCTTGTCCCCGTGGGCACCACCGGCGAAAGTCCGACCCTGGATGGCGATGAGTGCAAGCGTGTCATCAGGACCGTGGTGGAGCAGGTCCGGGGAAGGGTGCCCGTTATCGCGGGAGCCGGCTCGAACTCCACCTCCGAGGCCATTCATTACGCAAAGGACGCAAAAGAGGCCGGCGCGAACGCCACGCTCCAGGTCACGCCGTACTACAACAAGCCGACCACCCAGGGACTTCTCGGACATTTCCGCGCAATAGCGGATGCGGTGGATCTGCCCATGATCGTGTACAACATCGCGGGCCGCACGGGAAAAAACATTGACAATCCCACAATGCTGGAGCTCGCCCGGCATAAAAACATTGTTGCCGTGAAGGAAGCAAGCGGGGACATCGGCCAGATGATGGACCTCATTGCTCACAAGCCCCCGGAGTTCACCGTGCTTTCGGGCGATGACAACCTGGTCTTCCCCCTCATGGCGCTGGGCGGCATGGGAGTGATCTCCGTGGCGAGCAATCTCGTCCCCCGGGAGATGTCACGGTTCGTGGGCGCGGCGCTGAAAGGCGACTGGAATGCCGCGCGGAAAATGCACTATGACCTGCTTCCCCTCTTCAAGGCGCTCTTCATTGAGACCAACCCGATCCCGATCAAGGCGGCACTGGCAATGAAGGGGATGATCGCCGAAACCTACCGGCTGCCGATGTGCGCCATGGCCCCGAAAAACCGGGAGTCCCTCCAGGCCACGCTCAAGGAGATGAAGATCCTGTAAGCCGGCGCGCAAGCCGCACGAAAACCTCCGGCGCGATCTGTTCGGCCCGGAGGCCCAGGTCGATGCCTTCCTCCGCCAGCGCCCCCAGGACCGCTCCATCCTTCACGTTATTGCGGATCGTCTTTCTCCGGGATGAGAAGAACACGCGCGCGAGGCCGGAGAACACCTTGAGGACCTCACCCTCCGGGGCGCCCGGCGCCGGCGTCATCTCCACTATGGAAGAAACAACATCAGGCACGGGATAGAAGCTCCCCGGTTGCAGGTCTCCCCTGCCCGTCACGTTGAAGCAGGTCTGGCAGAGCACGGAGAATGACGAGTAACTCTTCCGTCCCGGCGGCGAAGCCATGCGGTCGGCAAGCTCCCTCTGGACCGTGAAGACCATGCGGGTCGGGCGCACTCCCGACTCAATGATGTCGGCGATCATGAGAGATGCCGAGCTGTACGGCAGGTTGCCCAGGATGCGGTCCGGCGCCCCCTGCTCTTCCATGATGCTCTTCCACGTGTCGAGGAAATCGCCCGGAACGAGAGTGAAGGCCGTGACTCCCCGCAGGGTATCTTCGAGGTAGCGGCACAGGCCCCGATCAAGCTCGAATGCGATGACCCGTGCCGAGGCCCTGGTGAGCATTTCCGTCATGGACCCGAGCCCCGGCCCGATCTCCCATACCGTCTCGTGGGACCGCGGCCCGAGGATTTCGATCAGGCGCTGGCGGGCGCCGCGGTTCACCAGGAAATTCTGGCCCCAGCGCTTCTTCAGCGCGAGTCCTCTTTCCTCCAGCAGGGCACGGATGTCCGCGGGCGAATCCGGATTCATGCCGCCCTGCGCTTCAATGGAAGAATCGTGGCCGCGAGCACTACGGCAAGCCCCGCGCACAAAGCCAGCCACGGCGCGAGGGATGGCGCGAACGTCAGGCCGGGAACGCGGGAGAGCACGTCCGCGCTTGCCCGGATGATCTGGTAGAACAGTGCGAAGAGCCGGGCGCACAGATCGTGGAGCCCGGGCCAGGGAAGGATCGAGAGGGGCAGCCAGGCAAGGCCCGCCCAGAGGTATCCAGTGGTCAGCGGGACCAGGACGAGACTTGCCACGAGGCCGGACGGGTAGTATGAGCCGAACCGGGCGATCACCAGGGGGAGCGTCGCCGCCTGTGCGCCCGCTGACATCGCGAACGCCACGAGGAGGAAACGGGGGAGGTGCGGAGTCAGCGGCCGCTGCAGCAGGGCGCCGATCCCGAGAATCCCGGCGAGCGCAAGGAACGAGAGCTGGAAGGACAAGGTGAATGCCTGGAAGGGATCGATCAGGAGGAGGACGATTCCCGAAAGGGCGAGCACGTTGATGGTTTCGCCATCCCGGTCCAGGAGCGAGGCGATCCCACCGAGGACGATCATGACCGTCGCGCGAAGAAGGGATGGCATGAACCCGGCCAGGAACTGGTAGAACAGCAGGACCAGCGTCGCCACCAGGAACTTCTGCCAGCGCGTCCGCAGGAACCAGAGAAGACCGGCCACGATTCCGTACAGAACGGTGACATGCAAGCCGCTCAAGGCGAGTATATGCAGACTGCCGGTGCGCATGAATCCGTTGTAGAGGTCCCCGGGCACGTCCTCCCGCGCACCGATCAGGAGCGCTTCAAGAAGCGCGGAAGCCGGGTAGCCCACCCGTGAGACCGCACGGTGCATCCAGTCTCGCGCCTCGGCACGGAATGCCCACACGGGACCCTGGAAGCCGCGGGAGGTCACCTCAACGCGCCGCGCGCGCGCCACCCACCGCTCCGGGCCGAAACCCTCCAGCCGTGCC
>PMZS01000193.1 GCA_003170115.1 Spirochaetaceae bacterium
AAGTTCAGCTCCATGTCCTCCATGGAGGCGCCTGAGAAGATCTCCATCACCGGCATGGCGGACTTCGTCACGCTCACTTCCACCAGGCGCTCGTCCAGGGCACCGCGGGAAAGCATGTCTCTCATCTTGTCCCGGGTACCGCGCACCGCGGCCTGGTCCGCCGAGGGTTCCGCGGGCGTGGAGCCGGCGAATACCGGCGCGGACGGGGTCTCGACACTCTCCACCTCCACGGACTCGTCGCCGCCCTGCCGCCGTGCGCCCTTGTGCACGCCGGGCAGGAGCAGGTCGAGGAGGGCTTCCTCCGCGCGTTTTTCCGCTTCGTGGCGCACCTCTTCCGACAGCTCCGCCTTCACCATGGACACGGCCACGGACACGAGGTCACGGACCATTGACTCCACGTCCCTGCCCACGTANNCCCACGCCGGTGGGGCCGATCATGATGATGTTCTTGGGCGCCACCTCGTCGCGGAGCTCCTCTGGCAGCCTCAGGCGCCTGGTGCGGTTGCGCAGGGCGATGGCAACTGCCTTCTTGGCCTTGTCCTGCCCGATGATATATTTGTCCAGCTCGGAGACGATCTCACGCGGAGTAAGCTCCGCGCCTTTGGCCGGGCTGTTGGCCGCGCTCATGCGAGCTCCTCCACGACAATTTCGCCGTTCGTATAAATGCAGATTCCCGCGGCAATGCGCAGGGACCGTTCCGCAATGTCCCGGGCTCCGAGCTCGGATGCGTCCAGGTACGCCCGGGCCGCGGCATACGCAAAGCTGCCACCCGACCCGATGGCGATCACCCCTTCGTCCGGCTCGATCACGTCCCCCGTGCCCGAGATCAGGAATGTGACTTTCTTGTCCGCGACCAGCAGGAGGGCCTCCAGGCGGCGCAGGATCCTGTCCGTCCGCCAGTCTTTTGCCAGTTCGACCGCGGCGCGCGTGATGTCGCCGCCATACTCCTTCACCTTGCCCTCGAAGCGTTCGAAGAGGGTGAAGGCATCCGCCGTGGCGCCGGCGAACCCGACGAGCACTTTGCCGTCATAGATGCGGCGGATCTTGCGGGCATTCGTCTTCATCACCGTGGCGCCCATGGTGACCTGGCCGTCACCGGCCATGGCGACGGCCGCGCCGCGTCGTACGGCGATCACCGTCGTGCTCGTGATCTTTTCAGATTGCATGCGGGTGCGCCCTCCTGTAGACCTTCTTCAGCCTTTCCATGCCCACGTGCGTGTACACCTGCGTGGTGGACAGGCTCGCGTGGCCGAGCAGCTCCTGCACGGCGCGAATGTCCGCCCCCCGGTCGAGCAGATGCGTGGCGAACGAATGGCGGAAAGTGTGCGGAGTCACGCGCTTGCCAAGGTTCGCCCGTGCGAGGTATTCGCCCAGGATGAACCTCACTCCACGGTCGGTGACCCGTCCACCCCGATGGTTGATGAAAAGCGCGTTCGCCGATTCCTTCGCTGCGGCGCCCGTAATCCGCGGCTTCGCCGCGGCGGGGGCGCAAGGGCGAGCGTGAAACGGCCGCAGGGTCATGTACGAACGCAGCACTTCCACCGCGGCCGCGCCAAGGAAGAGATTGCGTTCCTTCGCGCCCTTGCCCATGACCCGGGCCGTGTGGTTCTTCAGGTCCACGTCGCGCAGGTCAAGGGACACCAGCTCCGAGATGCGGCACCCCGTGGAGTACAAGGTTTCCAGGACCGCACTGTCGCGCAACTTCCAGAACTGCTCTCCATCCGCACAGGGCTCGTGGCTGGGCATCTCCACAAGCCGCGCCATTTCCTCTTCGAAGAGAAACGAGGGCAGGCGCTTTTCCGTGCGCAGGCTGCGGATCTCCGCGAAGGGGTTGCCGGCAACCTGGCCGCGGCGTTCCAGGAACCGATACCATCCCCGCACGCCGGATACCATTCGGTTGATGGACCGGGGTGAGAGACCCTGACCTGTCAGCCAGGCAACGAACCCGCGCGCGTCCGCGACACCGGCGCTTTCCGGCGCGGTGCCCCCCTTCCCCATATACTGCTCGTACTTCTCCAGGTCCTTCCCGTAGGACTCCAGCGTGTGGGGAGAGAGGTGGCGCACGGCGCCGAGATAGACCAGGTACGAGTCGTGCTGTCGGTGATCCACGGATGCTTCACGCACTCTGGTCGTCCGCCTCCTTGGTATGGAGATAGTCGCACTCGGGGTTGATGCACGACTTGTACGTGCCGCGCTGCCGGTCCTCTTTTTCCACCAGGAAATAGCCGCACTTGGGGCACGGGGAATCGGTGGGCTTGAAGTAGGTCACGAAGTCGCAGGTCGGGTAGTTCGTGCAGCCGTAGAACTCGCGGCCCCTGCCGCGTTTGCGTTTGCGCGCCACGATCTGTCCCCCGCAGCCGGGGCGGGGGCAGGCGGCCAGCGGGACGGGCTTCGTGTTCCTGCACTCTGGAAAGCCGGTGCACGCGATGAAGAACCCGTAACGGCCGAGCTTCTTCACCATGGGCCGTCCACACACGTCGCAGAGCACGTCGGTCTTCTCGTCCATGACGCCCTTCACGGATTCGAGGGTTTCCTGGACGGAAGTCACCTTGCCCTGGAAGGGTCCGTAGAAGTCGCGGATCATTGTCTGCCAGTCGGACTTCCCTTCCTCCACTTCGTCCAGCTTCAGCTCCATGGCGGCGGTGAAGCTCGGATCCAGGAGCTCGGGGAATGACTTGCTGAGCATGTCGTTGATTATCTTGCCGAGAATCGTCGGGATGAGCTGACGGGATTTGCGCACCACGTAGTAACGGTCGAGAAGAACCGAGATGATGGGCGCGTACGTGGACGGCCGGCCGATTCCTTTCTCCTCCAGTGTCTTCACAATTGTGGCATCCGTGAACCGGGAAGGCCCCATGGTGAAATGCTGCTCGGGGTGAAACTTCAGCCGCTCCACTTCCTCGCCGGGTTGGAAGGCCGGCAGCGCCTTCGTCTGCTCCTTCGAGGCGAGAAGAGCAAGTGCCTTCTGGAAGCCCTTCTCCACGACCTTCGTGCTGGAGGCCCTGAACACGCACCGTCCCGCGGAGAAATCGACGGTTGTCGTGCTCGCCTTCGAGGGGTTCATCTGCGAGGACACGAATCGCTCCCAGATGATGGAGTACAGGCGGAACTCCTCCGAGGTGAGATGCTTCTTCAGCTCCGCCGGTGTGCGGGTGACATACGTGGGCCGGATGGCTTCATGCGCGTCCTGCGCTCCCTTGGCGGCCGCGTACACGATCGGCTCCGCGGGAAGCTCGCCGGGATACTCCTTGGCGATGAACTCGCGCGCCTCGGTCAGGGCGCTCTCCGAAATCCTCGTGGAATCCGTACGCATGTAGGTGATGAGCCCGAGCCGCTGGGCGCCTATGTTCACGCCTTCGTAGAGGCCCTGGGCAATCTGCATGGTCTTGCGCGCCGTAAAACCGAACCTGTTTGCCGCCGTCTGCTGGAGGGTGGATGTGGTGAAAGACGGCCGGGGTCGCGATACTTTCTCCGTCACCCTCACCTCGGCGACCTTGAATCCCTCGTCCTTCAGCTCCTCGATGACCGCCCGCGTGGCCGACTCGGAGCCCAGGACCGGCTTTTCGCCGGCGAGGGATGCCAGTTGGGCCATGAACACCTGCTTGCCCTTGCGAAGCTCCGCGTCCAGGCTCCAGTATTCCTCGGGGAGGAAGGCCTCAATCTCGGCCTCCCTCTCGCAGATCAGCCGAAGCGCGACTGACTGCACTCGCCCCGCGGACAGGCCGTTCTTCACTTTCTTCCACAGCAGGGGTGACAGGTAATACCCGACGATCCGGTCCAGGATCCGGCGCGCCTTCTGCGCGTTGACCTTGGACATGTCGATTTCACCCGGGTGAGCCACCGCCTCACGGATCGCCTTTGGCGTGATTTCATTGAAGGTGATTCTCTGGATATCCGGATTCGTCCTTCCGCCCTGCAGCGCGTTGCGCAAGTGGAAGGAAATGGCCTCTCCCTCGCGATCATTATCCGACGCGAGCAGGATCGTGTCCGCCTGCCGGGCCTTTTGTTTCAAGTCCTTGAGGATCTTCGCCTTGCCCCGGACGGTGATGTACTCCGGCTCGAACGTGTCGCCGACGTCGATTGCAAGCCGCGACTTCGGAAGGTCGATGAGGTGTCCCATGGAGGCGGCCACCGTGTACCCCTTCCCGAGGTACTTTTCGATGGTCTTGCCCTTTGCGGGCGACTCTACAATGAGGAGGACTTGCTTCTTTCGCCGTGCCGGGGTTGCCCGCGGCGTTCGCTTCGCCGCGGGCGGCTTGCCGGTGCTCCCCGCGACTGCGGCGGGACTCTGTGTCTGCTTCTCTTCTTCCACGGCATCCCGCGGATCGCTTTCGTGCATCATGTTCTCCAATATGTCTCGCCCCCGCGCTGTGCACAGGCTCCGCTGATTTCTTCCTTCATCATCATGGCCAGCCGTTCCCCCTCGGGGAGCTGCGCGTATGGGCTTCCATGCTCAGGGGCCCGAGGGGCAACGCCCCACTCGCTCAAGATCTTCGCCGAGTCGCGGATCACGGGGGCTCCCGACTCGGCGAGCTGCCGGGTTCCCGCCCCCGCGGTTCCCGTCATCCCGTCCGCGTGGACCCACAGGTCCCGGCCCTCCTGCAGCGCGTGCTCCGCCGTGATCAACGCGCCGGAACGCTCGGGTGCCTGCACGACGACCACCCCGCGGCACAACCCGCTGATAATCCTGTTCCGTGCGGGGAAGTGGTAGCGCAACGCCGGGATTCCCGGCGGGTACTCGCTGACGATTGCCCCCCCACGAAGGAGCAAGGCCATGGCTGCGGCCCGGCTGGAAGAGGGGTAGATGAGGTCGATGCCGTTTCCCAGCACGGCGACCGAACGCCCTTCCGCCTGCTCACACCCTTCGTGTGCTTCCCTGTCGATACCGCGTGCCAGCCCCGAGACCACGCAGATCCCGTTCCGACCGAGGTCAAAGCCGAGCCGGAAAGCCGCCGCACGGGCCGCGCCCGTCGGAAAACGCGTGCCCACGATTCCCGCGAGCGTCACATCTCTGTCTGGAAGCGATCCACGAATGAAAAGCGTCACGGGCGGATCGTAGATCTCGCGAAGCTTCGGCGGGTATTCGGAATCCCAATAGAAGATGCTGCGCATCCCCTCACGGGTCAAGCGGGCGCGTGTCGCCTCTGCGGAGCGCAGGATTTCGTCGGGGCGCCACAGCCGCGTAATGAGACTCCTCCCCGCCAGACGGGCGATCTCCGCCAGGGGAAGCTCGAAAAGGCGGGCCGGGCCTCCCAGCATCTCCACAAGCAGGAGCTTCTCCTTCGGCCGCAGGAATTCGACATGGGAAAGCCCCAGAAGACAGAGCCGATCATGTACATCCATGACAGAGTTCAACGGCAGAATAGTCCGCGCGGCTTTCAATCGCGCTCTCCCCTGTCACTGCCGCCACGGGGATGAAACTCCTCGTGGGTCCGCTTCAGGATCTCCTGGCTCACGTGAGTGTAGATCTGCGTGGTTCCGATGTCCGCGTGACCGAGGAGCTCCTGAACGGACCGGAGGTCGGCGCCGCCCTGCAGAAGGTGGGTGGCAAAGGAGTGCCGCAGAGAGTGGACCTTCCCCTCCAGCCCCGCGTGCTGCGCCAGGCGCTTGAAAATCTTCCAGACCGTCTTGCGTGAAAGCATCCGTCCGCCGCGGCCGAGGAACAGGACGCTCACGGGTTTGCGACCCGCGGCCGCGGGACGGGCCTCCGCGAGGTATCGCCGCAGCTCCCGCTTTGCCCGCTCGCCCAGCGGCACAAGCCGCTCGCGCGAGCCCTTGCCCAGAACGCGCACGACGCTCTCCTCCAGCGACACGCGGTCCACGGTGAGACGAACTGCCTCTGTCACGCGCAGGCCGCACGAATAGATCAGCTCGAACAATGCACGATCCCGGATCCCGAGAGGCTGCGCCGCATCGCACGCGTCGAGAAGCGCATCAATCTCCTCCGCTGCCAGGTACCGCGGGATCCGCATGGCCATGCGGGGCGCGTCAACCAGGCGGGCCGGGTTCGAGTCCATTCGGCCTTCCAGGACGAGGAAGCGGAAGAACGCGCGGATTGCCGATGCCGCCTTCGCGAGGGTGCGCGCGTCGATGTTCTGCACCTGGCGGCTCACCAGCCACGCGCTCACGTCGTCCGCGCCCGCGGCGGACGCGCTCTTGCCTTCCCTCTGGAGGAAGGAGAGGAACGCGCGGGTCTCCGATGTGTAAGTGGCGACCGTCGTCTGGGACAGCCGCCGCTCCGCCGCGAGGTAGGCGGAAAAGGGAGCAATGTCCTCCGTGCCGGTGCCCACTGTCCGGAGTTCCATCGACGAGCCCGTCAGTCCTTCTGCCCGGCAATGCGCTTTTCGCGCAGCACCGTGGGCACGCTCAGGTCAGCCTCACGGGAGTTTCTCCCCATGAGAAACTCCTCCGCGCTCTTGCGGCCGCCGCTTTTCCCCATTGCCGCCCACTCCTCGTACGGGATGATCTCCGTTTCCGCGCGCTCGGGCGCGGAAACCGCCTGCCGGGGTTTCTCGGCGGAGAAGCCCGTGGCGATGACGGTGACGCGCAGCCGGTCGTTGAGGGCTTCGACGATCGATGTACCTGCAATGATCAGCGCGTCGTCATCCGCATTTGCCGTGATGATTTTCAGAACTTCCTCGTATTCCGAGAGGCAGAAGTCGAACCCGCCCGTGACATTCACCAGGATTCCCTTGGCCCCCTCGACGCGGGCATCCTCCAGGAGCGGATTATTGATCGCGTTGGTGGCGGCATCCGTGCCCCTGTTCTCTCCCGTCCCGATTCCTATGCCCATGAGGGCGTCGCCCTTTCCCTTCATGATGGTGCGCACGTCGGCGAAATCGATGTTGATTTCCCCGGGCTCGGTGATGAGATCGGAGATCCCCTGCACGCCCTGTCGCAGGACGTCGTCCGCCATGAAGAATGCCTCCCGGATGGGCGTGCGCTTCTCGGCGATCTTCAGCAGGTGCTGGTTCGGGATGGTGATCAGCGTGTCGACTTCCTGGCGCAGCCGCTCGATGCCCTCTTCGGCGAGCTGCATCTTGCGCTTGCCCTCGAAATCGAATGGCTTCGTCACCACGGCGACGGTGAGAGCGCCCATCTGGCGCGCGACGTGCGCCACCACGGGGGCGGCGCCAGTGCCCGTCCCTCCCCCCATTCCGGCAGTGATGAAAACCATGTCGGCGCCCTTCAGAAGATTCGATACGCTCTCCTGGTCCTCGAGGGCGGCCTTCTCCCCGATCTCGGGAATGCCGCCGGCGCCGAGACCGCCGGTGAGCTTCGTGCCGATCGCGAAACGGGTCTCCGCGTTGGAGCTGTGCAGCGCCTGCTGGTCCGTGTTGACCGCCACGAATGAGACGTTTTTCAATCCCATGGCGATCATGCGGTTGACGGCGTTGCTTCCGCCGCCGCCCACGCCGACGACCTTGATGACCGTCGGGCTGGTGCCGTCATTGTTGAAAAGCTCGATGTTCATGTCCCCTCCCCGTTCATGAATACAGAGCCGGGCTCGCTCTCGGCCATCCCTGGCCTCGCTCGCCCTCGCC
>PMZS01000106.1 GCA_003170115.1 Spirochaetaceae bacterium
GCAGTCAGATTGAGAACTGCTGCACCAGCGAAGGGTCGCTTGACAGAATCTCGAAAAGGCCGCAACCTTTTTCTGGAAAGGATTCATCAATGGCGGACACCCCTCGAGCCTATGACTCCGATCTCCTCCGCGGCAACACGGACTCTCTCCTCCTTTACCTGATCAACGAGCACGGCCAGACATATGGCTACCGTCTCATCAAGGAGATCGAGGAGAGAAGCCAGGGCTACTTCCGGTTCAAGGAGGGTACCGTCTATCCTGCCCTGCGGAAGCTTGAGAACGACGGTCTTGTCCAGGGAGAATGGAAAAAGCTCCCGAACGGCCAGGAGCGGCGCTACTATGCCATTACCGGTCGCGGCCGGGAGCTCTTGCAGAAGAAACTCGACATGTGGCAGAGCTTCGCAAGCGCCATGGCGCTGGTGATGAAGCCGACCGAGGGGTGAGAGGCCGACGATGCAGAGAGAGGTAAGGAGCTACCTCGACGATGTGAGAACTCGCCTGCATCTCGACCCGCGTGCTTCGCGCCGGGTCATGAACGAGCTGTCCACGCACTTTGAAGAGAAGGTGAGCGACCTGGAGAAGCAGGGCCTGGCGGAGCGGGAGGCGGCTCGGGCCGCGCTGAGGTCCTTCGGCGATGCGCGGAGTATCGCCCGGCTCCTGGACGAGGCGCACGGCGGGGGCAGCTGGACCGAGGCGCTTCTCGGCTGCCAGCCGCACCTCATCGTGGCTGCTCTTTTCGCTACCCACGTATGGCGGTCCCCCTTTCTTCTGGGGATCGCGTTCACGGCGATCGTGGTGATCGCCCTCCTGGGCTGGCGCAATGGCGGTGCCAACTGGATGTATTCGTGGATCGGATACGCCGTCCTGCCCCTGCTTGTCTTGAGTTACCTCTCAATGGACCCTGTTGCTCGCACCGTCTCCTTCATCTTAAACGGCCAGGGGGCACCTGCTCCCTTGTGGCAGATCGGCCTTCTTGCCGCCCTGTATGCCTTCACACTCTGGCTGATCGCCTCCACCGCGGTCACCGTTGCTCGAAGGGATTGGATTCTGCTTTCTCTCATGCTCCTGCCCCTGCCGGTCATGGGCTTGTGGCTCATTACCGTGACCCAGTCCGCCGGGGTGATCGTGGACGCCCTTCGAGGCCTGGGGACACGATTCAGCAGGTGGGACGCCGCAATGGGGTATTTCTTTACGGTGCTCGGCGTCACCACGGCGCTGTTCGTGCGCGTGCGCCAGCGCGCGTTGAAGGTCGGCGCGGTCATTGCCGTGGGGATCGTGGGAGGCGCGATTGCTGCCCGCAGTCTCCGGGGAGGCCTTGGCTTTTTTCCCCTCCTGGCGATCTCTTTCTGCTTCCTGCTGTTTCTTACCGTCCCCCTTCTCCTGCGAACCATGCTGCGACACGACGAGCAAGCCGAGGAACCCCTGCCCTCCTGAGCGTCCGCTTTCAGCGGCACGCATAATTGTTGACATCCTCATTGCCCAGCGGTACTATTTGCATAGGCTGTCTATGTAAGAAAATCCGGTTCGGAGCCCCGAGATGGTATCGAGGTATTTCTACTACATACTCCGACGCCTCTTTTTCAACGCCCATTTGCGAGGTCTTGAGAACCTTGACAGCGATGAGCCGGTCATCCTGGTCGCCAACCACGCGGGAGCCTTTGGTCCCGTCTCTGTCATCACGTCGTTGCCAATCGAGATCTACCCCTGGGTCGCCCACGAAGTGACTGACATGAAGACTGCCGCCCCACGGATCCAGGCCGAGTTCCTGGAACAGGAGCTGCGACTGAGGCCTCCACTCAGCGTGTATCTGGGGAAGGTCATCGGAAGGGTGTGCGTCGGCCTGATGAAGGACATCGGTGCGATTCCGGTGTACCAGAAGAGCAAAAAGATCACGAGCACTGTAATGCGGAGCCTTTCCCTCCTTCAGCAGGGAAAGAACATCCTGGTATTCGCGGAAGATTCCACTCGGAAAATCAACGACGTGCTCTGCGAGTTCTGCACGGGTTTCATCCACGTTGCACGGTTGTACTACCGGACGACGAAAAAGGCGGTCCAGTTCATTCCCGTTGCCGTGAACCGCAGGATCGGCAGGATTCTGGTCGGCGCGCCCATCCGTTTCGACGGCACAATCCCTTTCGCGCGCGAGAAGCAGAGGCTCAAGGAAGAGCTGGAGAGCGCGGTGTATTCTCTCTACCAGGCGATGTCTATTTCTTCCAGGTCAGCCTTGCCGGTCACCTTCATGAAAAGGGTCCGGGAGCCGGCATCATAGGCCCATCCAGCGGAATACTTGAAATACGTCGGATCTGCATGCCAGGGAATCCCATGGAGCTTCAGCTGTGCGAATGGCCGGATGCCCTGGATCATCACGTGATAGGGGACGCCCGGAGGATATGAGAAGACGAGCGCGGTTCCCGACGGGGATCCCGCGGCCGATGCAAGCCGGGCAGACGTCCACACCCAGGATCCGGGGCCCAGCTGAGCGGCGAGAGACGTCTCTCGTGGCACGAATCGCGCCAGCGGAAGCATCTGGTAGATTGATTCCGGGCCGAGGAACCCCTCGCGTGACGAGATACGACCACCGGCAAGAACGAGGGTCGCCGGCAGGATTCCCTTTTCGTTGGCAAGTGAAAGACCCGAGGTGATGAGTCCCCTGCCGACCGCCGTTGCAAGCGAGGAGTCGACGACCGTGCCGGCGCGAAGGAGAAGCGCTCCGCAGAAGATGCCGGCCCACAGGTCCGACTTCCCGGATCCGGTATCCAGGAAGACTCCCACGTTCGTCGTACGAACGGCCGGGAGAATGCGCCGATTGATGGCTTCCTTGAGAAGGCGCACGAGCGACTCGTCCTGCCGAACCACCCGCGAATAGTCCAGCAGGCCTTCCACCAGGCCTGCCACGGCCGGGATGTCCAGGCTGGACGGCGTGCGGCTGGCCAGGAACCCTCCGGTCTTCTGCAGCAGATCCGGGCTGGCGTGATTCGCGAACAGGGTGACCACGCCCCTGGTGAGGAGGAACTGAGCGTCGGAAGCCGACAGGAGCGCGCGTGCCTGCTCGACTTGCAGGGTGGTCCGTTCCTGGTGTGCTTTCGCGAAGTCCCGGATGCCGCCAATGTACGCGCTCGTGGTGAACGAGAGGGCAGCCTGCGGAGCCCGTCTCTGCTGCTGCGCCTGGGCATCCGCCCACATTGGGAACATCTGCTTCCACGTACCTCGCGTGACCGACTCTGCGAGAAGCCCTGTACCGATGTCTTCTGAGAACCCCGCGGAACCATCCGCAAGTTGCCATTGGGCATCGGCAGCCAGCAACCGTGACACGCTCCAGCCCTGGTAGGCCGCATCCGCGTACGCGGCCAGTGTGGATTGCAGACGGTCTTCCGACGGCATTGATGCCTCGTCGGGCAGCCGGATCGATTGTGCCGGCGCTGTTCTCGAAGTCGTCCGCGCCTCGGCGGTGACGCCTTCTACACGGAGGACGCCGCTCCATGCAGCGCCGGCAAGCGGGAGGGAAAGCGTGCCCGCCGCAACATCGGTCCGCGCTCCCTGAGGCAACGTGAGAAGGTAGTCGCGGCCCGCTCGTTTCCATGCGAGTGCCGCCCCCGAGGGCGGGTCCCGGAGCACTCCTGCCACGGTGAACGGCACGACCAGTGGAGGAGAAGCTGTCCCGCCGGAGGAGACGACCGGCGAGAACAGGATCGAACCGCCGGTGTCGGCCCCCGGCGAAAGCCGCAGGCGAACGTCTCCGTCAAACACAATGTCGGTGCTGGCCGGGCCGGGCTCATAGCCCTTCAGTCCCGGCGTCATGGACCGGGAGAAATGCAGCGCGAGGCCGTTCCAGGTGAGGGTCAGCTCCTCGGGCGCGTGGGATTGGAAAAGCGGGAAAAGGGCATAACGCCCCGCCAATCGCCCGTCGCCAATGTCCCGGGAAAAGCCACGCGCGAACAGGGCGAAAAAGAGGAGAAGCAGCAGGACACCGCCGTAGACGAGAGGGATGAGAGGAGATTTTCCGCGGGAGTTCTGCATCGAGCGCAGATCTTATCAGGGGGCCGCGAAAGGTTCAATGCGCGGTGCTCGCGCGGCGCCCTCGTCATTCGACGACCCGATTCCGCATCGCTTGAATCTTCACATGAAAATCAATAGCATGGCGGCGCGGAGGAGGGCATGGCCGTCAACAAGGTCGGGACGATCGACGATCGAGTGAAGGTGAAGACCGTCCTCATGAGCCTCTCTGACAAGTCCGGCCTCGATGCCCTCGCGCGCGGCCTTCTGCGGGCGAATCCCGGCATCCTGTTCCTCTCCACCGGCGGCACTTTTGCGGCACTTCGCGCGCTTCTGGGAGAGTCAGCGCACGCCGCGCTGCGACAGGTCTCCGAGTACACCGGGCAGCCTGAGATGCAGGGCGGGCTGGTGAAAACTCTGGACTTCAAGATCTATCTTGGGCTCCTCTCCGAGACCTACAATACCGCGCACACCTCGGATCTCGAACGGGCCGGCGCCGCGGCTATCGACATGGTCGTGGCCAACCTCTACCCCTTCGAAGCAACCGTGACCCGGACCGGGGCAACCCTGGAGGATGCGCGGGCCAATATAGACATTGGAGGGCCGTGCATGGTGCGCGCTGCCGCCAAAAACTTCCACCGGGTGGCCGTGCTCACGGATCCCTCGGACTACCCCGTCGTGGTGGAAGAGCTTGAGACGCAGAACGGGGATTTGCGCCTTGCCACCCGGTATCGCCTCGCCCAGAAGGCCTTTCGGCTCATCGCGCGCTACGACGAGGGGATTGCCGGCTATCTGGAATCCACACAACTTGCCGATCATCGCGGCATCTACGCAATCAGGAACGGGGACTGAAGTCGTGGCCGTCCCTGATTTCAAGACCGCCTATCGGCGGATCATGGACGATCATTTCCCCCGCGGTATGGAGATCAGCTTTTTCGGCGATGAGGGGCGACAGACCCTCGTGTACGAGAAGGCCACATGGGTGATCGACGGTGAGGAGAAGGGCCTGCGCTACGGTGAGAACCCGGGCCAGGAGGCCGCGCTGTACCGGCTGGTGAACGGCAACCTCACGCTGGGAGGCGTGACGATGCTCGCCCCGGGGCGCCACCTCGCCTCTGACATCGAGCTCCTGCAGTCGGGCAAGCACCCTGGCAAGATCAACATCACGGACGCGGACAACGCCTTGAACATCCTCCGTTACTTCAGCGCCACCCCGTGCGCGGTCATCGTGAAGCACAACAATCCCTGCGGCGCGGCAAAAGGCGCCATTCTCGCGGAGGCATATCACAAGGCCCACATGGCCGACCGTCTTGCAGCCTTCGGCGGGGCCATCGCGCTGAATCGGGAAGTGGACAGGGACACCGCGGAGCTGATCGCGCAGACCTATGCCGAGGTGGTGCTCGCGCCCGAGTTCGCACCCGGAGTCATGGAGATCTTTGCGAGGTGGAAGAACCTGAGGATAATGCGCATCGCCCGCATGGATCGCCTGGAGGACTTTGTCAGGGCCCCCTATGTCGACTTCAAGAGCCTGATCGACGGAGGAATTGTCGCGCAGACCGCGTTTGCGCCAAAAACGCTGACGGTATCCGATTTGCTCCCGGCACAGGCCACCTACAAGTCGAAGGAATACGCCACCAGGCGGGCGCCGACGGCAAAGGAGCTGGACGACCTGCTCTTTGGATGGCTCGTGGAAACCGGCATCACGAGCAACTCGGTCATCTACGTGAAGGACGGGGCCACCGTGGGGATCGGCACGGGCGAGCAGGACCGGGTCGGCGTGGCGGAGATCGCTCGCGACAAGGCGTATCGCAAGCTCGCTGACCGTCTCTCCTGGGAGAGCTTCCAGACGCCGTACGCGAACCTCGAGAAACCAGAAGCGCGGGAGGAAATCGACAGGGAAACGGCGCGCCGGAAAGGCGGGATCATCGGGTCCTGCATGGTTTCGGACGGCTTCTTTCCCTTTCGCGACGGGGTGGACGTGGGGATCAGGGAAGGGGTCACGGCCATCGTGCAGCCCGGCGGGTCAGACCGGGACTTCGAGTCGATCGAGGCGTGCAACGAGGCGGATGTGGCCATGGTCTTTACGGGCCAGAGATGTTTCAAGCATTGAGGGTCGGGATCGACGGCACGAAAGGAAAAGGAATGTACGAACGCAACGCAAGCCATATCGAGTCACTTGTCCGCGACCAGAATGACTGGCGCGGCGGCTGCATCAACCTCATCGCCAGCGAGAACGTCACCAGCCGGCGCGTGCGCGGGATCATGGGCTCGGATTTCGCCCACCGCTACGCGGAAGGCCACCCCGGGGAGCGCTACTACCAGGGCACGGAGATCATCGACGAGATCGAGAGCGATCTCAAGCAGCACATGAAGTCCCTCTTCCGCTGCAAGCACGCCGACGTGCGGCCCATCAGCGGGACGATCGCCAACGACGCGGTCTTCAGCCGCTACATCCGCCCGGGCGACATCGTCATGGTGAACTCCACGCCCGCCGGCGGGCACATCAGCCACCACAAGGCCGGTTCGGTGGGCAAGTACACCAGGAATATCGTGAACTTCCCGCTCACTCCCGACGGCTGGCACATCGACGTGGACCACACGCTGGATCTTCTGAAGTCCTTCGACCCCAGGGTCATGATCATGGGCAAGAGCCTGTTCCTGTTCCCCGAACCGGTGAAGGAGCTCGCACCCTATTGTAGAAAGAAGGGGATTCACCTTCTCTACGATGCCGCGCACGTGCTGGGCCTGGTGGCGGGAGGGCAGTTCCAGGATCCGCTGGCCGAAGGCGCCGCCATCGTCACGGGCAGCACGCACAAGACCTTCTATGGCTCCCAGCGCGGTGTGATCCTCTCCAATCTCGACGACGAGGAATGGCGCAAGATCGACAAGGGCGCTTTCCCCGGTTCCTCCTCCAATCACCACCTGGAAACGCTCGTCGCTCTCACCTTCGCGACCTACGAGATGCTGGAGTTCGGGGCCGAGTATGCGCGCCAGGTCGTGAACAACGCGAAGCACTTCGCCCGGAAGCTCTTCGACTCCGGCTTCAAGGTCCAGGGAGAGCAGTTCGGGTTCACCGAGACCCACCAGGTTGCAATCGACATGAGCGACCTGGGCGGAGGGGAATCGGCCGCGCGCAACCTCAAGGACAACCGGATCATCGTGAACATGAACCTCCTGCCCTTCGAGCCCCTGGACCACGCCACCAGCGCTTCAGGAATCCGCCTGGGCGTCCAGGAGATGACGCGGGTGGGCATGAAGGAACCCGAGATGGAGCGAATCGCGGAGCTGTTCAAGCGCTGCCTGATGGACAAGAAGTTCGTCGGCGACGAGGTGAAGGAGTTCCGCGCGAAGTTCCAGGAAGTCGGCTACTCGTTCGACTGAGCACGCCCGGAGGAGGGCGGGCGAAGAGCCCCTATTTCTTCACGACCCAGAGGCTCAACTCGGGCACGTAGGTGATCAGGAGGAGGACCGCGGCGAGCAATCCGAAAAACGGCAGCACGGTCCTGTACACGGTCGGCAGAGGCTTTCCGAAGCGCATGCTGGAGAGGAAAAGATTCAATCCGAGCGGTGGGGTCATGTAGCCGATCTCGAGGTTCAGGAGGAAGATGATCCCCAGGTGAACCGGGTCCACGCCGTACTGCAAGGCCACGGGGACAATGATCGGCACTACGATGATGATGGCGGAGAAGATCTCCACCATGTTCATCACGAGAATGAAGAGATTGAGAATGATGAGGAAAACGATCTTGCTGCTCACGTAGTGGCTGACGAACGCGAAGAGCTTCATTGGAATCTGCTGATCGATGATGTAGCTGGTCACGCCCATGGCAGCGCCCAGCATCACAAGAATCGCCCCGACCAGGACCATGCTTTCCTTGATCACCTTCGGCAGGCTCGCGGGCTCGCTCTCCGCCATCCCTGGCCTCGCTTTGCCTCGCCATCCATGGCTGCGGAAGAAAGAGATCTCACGATGGATGAAGACTTCCACTACGAGCACGTACAGCGCCGTCAGCGCGGCAGCCTCGGTTGCGGTAATGAAGCCGCCGTAAATCCCACCGATCACGATCACCGGAAGCGGCACCTCCCATGCCGCCTCTTTGAGGGCGCTCCAGACGTCACGAATCTTGAATGGGATGCGCGGCACTTTCGCGCTAATCCCCATGCGAATACTGTACGCGGAGAGGATGACGACGAGCAGGATTCCGGGAACCAGACCGGCCACGAAAAGCCTGTCGATGCTGACTCCCGCGACAATACTATAGAGAATTATTGGCAGCGATGGCGGGAAAAGCAGCCCGAGGCTCCCCGAGGTCGTCATCAATCCAAGAGAGAACCCCTCCGGGTAACCCTGTTTGAGCAGGGCAGGGAAGATGAGCCCGCCGAGAGCGATGATCGTCACACCCGATGCGCCGCTGAAGGCGGTGAACACGGCGGTCGCGAAGACCGCCACGACGGCGAACCCGCCCGGCATCCATCCGAACAGCGCTTGTGCGAGATTGACGAGCCGTCGGGGGGCCTGGCTTTCCGCCAGCACATACCCGGCGAAAGTGAAAAGAGGGATTGCGATGAGGGCGGGGAAATCGACGAGGCGATAGAGCTCCGCGATGAGCGCCGCCGTGTCGATTCCGGCGGCGTTGAAGGCAAAGAGCCCGATCGCGGAGATGATCGCGAAGAGAGGCGCACCCGCGAAGGCGATCAGCGCCAGGACGGCGGTCGCGATCCAGTTTTCCATCCCGGTCACACCTGGTGACATTTACTCGGGCTCCCCTGGTGGTCTTCCATGGATGGCCTTCTCCAGGCTCTGAATCGTTTTGATGATGAATTGCAGCGCCATCAAGCCGAATCCCACGGGGACTATCATCGCCGCGGTGGTCTGCCGAATACCCAGGAAAAGGACCGCGTTGGGATCCAGTCCCACGGTGACGAAGATCCATCCCGCCGCAACCAGGAACGCGCAGATCACCGCCGCAAAGAGGTCGGCGATCGCGTGAACCCAGGGGCCGGATCTGGGACCGAGAAGCCGCGTGAGAAACCCGACATGAAAATGCCGCCCGCCCTGGCTGGCCAGGTACGCCCCGAAGAAGCCCACCCAGATCACGAGATGGCGCGAGGCCAGATCCCCCCAGGGGATCGTGGCGTGGATGATCTCCCTCAGCAGCACCTGCGCGACGGCGAGCCCCAGCATGAAAGTGAACGAGCAGACGAGGAGCGAAGTGACCAGGACGGTGAGCCCTCGGTCGATGAGCCCGATGACCTTCATCTGATGGCAGGGTGCTCCAGGCGATAGGCGCGCAATGAGCCCTCCACGTCGTTGAGGAAATCCTGCGAGTACAGGTTTCCCACCAGGAGCTGCCGCGCCTTGTTGCCGATGGAGTCGAACTCGGTGGCGAGCTCCTTCGGTGCCTCGACGAACTTCATTCCACGCTGCTTCAAAGTCTCGATCGCCTTCGCGTTGTCCTGCCTGCTGGAGGTGGTGAGCCTGCCGATGTATTTTTTCGAGTTCGTCATGAGGATGTTCTTCAAATCGTCCGGCAGGGAATCGTAGATCTTCTTGGAAATCACGGCAGCCCCGAGCGCATCGGCGAGAGGCTGGCTCATCGCGTAATTCACCCGGGTAAACCACTGCAGGGCGATCAGGGCATACGGCGAGCTGTAGACCGCATTAATCATGCCTGTTTGCAGAGAGGTCATCACGTCCGCGGGAGAAAGAGGAACCGGAGACACCCCGATGGCCTGGTAGGCTGCCTGCGAAATTGGATCTCCCTCCCACATCCACGGCTTCAGGGATTTAATGTCCGAGAAAGTGGTCACCAGCTTGGTGGAGAATACGTAGACGAAACCTACCTCCGCCCACCCGAGCCGGACGAATCCGCCGTCCTGCAGGGCCTGGTCGAAATCAGTTTCGTACTTCTGCTGGATGTACTCGACTTCATCATAGGTCTTGAAGAACAGCGGCGCATCGAGGATGCGGACCTTCTTTGCCACCTCCCCGATCCCGACGCCGGTGAATCCTCCCCCGCCGTACTGTCCCAGCCGGATCTTCCGCACGACATCCTTCTCATCGCCCGCGACCCCGCCCGGGTACAGCTTGAACCCCAGCCGGCCGCCGCTTTCCGCGCGCACCGCCGTATCGAGGTCCCGCATCACCTTGATCCACGTGCTGCCGTCGGGAGCGAGCGTAGCGAACTTGATCGTGTACTGCTGCGCGGAAAGCGGCAGCGCGAAGAGGATGAGTGCAAGGAAGCCCGGCAGGACTCGACGGATGTTCATCTAGAACAACTCCTCCGCGCGTGCCAGGAGCTGGCGGGCGCGCTTCTGTGCGACTGTGTTTGCCAGGCGCTGCTCGGGAAGGAGATCCGGCGGCGCCTCCACCACCCGGTTCAAAAGTGCCTGGAACAGGCTCCGGTCCTGCGTCTCCACCGCGTACGTGCGAGCATACAGAACGTCGGTCATGAGAAACTTTCCTTTGCCGGAGGCAACGGCGCGGTCGAAGTTCTCCTTCGCGAGGTCGGGCCTGCCGCCAAAAGCCTGCGGGTAGCTTCCGTAATACACGCCGAAGTACAGGAAGGGTCCGCCGTAGAAGAAGTCAGGCTCCCGCTCCTTCACCCATTCCATGAGGGCGTTCGCCGTCGGGATGGAGGCGATGGCGTCCGGCTCGTTCGGCTGGAGGCTGATCATGCTCCCCCACGCGCTGGCGGTCCAGAAGACGAGGGGAACGTCCCCCTTCTGCAGCTTCCGGAGCGCCGCACGCATTGTCGCGGCGTCCGCGGTGAAGGCGCTGCTCGGGATTCCTTGAAGCTCGAGCCCTCGCATTCCGTATGCCTGCGCACGCGTGTAGAACAGGAGGGCTCGTGCAGGATCATCCTCGGCAAAGGCCAGCGCGTAACTCGAGTATCCCATGCAGGCGAGCTGGAGATACTTCACGTTCGTCGGATCGCTGTCGACCACTCCCTCCATGAGTTTCAAGTTTCCCGCAATGGCGGATTCGGCGAACTGCAGGTCTCCCTCCCGCATCAGTGCGGCGACCGTGTTGTCGAACAGGCCTTCGATGGAGCGCAGCGCAAGGGTCTGAATCGTGCATCCCTGGACGACAAGTAAAGCGACGAGAGCCGGGATGACGAGCAGCTTTCTCGGGAGGTTGACCACGGTTCCTACTGCGCCAGGCGATAGATGGACACCACGTCGTCCTTTCCGAGCTTGACGAAGTTGCCCAGCGGTCCGGCCGCGGTGGCCTTCTTCGCCATCTCTTCCAGCCGGTCGTCCTTGACGCCCAGCTCGGGCAGGCTCGTGGGCAGGCCGATATCGCGGAAGAAGCTCTTCAGCCTGCGAATGCCTTCCAGGGCGGTGCGCTCGGGCCGGTCGAACCGCGGCTCGACTCCCCACACGTTCACGGCGAAGCGCGCGAAACGCGCGACATCGTTCTTGTAGACGTGCTTCATCCACGCAGGAAAGATCACCGCGAGTCCCGCTCCGTGCGCGACGTCGTAGATGCCGGAAAGCTCGTGTTCGATCATGTGCGACGCCCAGTCGCCGATTCTCCCCGTTCCCAAAAGGTCATTGTGCGCAATCGTGCCCGCCCACATGATCTCCGCCCGGGCGGCATAGTCGTCGGGCTTCGCGAGGACCACGGGCACGTTGTCGATAATCGCGCGGAGAGTGGCTTCGCACAGCCTGTCGGTGAAATCCACCGACGGCACCCTCGTGAAATAGCGCTCCATGACATGCGCCATGATATCGGCGGCTCCGCAGGCGGTCTGGTAGGGCGGGAGGGTGAAGGTGAGCTCGGGGTTCATGATGGCGAACTTCGGCCTCATGCATTCCCCGCCCGCATCCTTCTTGTACCAGCCCTCCTCGTTGGTGATCACCGAGCCGTTGCTCGTCTCGCTGCCGGCAGCGGGAATAGTGAGCACGACGCCCACGGGGAGGGATTCCGTGACCGGGATCTTCTTGAGGTAGAAATCCCAGACATCCCCCGCGTGGGGGACTCCGATGGCGATTGCCTTGGCGGAATCGATCACGCTTCCCCCGCCCACCGCGATGATCATTTCAAGCTTATTTTCCCGGCAGATGCGGATGCCCTCCCGCACGAGGCTGAGCCGGGGATTCGGCTTCACTCCTCCCAGCTCCAAGTATCCGACTCCCGCATCCTTCAGCGATTTGCAGACCCGGTCATGAAGGCCCGATTTCCTGATGCTGCCGCCTCCGAAATGCAGGAGGACCTTCTTCGCGTGTTTTGCCGTCTCCCTGCCCGTCTCCGCTTCCGTGCCCTTTCCGAAAATAATCCTGGTCGGGTTCTGAAAAATGAAGTTCTCCATGGCCTGCATTCTACGGGACAAGTGCGCTACGGTCAATTGCAAAAAGCGCGGGTTGCGTCACCTGATGCACGGAATCTGATGGGCGGAACCTTGACCTTGCCGCGCCTCAGTGCTTATCCTCCATTCACCCCGCCAATCCCGAAGAACCAGAGAGGTGAAACAATGCTCATCATCGGCGAGCTCATCAATTCCACGCGCAAGCAGGTCCGCAAGGCGGTCGAAGAGCAGGATGCCGCCCTCATTCAGGGCCTGGCCGTAAAGCAGGCCAGGGCAGGGGCCGGCTGGATCGACGTGAATGCCGGCGCCTTCCCCACGGACGAAGTGGAAAAGATGCAGTGGCTCATCACCGTCATCCGTCAGGCAACCGACGCACCGCTTTCGATCGATTCGCCGCGGCCGGCGGCGGTGGAGGCGGGACTGGCCATGGCCGGCCGCGAGCCCTTCCTCAATTCGATCTCCGCGGAGTCTGAACGCTACGCGGCACTGATTCCCCTCGTCAAGAAGTACAAGACGCGCGTGGTGGCCCTCAGCCTGGACGACAACGGCATGACCGACGACATCAAAAAGGTCTGGGAAGTCGCCGACGGTCTCATCAAGAGACTGGAGGACGACGGCGTTCCCCCGGACCATATCTTTGTGGACCCGTTGATTCGGCCCGTGAGCACCAATGGGGAGTACGGCATGGGCGCCCTCTGGGTGGTGGAGAAGATCACCTCCGTCCACCCCCAGGTGCACAAGACCTGCGGGCTGTCCAACGTCTCTTACGGCCTCCCGAAGCGGAAGCTCGTGAACCAGGTCTTCGCGGCCATGGCAATCGCGAAGGGCATGGATTCGGCCATCATCGATCCGCTGGATCCGCGCATGATGGCGAGCATTGCCGCCGCCGAAGCGCTGGCGGGCAGGGACCAGTTCTGCATGGGCTTCATCACGGCGGAGCGGGAGGGAAAACTCGAGGGAATGGGCTGATCCCCTTTTGGAGGAAACTGCTTTTGCTTGTCCGCGCGACTGTTTTGAGGCTATACTCGTCATACAGAGGCACCGCGATGAGAAAAATCCTCCTGCTTGTCGTGAGCATATCTTTCCTTGTCCTCAGCTGCACATCCACCTCCACCAACGATGCATTTCTGCTGAAAAGTCTCGACGACCAGAGCAAGGCCCAGGCGCTCACAAACGAGGGTATCCAGGAATACGATCTGCACCTCGCCCACCGTGCGCAATTCGACCAGATCCCCCGTGTCCGGCAGTTCTTCTCGGTCGCCCTCAGCTACGACCCGACCAACACCCTGGCCCAGCAGTACCTGACCCTGATCGACAATTTCAAGAGCCAGAAGCTCCAGGCCGATCTCAGCAGTGCGACGAAGGCGCTGGCGAAGCCCAAGCGAACCGACGACGAGAACTACGCGCTGTTCGTTTCCCTTCAGATGGCCGGGCGGCTCGATCCCGCGGATCCGAAGGTTCAGAAGATGCTGGGAGACACGTCGCAGGACAGGGCCAAGCTGGTCGACTCATACCTGGCGAAGTCGAAGGCGTCGGTGAGCGGAATAAACGAAAAGACTCCGGATGCGGCGCGTGAGAAGCAGTATATCGAGGCTTTCCAGAGCGCGAACAAGGCGCTGGACGTTGATCCGAAGAGCACCGCGGCGCAGGGGCAGGTGAGCTCCGTGAAGACGGAGCTCTCGAAGATCGTTGCCAACCGCGTAGCGGCGTTCCAGACGCTCATTGCTGCATCGAAGTTCGCCGAGGCGCGGAACCAGGTGACCGCTCTGAACGACCTCAACCGCAGGACGGCCAACAGCTTCGACGCGGATGTGCGCAATGCCAGCTACACGCTGAACTATTCCTGGGCAAAATCGCTGTACGCCCAGAAAGACTACAGCACCGCGGATGTGAGGGTGGATGCCGCTCTCATGGTGAAGCGTTCCGACGAGGCCTCCGCGCTGAAGCGGCAGATCGCCGCGGTGAAGACGAAGGTGGACGCCGGCGTCTCTTTCGACGCGTCCCTCCAGGAGATCGACCGCCTGATCGCCTCCGACGAGCTGGTCTCCGCTCACCGCAAGATCGATTCCCTGGCCAGAGTGACCGCGGACCAGACCAAACTGTCAACCCTCGACGACAGGCGCCAGGCGATCACCGGCAAACTGAAGGATATCTACGACAACGGTGTGCAGGCCTACCGCGACGAAGATTTCAAGACCGCCATTGATCTTCTGCAGACCGTTGTCGGCGTGCAGGTGGACTATGAGCAGGCTGGAGAATATCTCGACAAGGCCCGCTCGAAGCAGAAGGTGCTGGACCAGCTCCAGTAGGGGGACCAGATGAAAACCAGGGACAGATCGAAGATCGGGCTGCATGCCGCCGAGGTAGTGTACGCGCTCATCGCCCTTCTCTGGTACGTACTGCCCTTCGTCAGTCCGGAGAACCTTGGAGGGTTCAATCCTCTGAACCTCGCCGACACGCTGTTCGGTTCTCCCCCGACCCTGCCGGTGGCCTGGCTTCTTGTAACAATCCTGGTCTATGTGGTTCCCGTGATTTCGGCCTGGAAGATCGCCTCCATATTCCTTGAGAAGCAGGTCTCTTTCCTGGCAGACCCGGANNCGATTATCCTCAATCTTGTTTCCTCGGGAATCGTCGTGGCAATGATCGTGCTCCATCTCGTCTATCAGGCGCACAGCGCGAAATACTTCGCGGCGCTTCCTCCCTTGACGTACGTTGTAGCCGCGCTCTCGATCGTGTTCAACGGGTTTTTCATCAGCATGCTCATCGCCAGCAACAGCAGGAGGGATGCGGCATACCGCGAGTACCTGGAGTTCAGACGAACCTCCGAGGAGGGTTCCGGGGGCGTGCTGTCCGTCGTGCAACGGCAGGGAATTCAGCGCAAGCTGTTCCTCACATTTGTTCCGCTCATCCTCGTCATCATCTTCGTTCTTGCCTTCTTTCTGTTGCTGGACTTCAGAAGGACCATCCTCAAGGCAGTCGACGATAACGGAAAAGGTCTGGCGGAAAGAACCGGGAGCGTGGTAAAGGCGAACCCGGGAGACAAGGA
>PMZS01000173.1:0-5092 GCA_003170115.1 Spirochaetaceae bacterium
CGACGCGGGGCTGGACCGGCCGGATTCCCTGCTGGTGAGCTCGGCCATGGCGGGTTCCCTCGGCGTGTCGGCGGGAGACACCGTCAACATCTTGACGACATGGGGGGAGAATCTCTCAGGACCCCCGCGCCTCACGCCCGTAAGGGTGGCCGGAATCTATGACACCGGATACCAGGAACTGGACGCGGCGCTTGCGTATGCGCCGCTGGCTCTGGCAGACCGGATCCTTTCTCCCCGTGCCGCCCGCGCGATGATCGGCGTGAAGGTTCGCGATCCCTTCGGCAGCCTCACCGAGGTGGCTCNNCCTGGCGGGAGATCGAATACGCGCGGCTGTCGAGCTTCCGGACGACAAAGGCCCTCCTCCTTTTCATCATGGCCCTCATCGTCCTGGTTGCCTGCGTGAACGTCTCCTCCTCAGTCCTCATGATTCTTTTCGAGCGTCGGCATGACCTGGGCATTCTCAAGAGCGTCGGAGCAGGGCCGCGCGCGCTTTCCCTGTCCTTCCTGCTGGCAGGGTTCACCACGGGACTGGCGGGAACCGTGACGGGGATCGCCGCCGGCCTGCTCGTTGCCGTGAACATCAACGAAGTGATCGCGGGAATCGAATGGGCGATCAACAGGGTCCTGGACCTCGCCTCGATGATCCAGTCCACCCTGGCACCGTCGGCGCACCCGTTCGGCGCTTTCACGCTGTTCAACAGCGCGTACTACCTGAAATCCATCCCCGTGCGGATCATGGCGGACGAGGTCATCGCGGCAGCCGTGGCATCCCTCCTGCTCTCTGCATTCGCCGCATACCTCCCGGCTGCCCGGGCCGCCCGGACACGCCCCCTGGATATCCTCAGAAAAGTGTAATCGTGAGGCGCGGGACGCTCCCCGGGTTGTCTGAAAAAGTAATGCCGTAGAAATTAAGGCCGGGATTATGTATAATTGGTCGTGGCCATGAAATGCGAGATATGCGGGCTCAAAGACGCGGTAATTCATATCAGACAGATACAAAAAGACCTCGTGCATGAGCTGCACATCTGCGAGGAATGCGCCCAGGAGAAGGGCCTGATACGCGAAGAAGAGTCCGAGTTGCCTATTGCGAACCTGCTTTCAGGGCTCCTGGAGGGAAAGGATGTGGTGGGGGCAAGCGATGCCAAGGACGCCTGCCCCAGATGCGGACTCAAGGCGTCCGAGTTCCGCAAGCAGGGCAAGCTGGGATGCCCTGATTGTTTCCGCGCATTCGAAAAAGACGTGCGGGCGATCGTCTCCCAGATGGCGGCGCGGCCCCGTCACACTGGCAAGGTGCCCCGCACCCTGGTAATCGAACAGAGTGCGGGCGCGACGGGCGAAGGTCTGCGCGACGAGCTGCGGGAAGCGGTGGAGCGGGAGGAGTACGAGCTGGCGGCCCAGCTCAGGGACCGTCTGCGGGAGCTGGGATCCGATGTTTGAGTTCACTGGCCTCGCTGACATGAAGGGGTGGATGCGGGAAACCGCGAAGGGAAACCTGCCGTCGGAGTCAGCGGAAACCACCGGCTCCGTGGTGATCTCCAGCAGGGTGAGGCTTGCGCGCAACCTCTCCGCCTACTCCTATCCAGGCAGGTGCCCGGCCGACCAGGAAAGCCAGTGCCGCGACCTGATTCTGAACGCCTTCCGCCGTTTGCCCAACGCTGAAGATTTCACGATACTTGACCTGGACCAGCTCTCCTCCCTGGAGAGGAGGATCCTCTTCGAGAGAAACATGCTCTCCCAGGGTTACTCGGTGGAAAAGCACAGGGCCATGGCATTGAGCACCGACGAGTCGGTCGCGGCCCTTATTGGTGACGAGGATCATCTGCGGCTCGTGGGAATGAAGCCAGGGGCGTGCCTGGAAACGCTTCTGGCAAGGCTGGACGCGCTGGACGAGCAGCTCGAGGTATCCCTGCAGTACGCGGTGTCGGCCGAGTGGGGATACCTGAACACGGCCATCACAAACCTCGGCACGGGACTGAAGGCTTCACTCATGCTGCACCTTCCCGCACTTGCCATGAGCGGGCTCATCAAGAGGGCCGTGAAGGCGTCCGCGCAGCTGGGGCTGTCCATACGGGGCTTCTTCAGCGAGAGCATGGAGTCCCTCGGCGACATGTACATCATCGCCAACGAGATCACGATCGGACTTGCCGAGAAGGAGATCATCGGCAACCTGGGGCGAATCGCAGTTCAGCTCGCGGGGTACGAGAACCGCACCCGGGAGGAGTTGATGGAGAAGAGGCGCGTGGACATCGAGGACCGTGTGTACCGCGCATGGGGGCTGCTCACCTGGTGCCGCTACCTCACGCACCGGGAGGCCATCGAAGCCCTGTCGGCCCTGCGGCTCGGGGTGTCCCTCGGCCTCGTGGCGTCGGTGGACGCACCCACGATTACCGCGCTTCTCTTCCTGTCCCAGAAGTCGCACCTCCAGCGCGTGCTGCAGTCGCACGCCGATGCGGCGGACGGGAAGCTCATCGACTACACCCGGGCGAAAATCATTCGAGACGCGCTTACGCAACCGAGGGGAGGCTGACAGGATGTTCAAAGGTCTCACGCAGAGGGCACAGAAGGTGCTCACCATACTTGCGCAGGAGGAAGCAAAGCGCTTTCACTCCGACCAGCTTCTGCCCGAGCACATCATTCTCGCTCTGCTGAAGGACGGTGAAGGTGTCGCCGTCAAGGCGCTGCTGCGCATCAAGGTGGACGTCTCCGAGATGCAGGCCGAGATCGAAAAAAGCCTGCCCAAGGGCAAGGGGGGCCTCATCCTGGGCGACGTTCCGCCGTCCAAGCGCGGACAGAAGATCCTCGAGGATTCCGCCGAAGAGGCCCGCAACATGGGCCACGAATACATCGGCACCGAGCACCTCCTGCTGGCGGCGGTGAAAGAGCAGGGCAGCATTGTGGCCCGCTACCTGACGCGCTACAACATCACTCCGAACGGCCTTCGGGAGGCAATCCTGCAGATCAGCGGCACCGGGGATTACAAAGGCGCGCCGGCCCAGGCGGGGAAGAAGAAGACTCAGACACCGACCAAAAAACCGACGCCGACGCTGGACGAGTTCGGCAGGGACCTCACCGTGTTTGCACGAGACGGCAAGCTGGATCCGGTGATCGGCAGGGAGAAGGAAATCCAGCGGGTCATCCAGATCCTTGCGCGTCGCACGAAGAACAATCCCGTTCTCATCGGGGAGCCGGGTGTCGGCAAGACCGCCATCGTCGAGGGTCTCGCCCAGAAGATCGTTGACGGTACCGTGCCGGAGGTCCTGGTCGGCAGGCGCGTGCTGACCCTCGACCTGGCGTCCCTCGTGGCCGGTACCAAGTACCGGGGCGAGTTCGAGGAGCGCCTGAAGCGCGTGATGAAGGAAATCCTCTCCGCGGGCAACGTGGTGCTCTTCATCGACGAGCTTCATACGATCATCGGCGCCGGCGGCGCCGAAGGGGCCATCGATGCGTCCAACATGCTGAAGCCCGCCCTCTCCCGCGGCGAGCTGCAGTGCATTGGCGCCACGACCCTCAACGAATACAAGAAGCACATCGAGAAGGACGCGGCGCTCGAGCGCCGCTTCCAGCCCATCTACGTGAGCGAGCCTTCTGTGGACGAGACGGTGGAAATCCTCAAGGGCATCAAGAAGAACTACGAGGAGCACCACCGCGTCGTCTACACGCAGGCCGCCGTGGAAGCCGCCGCCACGCTGTCGCGGCGCTATATCACGGAGCGGTATCTTCCCGACAAGGCCATCGACCTTATCGACGAGTCCGGTTCGCGCCGCCGCATCAAGAACTCGATCAGGCCGCGGGAGCTGGCCGACCTCGAGAAGGAAATCGACCGGCTCACCCTGGAGAAGACGAGCCTGGTGAACACCCAGAACTACGAGAAGGCCGCGGCCGTGCGCGACATGGTCCGGCAGCTCAAGGGCAAGGTGGACGAGATCAAGAAGAGCTGGGAGAGCACGATCACGGTGGAAGAAAACGTGGTCGACGTGGAAGACATCCAGCAGGTCATCTCCGACATGACCGGAATACCGCTCGCGCGCATCGTGCAGAGCGAATCCCAGAAGCTCTTGAAGATCGAGGACGAGCTGCACAAAAAGGTCATCGGGCAGGAAGAGGCCATCTCCGTCATCGCCTCGGCCATCCGCCGCTCCCGCACCGGCCTGTCCTCCGCGAGGAGGCCGCTGGGCTCTTTCGTGTTCCTCGGTCCCACAGGGGTGGGAAAGACTCTCGTGGCGAAGACCCTCGCCGAGTTTCTCTTCGGGGATGCCGATGCGCTGGTGCGCATCGACATGTCCGATTTCATGGAAAAGCACAATGTCTCGCGGCTGGTCGGGGCGCCCCCGGGTTACGTGGGATACGAAGAAGGCGGCCTTCTCACCGAGAAGGTGAGACGGAGGCCGTTCAGCGTGATCCTGCTCGACGAGATCNNATTGAAAAGGCGCACCCCGACGTATTCAACATCCTTCTGCAAGTTCTGGAGGAGGGTCAGCTCTCCGACAACCTCGGCCACGCCGTCTCCTTCCGCAACTCGGTGATGATCATGACCTCCAACCTCGGGGCGCGGGAGATCAACAAGGACAGCTCTCTGGGCTTCCAGTCCGAAGAAGGGGGAATGAACTTCAAGGACATTCGCAACTTCGTCATGGCGGAAGTGAAGCGGGCATTCAACCCGGAGTTCATCAACCGCATCGACGAGATTGTCGTGTTCCACAATCTCGACAAGGTCCACCTCGCGCAGATATTCGATCTGATGATGAAGGAAATCTCCGATCGGCTCGTGGACCAGAAGATCACGCTTTCCGTGAAGAAGAAGACGCGGGAGTACCTCATCGACAAGGGCTTCGACGAGAAGTTCGGCGCCCGGCCGCTTCGGAGGCTTCTGCAGAAGGAGGTCGAGGATCCCCTGTCCATGGAAATCCTCAAGGGCCGGTTCAGCGCCGGGGATGTCATCGACATCGATTTCCGCGCGGAGAAAATCGTGTTCCGCAAGCAGGAGTCCCGCAAGGCGCTGAAAGCGCCCGCCCAGCCCGCCGGTCTCCTGACGGGAGAGAAAGAGGTCGAGAAAGTCCCCACATGAGTCCGCCGCGGTATTCCGCGGATTTGT
>PMZS01000173.1:5151-11120 GCA_003170115.1 Spirochaetaceae bacterium
TTCCAGCGTATCCAGGACGAGTTTCCAGAATCGCCAATGGCCGAAGAGGCTGGCTACCTTCTCGGCGTTTCCCTGTATTACACGGGGCAGTGGTCCGAGTCCCTTTCCGCTTTTTCGCTCCTTGGCATTCGCCATCCGAAATCCACTCTCATCCCTCGTGCCTCCTACTGGACAGGCGCCGCAAGCCTCAGGCTGGGGAACTACCAGACCGCCCTGGACAGCCTCACCGCGTTTCTGCAGAGCCAGGGCGCATCGAATGCCCTTCGCCTGAGCGCCCTTCTCTCAAGGGCCGTCGCGCTGGAGGGGCTCGGCAGAGACTCCGAATCGGCGGAGGGCTTCCGGGCGCTCCTCGGGGATGCTTCGGCCGGAGCCTATACAGCCGAGGCGACCTACCGACTGGCCGGCACCGAGCTTCGCGCGGGGCGGTACGCATCCGCGCGGGACCTGTACGGCCGGGTACTCCTCGACAGCACGAGTTCTCCCTTCGTGAGGGATTCGGCGTTCTTCGCCGGTGAATGCGAGCTTTCCCTTGGCAATCTCGTCGAAGCCGAGAAGCGCTACCGGACCGTTCTCTCCCTCTATCCCGACTCTCCCTACGGGGAGGCGGCGACATTCCGACTTGCCGACGTCGCGTGGCGCCAGAGAAAGACGACCGCGCTCAGGCAGCTGGATGATTTCCTCAGTCGCTTTCCCGGTGGGACCTGGCGTGGAAGCGCGCTCCGCCTTCGGGGAGACATCCTTTTCGAGCAGAAAAAGCCCGCGGAGGCCGTTTCGGAGTACACCCGCGCCGTGGGCATCCTGCCGGATGGCCCGGAGAGGCAGGCAGCCTGGTATTCCCTGGCCCGCGCGCAGCTGTTGCTGGGCAGGAACCTGGAAGCAGCGGAATCTTTTGCGCGCGCGGGATCCGGCGGTTCAGTAGACATTGCGGAAAAGGCAGGCTTTCAGCGCGCCGTCCTGCTGGCCGGGGAAGGGAAGGTGGCGGAGGCCATCGAGGCTCTGCGGTCGTTTCTGAAGGCCTTCCCCGGCAGCGCGCGCGCAGAGGAGGCAGCTCGTCTCCTCGGCACCCTGCTCGAAAAGCAGGGCGATCACGAGGCGACGAGGGCGCTGTGGGACTTCCTTGCCCGTGGTTTCCCGGGCTCTTCGTCTCTGCCCGAGTACCTCTACTACCGCGGAAGGGCTCTTCTCGCGCTCGGGCGCTGGGCTCCGGCTCTCGACGATTTCCAGCGAGTCACGAAGGAACAGCCCGGCACGGTTTGGGCCGGTCGAAGCGCGTACGCCATTGGGTATGTCTACGCCCAGCGTGGCGAGTACCCGCGGGCCCTGCTGTTGTTCCGCTCTTCCGAAGGCTCACGCGGAAGCCTCTCCGCCGCGATAAGCCTCTTCAACATGGGAAGATTCGACCAGGCTGTCTCCGCGTTTCGCGCGCTGGAAGCTTCACGTCCGCCCGTTGTATCGGCGGGTACGGTTGCGCTCTACATCGGGAGGTCCCTCTATCGCATGGGACGGCTCGAGGAGGCAGCCACTGGCCTGGGTGAAGCTGCCGCGGCACTGGCCGCGGAAAGCTCGCCACAGGGAGCCGATGCGTACTACTGGCGGGGGTGGGCGCTCCTGCGTCTCCACAAGCCGGCCGAGGCGTTTGGCGCGTTTCTCGCCGTGGCGGAAGGCTACCCGTCGGACCCGCGCAGGCTTGAAGCCCTGTTTCGTGCCGGTGTCTGCGAGACCATGCAGTCGGATGACGCTGCCGCCGTCACCCTGTACGAAACGGTGATCGATGCGTCGCCGCAGGCGGATTCTGCATCGCCGCAGGCGGATTCTGCGTCGCCGCAGGCGGATTCCGCGCCTCTTATCGTCGAACAGGCCATGTACGAACGAACGCTGGCCCTCTCACGCCTGGGAAAGCCGCGTGAGAGCGCGGACGCCCTGGAGAGGCTTGCCCGTGAGTTTCCTGCGGGGAGGCTGGCAGCGCAGGCCTTGTATGCCCGCGCGGAGCGAGCGCGTGCCGAGCAGAGGTTTGCAGACGCCCACGTGGATTTCGCCCGCGTGGCGCGCGAGTTTCCTCGCAGCCCGCTTTCCGCTCAGGCCTCGTACTGGTCCGCTGAGTCGCTCCTGTTGTCTGGTGACGTGCGGGGGGCTTTGGATGGATTCTGGGCCTGCCTCACGACGAAAGGAGCGGCGGGGCTTTCGTCGCAAGCTATCGAGGGTTTCACTACGGCACTGCATTACCTCGGTGACGTCCAGGAGGCGCGGCTGTACGCGGGCAAGGCCCGGTCCTCACCGGGAATCACCGTGGAGGCAACGGCCGGGGTCATGCTTGCCTCCGCTGACCTCCTGTTTTCGGTGGCGCCGGACGAGGCGCGCGCCCTTATCGACGAAGTGAGCCGCACCGCCCCTCCGGAACCGTACGCGGGTGAGGCGAGTCTCCTGCTGGGGAAATACGCAGCGCTCCGCTCAGACTGGAGCAGGTCTCTGGATATCCTCGGCGCCCTCGAAGGCTCGCGGGCCGATGATATCGGCGCCCGGGCCGCGCTCGAGAAAGCAAGGACGTTGGAGGCCATGGGCCGGACCTCCGATGCAGTCGATGAGTACCTGAAGGTTGCATATCTCTTTCCCGACCTGGGCAGCCGCGGGGCAGAAGGGATGGCGAACGCTGTCCGGGTCTCGCGGGCCCGTGGTGACAGGGACCGTGCCGCGAAAATCGAGCAGACGCTCCGAAAGACCTCCCCCGCCAGCCCCTGGATCCAGACACTCTCGGAGGATTGAGCCGGGGCAGGATGCCTCCGCGGCGAGAGTCCCCCGCTATTCTCCGAACCGCGCCCGGTCCAGATCTCTCTCGAGGACCAGTGCCACGTGCTTTGCCGTGCGCGACGCAAGCTCCTTGAAGCCGCGGGCAAGGTCTTCCTCCGTCATGTTGTACAAGACCGTCGCCGTCACCATGTTGCCGAGGATATTTCCAATGCCGAACATGTCGGGATCCGCGGGCTGGTCGACGGTCACTTCTCTCCGCCACGCGAGCTCTCCGCCGGCAGCGGGATAGAGGCTCGCCACCAGGCGGATCCGAAGCGACACCGCGGAGAATGGCGAGCGTGCGTCGATTCCCCACTCATCCATGTGAAGCGCGAGCACGTAGTCGGCCTGGCCCTTGATGCTCACCTGCTCCGCGCCGAGGGAGGCGGCGCAAGCGGCAAAGGATTCGGTTCGAATGATCCCGGGCACGTCAACGTCCATGAGGGCTTCCCGCATGACCTCCCGGGCCCTGTGGGCCTGGTTCGCCTTGGCGAGGTTCGACATGACGCTCAGGGCACTGATCACCACTGAATTCGAATCCATGGTGACGCTGTAATCCACGTCCAACCGGGGCTCAGGGGGGGTGCGCATGTCGACGGCGAGCCGGGAACCCGCAATATCGTACCTGTCCAGCCGGTTGACCGTCATGCACGACGAGAGTACGACGGCCGCCGCTGCAAGTCCCAGGAGGGCGCTCTGTCTCACCACCGATATCATTTTCCGCTCCTTGATGGTACTGGTGATTGAACACCAGCCGCCTCCTCCAAGGGTACCTCCCTTAAGAGGGCTTTTCCCCTTCACCCGGGCGCAGAATATGCATTCAATCGGCGCGTCTGGGAACGGAGCAACTGCAATGAATCCTTCTGCAAATCCAAGCGTACGGTGCCTCCATGGAGCCGCACGGGAATAAAGCGCAGGGAGACGATCCGTCCGGCGTATATTCCGACCTCGATGATGACGGAGCGCTCTCCGCCCGGCGTGCCCTCCATGCCGGGGAAAAGAAAATTCCCCAGCGAATAGGCGATGAGCTTGCCGTCCACCGCTTCAAGTCCCTGGAGAACGTGCGGGTGCGACCCGACAACAAGGTCAGCGCCCGCGCGGACAAGGGCCCTGTAGCTCCGTCTCTGCTCGTCCGTGGGAGCCGAGCTCCACTCGATCCCGCCGTGCACAAGCGCGACGTTGAAGGAATCCCTCGAGAAGCCCCTGGCGGCAGCGTCAATTCCTTCGTCGTCGAGCCACAGGGCTCCCGGCCGGTCGGCTGTTGCCCGGGCCATGGAGCGTCCGTCGAAACCGGTTCGGTCGACAGGGTATGCGGCGAAAGAGAGCAGCCGGATCTCCCTGTTCCCGATTCTCACCACGGCGGGCCGTGAGGCCTCGTCAAATGTGCGTCCTGCGCCGGAGGTGGCAATCCCGGCCTGCCCGAGACTGGACAGGGTGTCGAGGAAGCCGTCCTTTCCGTAATCGAAGGTATGGTTGTTGGCCGCGGAGAGATATGAAAAGCCGGCGGCGGAGAGGCTCCCCATGGCCAGGGGATTGAAGCGAAAAGTGTATGTCTTCACCGCCCGGACGCCGCCTGTGGTGGCCGCCGCCTCCAGGTTGCCGACGAGCAGGTCGAGACTGCGGAGTATCGGGAGCGTGTCGCCGAACACGGCCTGTCCCCCCTCGGGTGCGAGAAGCGATGAGTCCACGCCGCGGGCAGGCATGACGTCTCCGACCGCACCGATCCACCGGATTCGCTCGGGCGGGTCCCGGGGTGCCGGATCCGGCAGCGTCTCGAACCACTGCCGCAGCGCGGGGTCATCGCCCTGAATGCCCACCGCGACGTGCCACGCGAGCGGGTAACCAGGATCGCCCGGGTACAGCCCTTCGACAGGAAGAGCGATGTCGGGAAGTGCAACGCTCTCCAACGGCAGGAGTCTCACGCTGCCCGATTCTGCCTGCGCCCGGGTGAGTGTGGGAGCGGCGTCCCACAGGCGAACGACGGGGACCAGGATTGAATCCTCCATGAGCCTGAATCCGGGGAGCACCCGGGTTCGAAGGACCACCATATCCGCGGTGCCGGCAGTGCCGTTGGGGGCAGCGTCAAGACCGGACGGAAATGGGTGCGAAAAGAGGAGACGTTCCCACGCGGATTGGAGCTCCACCGGAACGTCCACACGCACCTGGAGCCCCTGCAAGGGGGCTGAGAAGAGCGCAAGGATGCCCAGGCACGCAGAAATATTGCGCATGTGCGGAAGCCAGAGCGTACACCAGCGCATGATGAAAGTCACCGCGCGGTCGCGCGCAAGGCGTGCACAGGTTCGTGTTGCGTCCTCTCGGAGGAAGGGCTATCATGCGCCATGGCCAGACGGATCGAGATCTTCGACACCACCCTTCGAGACGGCAACAAGCTCCCTTTTGTCGTACTTTCTCCGGCTGACAGGCTTCTCCTGGCGCGCCAGCTCGCAAAGCTCGGGGTCGACGTCATCGAGGCCGGCTTTCCCGCGACCTCCGCCGAGGACGCTGCGTGCGTCACGCGAATCTGCTCCGAGGTGCGCGGACCTCATGTTGCGGCCCTCGCGCGGGCGCTCCCCGGCGACGTGCAGAAGGCCCTGGAGAGTCTTCGCCGCACCGAGAAGCCGTACCTGCACGTCTTCATGTCCATCTCCCCGCAGTTTCTGCGCCAGGTTTTGAAGGCCACGGAAGAGCAGGCCCTGAAGGTCCTTTCGGGGTGCATCCGCACCGCCCGTGAAGCGGGAGTGCGGNNCGCACGGGCGGAAGGAGTTCCTCTTCGATGCGGTCGACGTTGCGCGGGAAGCGGGGGCGGAGGTGATCAACCTCGCCGACACGAACGGCATCATGACCCCGGAGGAGATGAGCGCACTCGTGGCGGAGGTCGCGAAAAGGCTGGCCCGGGGCTCAGGATCCGTGCCCCGCATCGGCGTGCACTGCCACGACGACCTGGGTCTGGCCACCGCCAACACAATGGCCGCCCTCCGGGCAGGCGCCTCCCACGCGGAGGTCACCGTGGGAGGATTCGGCGAGCGTGCCGGAAACGCGGCCCTGGAGGAGCTGGCCTTCCTCATATCCGCCTTCGGTGCTCGTGACGGATTTTCGCACGGGATCGACCTGGCACAGATCGGGCCGACCTCCCGGCTCTTCGACAGTCTCACCGGCGTCCGCACGCACCCGAACAAGGCCATCAT
>PMZS01000070.1 GCA_003170115.1 Spirochaetaceae bacterium
GACCTCAAATTTAGAATTGCTGGAACTCCCCGGCTCATGCTTCCCAACTGCTCACCCTGACGCTAATATATCAGTGAGAGATAGCTTAGTCAGCCAAGGTCAGGCATTCCCAACTGTTCCAATACAAAAATCTAGCCCCATATCAGGGCATTCTCAGCCGATATTCCAGTAGTATCCCCTATCTCCATCTATTGATTTTGGGGTCGCAAGGCGGCTGGTCACAATCCGGTGTACCGGGAATGGCTTCCTTATCGGTTGAAAAGTGCAAGCCCCGGAAGTAGTCTAAGCCTTTCAGGGATAAGGCAAAGGAGATCTATCATGAATGACGCACAACGGTGACCTTTCCCGCGTGGTAGATTCTATGAAGAAATGGCAAGGGGTTGTCCCTGTCTGTGCGGGAGACGTTCGAGAGGGGATCCGGTGATGCGCAATATCAAAAAGCCTGAGGATTCACAAGACGTTCAGGACGAGGCCTTTCTGCGGCAACACTCACCGCATCCAAGTTGCGCTACGATGAGTCTCGACCAGGTGCGCGAGAAGCTCGTCAAGGAGCTGGAGCTCGCCCAGGCTGGAGCCGAAGCGGGAGACCAGGTGGCGCGCGCCTTCTCCCTGGGAGGCGCTGCGGCGCTACGGGACGCGCTGAAACTTATCGACCAGGTCCTACCAGAACAGCAAGCCGCACGGATCAAGGCGGCGGCGAGCGGCAAGGGGCAGAAGTGAAACGGTCGTCCCTGGCGCGCGGGCAGCGCGTCTCTCTGCGCCGGATCCCCGGACAGGTCGTGGACGCTGCGGGCTACCAGGTCGTGGTCGAGCTGGAGGACGGGCGGATCGAGCTCGTGCCCGAGAACCTGGAGAGCGTGAAAAGGAGGCCGTGAATTGCAGGCCCGCCACTCGCGGCGTCTGACGGCTGTTCCATGGAAAGAGGGGAAAAGGTGATAGACTTCTTTAAACTTGTAAGAACCGGAACGCCAGAGCAAGTACAAGCCGCAATCGATGAGGGCGCTGACGTGAAAGCTCGCAGCGCGCAGGGCTCTCCCACGCTGATGATAGCCGCAGAAAACCCGAACCCTGACGTAATCACCACCCTTCTGAAAGCAGGCGCGGATATCAGGGCTAGGGACAATGACCGTAAGACCTCGCTGATGTTTGCCGCCGGGTTCAACCAGAATCCTAAAGTGATCACCACGCTCCTGATGGCCGGCGCGGACCTTGAAGCTCAGGATACGAACGGCTCTACCCCTTTGATGCACGCTGCCTTGTTCAGCGATTGCCCTGAGGTGATCACAACGCTCCTGGATGCAGGCGCGGAGGTGAAAGCGAAAGACAATGAGGGAAAGACAGCCTATGATTACGTCCAAGTCAATGACAAGCTGAAAGGCACCGATGCCTATCGCCAGCTCAATAAAGCGTTAAAGTGAGAAGGAGAGGCAGGCTCAGCTATGGGGCTGCCAAAATGAGGCGGGGGAGTTTCGCAGGGAGGTGAAAACATGCGGCAGGCCCGCCGGACGTCGCGCCAGGGCCCGCCACGGAGGGCCATGCTCGATAACGGGGGGATTATCGCGAGTTCTGCCGTATACTTTCACCACGCCGATACCACCCGAATACCGGAGATGGGTGTTGACTGGAGGATCGCTTAGTCTTCCAGGCTGTTTCCACCTCGGTCCAGGTTCTGAATGCTATTTTGCAAAGTGCCGTCTAACTTTCGCTGCAATCTGGCGATCCGTCATTTTGTCGACTGTTTCAACCCCGGCGATGCGTCCGCCAAGGTCGATTCTTTTCAGGCGTTTCTTCAGTTCGCCCTTCGCCTCACCAGGACCGAATATCAGAATGGATTCCGCATCACGAATACTCGCAATGACCGCATCGTAGTAGATATTGAGATGTCCAGTAAAGGCTCGTTGTCGGCTATCATCTGCCGGTACCTGTTGTGGTTCATAGGGACCGGTATGGCGGGAACTTGGAGAACGACGGGCCTGTTTTTCAATCGCAGATATTACAAGTCCTATCTCTTCTCCTTTATTAGTGACAGCTACGACAATCGCTTTCTTATGGTCAATCCACAAACCCACTTTTGCTTTCATTGATTTCTCCTTCGCCTAATACAACTCTATCAGAGCGGAATAATGGCCTGAACATTGTCCCAAACGAAAGCCATCCAAAACGCAGTATAACGCCCCAAGGACGGCCTAGAATAGTCGGTCTTGGGCGGCCCGTGACTCGAAGTTCCTACCTTTTTGTCCCCACCATGGTTACATTGTACACAGATCAAAAAGGAGGGTATTACAATGCCCGAATCTAGAATGAAGGTTGCGCCTGATACAGTCGCGTATGCTGATTCGGAGAACCGCAAGCTGATAGTGGAGTTCGCCATCCCAGGAGCGCCGGCGGATACCGTCGATGTCAAGATGCTGCAAGACAGCGTCCACCTGACAGCGCCAGCAAGAGACATCGAGTATGTTGCATCATTGGCTCTGGGTTGGGCGGTGAAACCTGACAAGGCCGAAGCGACCTATGAGCACGGCCTGCTTCGAATCGAGGTGCCCTTTAAAGACCCGATGGAAGATGCTGTGAAGGTCGCCATCAAGACTGGGGCTTTAGAAGCAAAGACGAAAAAAATCGCAGGCAAGTGACAAGCTAAGAGATGAGGGACCAGCGCGCCCCATCTTTGGGGGCATGGTGGCGTCATACCGCAGGCGCTCCCTTATGTCGGCGCATACGGTCACCTTACCAGCGTCTGTCGGGCTGCGAAGCTGTTTGGCGAAGGCCTGCCGTCGCACGCCTGGGGCACTTTTGTCCTAAGTGAGCTACGGTGCGCGGCCTGCCAGAAGAGGAAGTTGTGATGTCAGAAGAAGAGGACCCTTGCGTTCGAAAGATCGCATTTCCGCCAGCAACATTGAAGCGTCTCGAACATGATGCCCAGGCATACAGGCGGAGCTTCAACGACCAGGTCATCTACGTGCTGACTGTAGGCCACCGTGAACTGGAGTATCGCCCGCCGTTTCCAAGGGCGGGACACAAACATCTGAAAGGGAGTACCGAGGTGGCCCGTGACGGGTCGGGCACTTGATGCCAGGCACGCGAGTCCGGCACCTATCCCCGGCATCCTCAGTATAGACGTCCTCAATCCCCGATTCAAGATTCTATTTGCCGTTTGACCTTGGCCAACATGAGGGACTTGGCGGTCATACTAAATCCGCCCTCGCCGCCGCAGCCCCAGAGGCCGTGCTCCGGGGCAAGCCACCTCTGTGACACGCCCATTATGAGCGCCGCACCGTGATTGAGAAGGACTCTTCGCTTACTTGGATGCTTTTTCGAATTGCTTAAGGGCGTCGGTGTCACTCAGATTCTGGTTGTATTTCGCGAAGTCCAAGGCTGAATATCCCTTCTTGTTTTTTGCCTTCGCATCCGCGCCAGCCTTCAGGAGCCAAATGATAACCTTAGGGTCCTGAGTCTTGCCGGCGGCGTCTATCAGTGCAGTCCCGCCGCATTCACGTCCGCACCTTTGTCGAGAGCCGTTTGTACATCCTGGGGCATTCCGCTCGTTGCAAGGTCAAAGAAGTCCGTCTTCTGTGCGTGCGCCGAAGCCGCTAAGAAGACCACAAAAACCACCGGAAGGACAATTCGCTTTTTCACTTTGTAGCCTCCTGAACCTTCGGGCGCTATTATATCAGTATGAGCGTATTCAAGACGTACGATGTGCGCGGCGTCTGGGGCCAGGGCATCGATTCTGCTTTCGCCTACCGCCTTGGACGCGCCCTGCCGCGGCACATGAAGGCGAAAAGCTTCCTCATTGGACACGACGCCCGGGTCCACTCGGCCGAGATGTACCGCTCGCTGGCCGCGGGCCTCATCGACGAGGGTGCGGCCGTGACGGGCATCGGCCTGGCAAGCACTCCCCTCCTGCACTACACCCAGATGGATCGCACGCAGGAGGCGGCTGTCATGGTGACGGCTTCGCACAACCCGCCGGAGTACCACGGTTTCAAGGTCTTTGATGCGTCAGGCGGCTCGATGAGCTACGACAAGGGCCTGAAGGACGTGGAAGCGCTCGTTTCGGGCATCACTGCGCCGTCCACGATCCCGCGGAAGAGCTTTCCCGAAGTCGACGGCCTTGAAAAGTACGTGAGTTTCGTCGCTGCCGCGGGGGGAGAAAAACGCCTGTCCAGGAGGATTGTGATCGACATTTCAAATGGTTCGTCCGGTCCCGTATTCAAGCGCCTGGCCGAGATGATGGGAATCGATGCACTGCTTCTGAATGCGGATCCTGACGGCACCTTTCCCCACCACGACCCGAATCCCCTGAAGGATGAGTCCCGGGTGCAGGCCGCACGGGAGGTGGTGAGCCAGGGCGCCGCTTTCGGCGTGATCCTCGATGGCGATGGCGACAGGATTCTCTTCGTTGACGAGAAGGGCCGGGGTATCGAGAATTACTTCCTCTCCTGCCTTGTCTGCGAGGAGCTGCTCGCCCGGCAGAAAGGCGCCGCAATCGTCTATGACCTGATCTCTTCCCGCGTCCTTCCCGAGTGCATCGCGGAGCTGGGAGGGAAGCCCGTCGTCTCCCGGGTGGGGTATACGTTCCTCTACGACCAGATGGTCGCCTCGCGCGCCGTGTTCGGGGCCGAGACGTCAGGTCACGTGTATTTCAAGGTGAGCGACACCTATTACACCGAGTCCGCAGCTTACGCCCTTGCGGTGATCCTGCGGCTGCTCGCCTCCCGCGAGCGGCCCCTCTCCGAGCTTGTCCAGCCCCTTCGGGACCGCTACGCGCAGTCAGCCGAGATCAATGTCGAAGTCGCGGACAAGCAGGAGGCAATGGAGGAGATAGAGCGGCGGTTCCCCGGCGGGAAGGTCGACCACATGGACGGAGTGTCCATCTCCTTCGATGACTTCTGGTTCAACGTGAGGCCCAGCAACACCGAGCCGCTCCTCCGCCTGCGCTTGGAGGCACGGAACGCTGCAGTCGCGCATGACAGAACCGAGGAGATCAAACGCATCCTGGCGCGGGGAAAATCGACGGCGTAGACCCCCGTCGCCATTTTTGTTACGATTTCCCAGGGAAGAGAACACGTGATCGACAAGCTTCAGAGAAACAGGAAGCGCTACGAAGAGCTTCAGGCGCTCATATCGGATCCGGATATCATCCGGGACCAGAACCGCTACCGCGAGCTACGGCAGGAACATGCCTCGCTCTTCGAACAGGTGGAGGAGTTCGAGCGCTACCGCGCCATCGAAGCGGAGATCGCCTCCAACCGGGAGCTTGCCGAAAGTGCGGAGGACCGGGAGCTGAAGGAAATGGCCCGGGAGGAGCTCTCCACCCTTGAGAGCCGACTCTCCGCTTCCGAAGAAAAGCTCAAGGTGCTGCTCGTTCCCAAGGATCCCCTGGATGACAAGAACGTCATCGTCGAGGTCCGCGCGGGGACCGGGGGGGACGAGGCGGCCCTTTTCGCCGCGGACCTTTTCCGCATGTACTCCTACTACGCGGACTCACAGAAGTGGAAGATAGAGATCATGTCCTCCAGCCCGACCGGCATCGGCGGGTTCAAGGAAATCATCTCATCGATCACGGGCAAGGGCGTCTACGCGCACCTGCGCTACGAGAGCGGCGTGCACCGGGTGCAGCGGGTGCCCGTGACCGAGGCCGGCGGCCGGATCCACACCTCCACCGCGTCGGTGGCCGTTCTGCCCGAGGTGGAGGAGACGGAGATCGAGATCAACCAGATCGATCTTCGAATCGACGTCATGCGCTCCGGTGGACCCGGCGGGCAGAGCGTGAACACCACGGATTCCGCGGTGCGCATCACNNCGAATCCTCCGTGCGCGCCTCTACGAGGCGGAGGAGGAGCGCAAGCACGCGGAAAGGGCCCAGGAGCGGAAAAGCCAGATCGGCTCCGGAGACCGCGCGGAGAAGATCCGTACGTACAACTATCCCCAGAACAGGGCGACGGACCACCGGATCAATCTTACCCTGTACAAGCTGGACGCCGTGATGAAGGGAGAGATCGAGGAGTTCATCGACGCCCTGCGCCTCCACGCGCAGGAGACGGCGTTGACCTCGGAAAGCCCTGCGCGGGCGGAGGCCGCGCGTCGGCCGACCTTGCCGGCCGAATCATCGCGCGATTCTCGATCGCGCGATGATGATGCATGACCGTCAGGTCCCTGCTCACGCAGGGCTACGACACCCTTTTCTTCGCTGAAGTGCAGACGCCGTTCCTGGATGCCGTCGTGCTCATGGCGCACGCCATGGAGACGACCAAGGAGAAGCTCCTCGCATCGCTTCCCGACGAGATGCCCTCCGGGGTCGAAACGCGGTTCCGGGCTTCCCTCGACTTGCGCTGCTCCGGCGTGCCGGTCTCCTACATCCGGCGGTCGAAAGAGTTCTTCGGCCTCGATTTCTGCGTGGACGAGCGGGTGCTCGTCCCCCGACCCGACACCGAGGTGCTCGTGGAGAAGATCCTGCAGCTTGCCCACGCGGATCCGAGGCTGCGGCGCGTGCACGATGCCTGCACCGGCTCCGGGTGCATTGGCATTGCCGTGAAGCGCTCGGCACCCGGCCTCGATGTGAGCGCCTCCGACATCTCTGCACCGGCGCTGGAAGTCGCGGCCCTGAACTCCGATCGTCTCCTGGGTGGCGCCCTCCCCGCGTTCCGCTCCGATCTGCTGGACTCCGTACCCGGTTCATTCGACCTCATCGCCTCCAACCCTCCTTACCTGCGTGACGACGAGGTGGCGGACCTCCGCAAGCTGGGTTGGCGGGAGCCCGAGCTCGCGCTCGCCGGCGGCAGGGACGGCACGGCGCTCGCGGAACGCCTGATCAGGACGGCCCCCTCACGGCTGAACTCCGGGGGCTGGCTGGTGCTGGAAGCGGCCCCCCTCCAGATCACCAGGTTGTTTGCTTTCATGGATCAGGCGGGTTTCCACACCATCGACGTGGAAAAAGACCTCGCCGGCAGCGACCGGGTGATTGCCGGAAGACTGGACATCGCGACGAAGGTGATCGGCCATGTCTGAGATCGAGCGGGGAGAGATTCCCGCGGCCGTTGCCGCGAACGAGGTCGCGGAGCTTCTCACGTACTTCGAGGAGCGGCTCTCCGTCTACTCCCCGGAAGAAAGGCAGAAGATCCTTTCCGCCGCCGATTGGGCGCGCCGCCTGCACGGCGAGCAGAAACGCGCATCGGGTGACCCATTTTTCATTCATCCGCTCAGCGTCGCCTCGATCCTCGTGGACATCCGCATGGATGCCCAGGTGGTGATCGCCGCCCTGCTTCACGATGTCCTGGAAGACACCGAGACCTCCAAAGCAGCATTGCGAAAGGAGTTCGGCAGGGAGGTGGAATCCCTGGTGCAGGGTGTGACGAAGATCTCCGTCCTGCGCGGACGGTCATCCCGCTCCTTCCAGCACGCGGAGAGCATCCGCAAGATGCTCTTCGCCATGGTCAAGGACGTGCGGGTGATCCTCATCAAGCTGGCGGACAAGCTGCACAACATGCGCACTCTCGGCTATCTGGAGGTCGAGGACCGCACGCGCATTGCCATGGAGACCCTGGACATCTACGCGCCCCTCGCCGGGCGCCTGGGGATCTCCCGGATCAAGGACGAGCTGGAAGATCTCAGCCTCAAGCACCTGCAGCCCGTCGTGTACGAGCAGATACGGCAATTCGTGGCGGATCGCAAGAGCGAACGGGCGGAGTACCTTGAGCGCGTGAAGGAAGCGATCACGGGGGAAGCCACCGCCGCCGGCATCGCCATCACGATAGAGACCCGGGCCAAGCACTTCTATTCGATCTACCAGAAGACGCGCCGGCGCGGGAAGCAGATGGAAGAGATCTACGACCTGTTGGGGCTGCGCGTCCTGTGCGACACGACGAGTCAATGCTATGAATTGCTCGGACTGGTGCACAAGCTGTGGATGCCCATCGAGGGCCGGTTCAAGGACTACATCGCAATGCCGAAGTCCAACCGCTACCAGAGCCTCCACACCACGGTGATGGGCTTTGCCGGGAAGATCATCGAGATCCAGATCCGCACGCATGACATGCACCAGACAGCGGAGAACGGGATCGCGGCCCACTGGCTGTACAAGAGCGGTGTGCTGAAGGACGGGGAGAAGACCAAGGAGCTTTCCCTCATCAACAAGCTGCGTGAATGGCAGGGAGCCGGGGCGGTCTCCGGTGATTTCCTGGACGAGATCAAGAAGGAGCTTCTGCGCGACTCGATCTACGTCTTTACGCCCAAGGGGGACGTGGTGGAGCTTCCCTACGGATCCACCGCGATCGATTTCGCCTACCACATTCACACAGACATAGGTGACCGGTGCACGGGGGCGAAAGCGGACGGGGCGATCATTCCACTCAAGGAGCCCCTCAAGAATACGCAGGTCGTGGAGATCATGACCTCCAAGACCGCGCATCCGCACCTGGACTGGCTGCGCTACGTGAAGACCTCCAAGGCCCGCTCCAAGGTGAAGCACTGGCTGGGGCAGAACGAGCCCGGCCTGATCTTCGATCGCAATATCGTTGCCCGCAAGAACGAAGAGGCCCCGCAGACGATTGTTTTCCAGAAGTCGAGGACAAGGGCGCCGGGCGCGCCCGTCACGGAGGAGCTGCCGGCCGGACCGGAGACCCAGATCCGTGATCCGAGCAAGGTGGCCATTAGGATCGGCCAGGAGCGGAACATCATGATCCGCATCGCCCAGTGCTGCACGCCGTCCACGGGGGATTCCATCGTGGGCTACGTCTCCCGGGGCAGGGGCATCACGGTGCACCGGATCGGGTGCCCGAGCATCGGTTCGATCAAGGACTTCGCTGAACGCAGCATCGACGTGGAGTGGGAGACGGTCTCTCCCAAGTCCACGCGGCGCTTCCAGGTCACCGCGCGCCTCACCTCCAACCTGTTCTCGGAGATTGAGGGAGCGCTGAAGAAATTCGGCGGCCACCTCATCGAGGGAAAGCTCGAAGAAGACGAAGGGGAGGCGCTGCGCGGGTCCTTCACCGTGGAGCTGGACAACCGGGAAGACTTCGGCCGGGTGATGAAAAGCCTGAGGACCATCCCTTCCGTGGTGAGCATTCACGGGGGCGGAGGGGCGGCGGGATGAAACTCGCCGTCAGGGAGTGCGCGCATGGCCGCGGAGTCTTTGCGGCGGAGCCGATACACGCCGACGCCCTGATCGCGCGCTTCTCAGGGCCCTTCCTTCGCTACGCAGAGACCAGCGCGGAGACCTACGCCCTGCAGATTGGACCGGACCTCTACATCGGTGAGTCGGGCGGCGTGGACGACCTTTTCAATCATTCCTGCGACCCGAACGCGGGAGTACGTATTTCCGGGACCGCCGCCGAGCTTCGATCCATCCGGGACATCGTCCCGGGGGAGGAGATTGCGTTCGATTACTCCACGACCCTGGGCGAAGGGGATTTCACAATGCCCTGCCGATGCGGTTCACCTGCCTGCCGCGGTCTCATCGGTGATGGGCGCGACCTGCCCCAGCCGGTGTGGGAGCGATACCTGGAGCTGGGCATTCTGCCCGATTACGTTGTGCAGAGCCGCCCCAGAGGGCCCCGAGCGTAGCGCTGCAGGCTATTTGTACATCTGCATGAGCTGGACAAAACTGTAAATCTTCCTGTAGGCCAGGGCGATGACGGCGCGAAGCTCCTTGTCGGACACCGGCCTGAGCTCCTTCCAGTTGACCAGATGCACCGGATCTTGCTTGCCGATGTCCTCGTGGGCGAGCTTGAGAACCCTCGCGATCGAGATGAAGTGCTGGACCGAGTCGCCGATCATCGTTCGCGCGTCGTCATTCACCTGCTGCAGGGCAGCGCGGAGCTGGACAAGAGCCTTGCGATCCTTGTCCGCGCGCAGGGCTATGGTCTTCAACCGTCGCCCCAGCTCGCCGTTTTCGGAAAGGTCGATGTCGAAATGGCCGATCTTCTCAGACATGGTCAGGAGCTGGTGGAAGGCCTCCGACATCTGGTTGGACGGCTGGCTGCTGGACCACTTGCCCTTGATGATGAGCAGGTCCACGACCTCGCGGATGCTCTTCGGCAGGTACTCCAGAAGGAATCCGCGCAGGTAATTCAACGCCGAGACGTGGAGGAATCCGCCGAGCATCTTCTGGGCATACTCGGGATTCGACTGCTCCGAGTAGTTCGAGAGCTTCGCCACCGCCCCGGAGCCGAACACGGCGCGCGCCAACTCTTCCAGTTTCTCATTCCGGCGGCCGTGCGCCACTTTCTGCGCGCTCGTCTCCGCCTCCGCCTTCACCTTGGAAAAGTAAGGCTCCACGATCCGATCCCTGTGCGTGCGGACCATCGGCTTCCACCCGGGGTTCGACAGGATGTGCCGGACCATGAGGAGCATGACGCCGCTTCTCTGTACGTCGCGGAGGAGCTGGAGGGTCTTTCGCAATGCGCCGCGGGCGACGATATCCATGCCGCGATGCTCCTTGAGGATGGCGAGGATCCGGTCCCAGTCCGCCTCCGGATCGATGCTCGGAAGGATCTCCAGAAAATCCTGCAGCTCTTCCAGGACGGCGGACGCCTCCAGAGCCTGGAAACGCGGGATGTACGAGAAGTCCCTCTCGGGGAGACCCGGGTCGAACTGCTTCAGGAGGAAGAAATAGTCGAATCCGATCAGGTCGAGGAAAACGAGGACGCGGTTGAACAGGGCATCGAGATCGTTCATCCAGTTGGTGTCGATGCTTTCCATCAGGGCCCCCACGTCCCTGCGTACCTCGGCTTCCAGAGCCGCGGGGTCCGCGCCCTTCTTCGCGCGCGCGTCGATGGATTTCTCGGAAAGACGCTCCTTCAGCAGGGCCTGCTCCTCCGTGAGGGAGCTGTCCACCAAGGTCATCTTGAGGGCGCCGGAGACTTCCGCGCCTTTCAGCAAAACCTGCGCGGCCGCCACCGTCTTGTAGATCTCCCAGAAGAACCGGGCGAGGTTCGGCTCCGCTGTAATCTTCGTGGGGTTGTAGAACCGGGCGCGGCTTCTCTTGAGCTCGGAGGCGATGTCCCTGAGCAGTTTCTGCTTCTGCCTCTCGGGATCGTCGCTGGCGAACAGAGAGAGAAGCCGATCGAGAAGCCCCGGCGCTTTTGCCGGGAAAGCGGACTTCTGCGGGGGCGATGATTTCGGGGCCTGAACGCCCATATTCTTGTAGCGTATGGAAAAAGATACCTGCTGTCAATGGAAGCGCTTTTCAGATACTATCCCGCCAGCACACAGGAGAGGAGCGCGTATGCAGAAGTGGGTATGCACGGTGTGTGGATACGTTTATGACCCCGCGAAGGGGGATCCCGACAGCGGGATAGCGGCCGGGACTCCGTATGAGAGCTTGCCGGCGGACTGGGTGTGCCCGGTGTGCGGCGCGAGCAAGGACGACTTCGAGAAGACCTCGGACTGAGCCCGAGCTCCGTCAACGGCAGGGCGGTCGAGCTCGCGCGGGAGGCAGGATTCCATCGCGCGGCGATCGTGGATCCCCGCCTTCTCACGCCGTGGGCTGACCGCCTGCGTTCCCGGGCCGCGGATCTCGACCGCGCGCCGCTCCGCGGTCTGGAATGGCGCTGGGTCACCGAGCCTTTCACCTGGGCGGAATCCTCCACGATCCTTATCTGCTGTCTCTCCTGCCTCCGCACCGAGGCGGATGACTCAAGTGAGCCGGGGGAGCCGCATGCCCTCGTCGCGCCTTTCGCCCGCGCACATTACTACCGCGCGGCCATTGCCATGCTGCGCGTCGTTGCGGCGCGGCTGGAGCGCGAGTCGGGCATTCCCCGCTCGTCGATCCGGCTGTTCTCAAACTCGCGCATTCCCGAAAAACCCCTGCTCGCGGCCACTGGTATTGCCGCATACGGAAAGAACGGCTGCGTGCTGGTTTCCGGACTCGGCTCATTGTTCGTGATTGCAGGTGCCGTCATCCCTGTTCGCACCGAGGTTGAAGGCCGTCCTCTCCCCCTGCTGCCCGCGGACCCCTGCGGCTCCTGCCAGCGCTGTCGTTCCGCATGCCCGGTCGGCGCGATCGAGCAGCCGTACGTGGTGCGGCACGATCTCTGCCTCCAGGCAAAGGCGGGATCCGCGGAAGTGCTCTCCGAGGAAACCATGGAGCTGTGGGGTGCGCGATTGTACGGGTGCCAGGACTGCCAGACGGTCTGCCCGCACAACAGCGGTTTGAAAGAGGCCGCGCCGCCATCGACCGGAGAGATCGGCCCGGACATTTCCCTTCGCGCCTTCCTGGCCGAGGACAACGGCCAGAGGAAGCTTCGCTTCCGCGGCACCGCGCTGGGAATGTCATGGGTGGCGGGAGATGCGCTCCTGCGAAACGCCCTGGTGGCTGCCGGGAACAGCCGGGACGCGTCGCTCCTCGGGCACGTGGAGCGGCACCTTGCGGACGGCTCGGCAGCGGTCCGTGCGGCGGCCCGCTGGGCGCGTGAAAAGCTCCGAGAGAGCTACCTCCGGTAGAACGTCGTGAAGAAGGCGAGGATCAGGAAGATCGGGACCACCACGTAGAGGCACAGCGAGCCCAATGCGGGCACACCCTCCGCAATGCGGTAGTCGTACACCTTCGGAATGAAGCGCTCGAACAGGATGATCAGGAACCAGAGAATGCCGGTGAGCGAAAGAAAAACCGACCGCTGACGGGCGAGGTTCCAGATCCCGATGATTCCCGCGATGACCGCGATGACCAGGTAAACCGTGCTCCACACCATGTCCATACCCTGGTAGAAAAAGGGATCTGGGTCAAGCCGTCTATCGGACGTCGGACAAGGACGATTCCGCCGCGATCCCCAGAGCCTCGATCGAAGGCCGCGCGGAGATGACGGGCAGCACAAGGGGAAACGGCACTGGGGCGTTCTCCTGGTCTGACTGGGGTATCGCGGAGCGGTGCGTGTTGGCGGTGTCCTCGATTGCAATCGCATCCAGCGCATCGGCCAGGGCCCAGAATGCCGCATCTCCGTTCAAAGGCGGAACCCGGCCGGAGAGAGGGAGCCACAGGGTGCCCCCGGATGACAAAGCCGCCAGCTTCTCCCTGAAACGCTCCAGAGCGGGAACCGCGGCCAGTGCATTGGACAGCGGGATTCCCGTGTCCACAAGTGCAAGCGCCCGGTCTCCAACGGACAGGATGGCCGCCGGCATTCCGAGGGACGACGCGATGGATGCGGTGACAATGGTCCAGCCTGACTCGTCTGCCGAGAGGCCGCGCAGCAGGTTTCGCATGCCCGGCCTCGGGGATTCATCGAAGCGGGCGGAACCCGCCGAAGAGACCCCGGATACCGCATGAGCCTGGCTTCTTGCGGCGCCGAGAGAAGCCAGGAGCCCTGCGAGCTCCGCCAGGGGCTGCGCCGGGTCCGGCCGTGCGCCCGTGAGCATCTGTTCGCCAAGACTCGCGGCAAGCGTGTCCCGCGGAACGACGCGACAGGCCAGGGTTTCCGAAAGACTTCGCGGTGGTCCTTGCTCGACTTCCTGCGCGGAGAACGACAGGGACCGCGAAATGCCTTCCTGCCCGCGTTGATACGTGACCAGGGCGAACGCCGGCACGGTTGCCGCGGGAGACAGGACTTCTTCACTGGCGGAGCCCAGTGAGATACGCACGGTGCGCTCACCCGACGGAGGGATTTCTTCGAGCGCGGCGAGAGCCGGGGCAGAGAGCACCGAGGGGAGGCCGGCGTGCACCCGCATGCCGTGCAGGGCCTGGCCGCTCGAGTTGCGCAGCCTGACTTCCAGCGCGAGCGTTGCGCCGCATACATCCGGGTGCCCAATGAGCACCCGTGCGGACACTACCTGGATGTCCGGCGTGCCGGCGAGCGCCGC
>PMZS01000202.1 GCA_003170115.1 Spirochaetaceae bacterium
TCCTTGTACTCCGAGCGGTACAGAACGCTCCCCGCGTGCTCTTCCACGCGCATCTTCTTCAGCCCCGCATGTTCCTGGCCAGACGTTCGTTGAGGAGGGAGTGCTTCAGAAAGAAGGCCACCATGTCTTCGGCGTCGTGATCGTCGGCTTCGCCATTCTCAGCGCTTTCCTGAGCAGACAGCCCGCGGGTTTCGGAAGGGAACCAGGCTGAATGCCCGCGCTTCAGGAAATCTCCATGGGCCTGACCGCGCGTCTTTCCTGGGCCGCCTTGTAGCAGCCGAAGACGAGCTGGAGTGTCTTCAGGTTGTCCTCACCGCTGATGCTCGGCTGGCCGCCGGTCTCGATGGCCTGGAAAAGGTCCGACATGGTCCCGGCGAAGGCGTCCGGAAACCACTTGGTCTGAAAGATCGGCTCGTGCCAGTACCCGTCCATTCGCCGGGACGTGAACTGCAACGTGCTGTACGTGGAGTCCGGCCACCCGATCGTCCCCTTGAGCACGCCGTCGGAGCCGGTGAATCTGAACCGGATGCCGTAGTCCCGGGTCCACGTCGAGCCGTCGTCGAGGCCGGAGGCGAAGAAGCCGTCCCCGTACTCCAGCCAGTAGTGAGCGATCGACTCTCCCGCCCATTTCTGACCCGGGTATCGCGCGGTGATGGCGCTGACGTACTCCGGGTCCCCGAAGAGGAAGCGGAACTGGTCCAGGTGATGCACGCTCATGCCAAGTATCATGAGCTTCGGGTACAGCTTTGCGTCCTCCCAGAAACGCTGCCACGGCTGCATCGTCCGAAGCTCGATGAACGCGGTGAGCCGGGTTCCCAGGGCGCCCCGCTGGATGAGTGACCGGCACGCACGAATAGCCGGGTCCCACCGTCCGTTCTGGTTTACCGCGAGCTTCACCCGGTGCCTCTTCGCCGCCTCCACGATGCTCACGGCATCCGGATACGTCGTGGCCATCGGCTTCTGCACCATGATGTGTTTGCCGGCCTCTGCCGCCGCAGTGGCGACTGCCGGGTGCAGGTGGGGCGGGAGGGAGATGTCCACCACGTCGATGTCTGGCGATGAGAGCAGCTCCTGCCAGGAAGAAAACACCCTCTCGATCGAGAACCGGGATGCCACGGTGCGCGCGGTCTCGATGGTCCTGTTCCAGATACCGGTGACTCGAAAGCCCGCCTTTGCGTACGCGGGAAGGTGAGAGGCCTGCACGATGCCGCCGCAGCCGATGATCCCGATCCGGTAGTCCGTCTTTCCGCGGGGCTTCGGTGCCGAGTCAAGGTCCAGGCTGTCAAAGTTGATCGCATCCTCCACGGGCGGCCCTCTCTACAGATCCACGAACCGTCCCGACGCGCTGGACTGGTAGGCGGCCTGGATCACTTCCATGGTCTGCAGGGCGTCGGATGCGGTGACCCCCGCCGTGCGCCGCCTGCCCCGCACTGCCTGCACGAACTGGGCGGCTTCCCGCGCGAAGAAGGTCCTGTTCTGCACGGCGTGCCACACGTGCTTTGCCGTCGTGTCCAGCCACGACACGTTGAACTGCGTCTCCTGGTGATTCGTCCACCCCTTGCGGTAGCCTGCCTTGTCCTCCCGGAGGTAGAGACGGGATGAGGCGGGGAGCAGCCCGACCTGGAGCGTGCCGTCCGCGCCGTAGAAATCCATCTCCCAGGTCTCGATCCACTCGTTGGCTTCCCATCCGATCATGGTCATCGTGCCGACGCAGGTCCCCCAGTCCAGGTTCACGACCGCCGCATCCTCGAACATATGCCCGTGCCTCCTGCCGAGGTCCTTGTACTTTGGAACGAAAGCCGATACCCGCCGCGGCCGGCCCATCAGGTGCAGGATGATGTCCAGCATGTGGCACCCGTCCTCGAAGAGGACGCCGCCGATGTCATCCTTCAGGTTGAACCAGGGAGTGACGGCGTCAGGAGCGGGCACGGAGACATGGAAACGCGCCGCGGTCACGCGGCCGAGGATCCGGCGCTTCAGCACGGTACGCGCAAAATCCACCATTGATCCCTGGCGCATCATGTAGCCGATCTGGAGCAGCGACGTGCTCCTGCGGGAGGCCTCCACGATGCGCTTCATGTTTTCGGGACTGTTTGCGGCAGGCTTTTCCAGCAGCACAGCCTTGCCCGCTTCCAGCGCCTTGATCGTGAGGTCCGCCATGTTCTGCGTGAAGGATTCCACGACGACCGCGTCCACCTTCCGATCCTTGAGGACCGCCTCGGCGGAATCGGCGATCGTCACCCCGTAGCGATCGGCGAACGTCTTTGCGCCCTTGCCGTCTTTCGGCTCCCACACGCTGCGGAGGGTGACTCCCTCCATGTCGCGGAAGATGTCAGCGCGCGTCCATACGTGCGGATGCGTGATATCGAGGAAGGAAATACCGATTGTCTTCATACCCGGCCTAGCTCTTCTTCAGTCTCTGCTCGTGAATGATCACCGCGATGATGATGATGAGCCCGGTTACCACGTACTGGAAGCTCGCATCGACGTGGAGCAGGTTCAGCCCGTTGCCGATGATACCGAGAAGGAGCACGCCCGTGAGGGTGCCCCAGACGTTCCCGCGACCGCCGGTGAGGGGGATCCCGCCGATGACCGCCGCGCCGATGGAGTTCATCTCGAAGCCGGTACCCATGTTGGGGATGGCGGAGCTGATCCGTGACGCCAGGACCAGGCCCGCCATGCCGGTAAAGAAACCGCAGATCACGTAGAACAGGATCTTGTAGCGCTTCACCGGGATGCCGGCGAGATAGGTGGTGTACTCGTTGCCCCCGATGGCATAGGCGATGCGGCCGATCCGCAGGTAGCGAAGGAGGAGCCAGCAGACGATCATGACCAGGAAGAACAGGATCACGATGAAGGGCACCGGGCCGATCATGGCTCCGCCGATGTAGGCGAATCTCGAGCCCAGGTCATTGACCGGGTAGCCCTGGGTGACGATGATCGCCACGCCTTGGAGGATCGTCATGGTCCCCAGCGTGAGGATGAAGGGGTGGGCGCGCGTGAAGGCGGCCAGCATCCCGTTTACGGAGCCGATCGCGCAGCCCAGGACGAGCCCCGTGAGAATGGCAATCTCCGCGGGGACGCCGGCCTTGAGCATGGTCCCCGCGATGACGGCGACCGTGGAGATGGCCGAGCCGACGGAGAGGTCGATGCCCCCGGAGATCATGAGCACCGTGACGCCCATGGACAGGATCCCGAGCGTGGACACCTGTTGAAGGACATTGCGGATGTTGCGCGGCGAGAGGAACACCGGAGAGGCGATGCTGATGATGATGACCAGGGCGATCAGAACGAAAACGATGCCCCACTGCTGGACGTCGAAAACCTGCCGAAGCCCTCCCGCGGCTGCTTTCCTTTCAGCTGGTTGTGCCGATGGCATATGAGAGAACCTCCTGTCTGTTCGTCTTGTCCGCTTCCAGCAAGGCTGCCAACCGCCCCTCTCTCATGACAGCGATGAGGTGACTCATGTTCATGAGCTCGTCGAGGTCGGAGGACACCATGAGGATGCCCTTCCCTTCCTCCAGGAGCTTCTTCATGATCCGGTGGATCTCCTCCCGGGCGCCCACGTCCACGCCCTGGGTGGGCTCGTCGAGCAGGAAGACCTCCAGGCCCAGGCACAGCCACTTGGAGAGCATGACCTTCTGGCGGTTCCCGCCGCTCAGGTACTGCACCTCCTGCTGGACGCTGCGCGCCTGCACGGAAAGGGCTTCCACGTACTGCTGGGCGATTCTCCGCTCGCGGGGGAGGTCCATGACCGGACCGCGAGTGACGGCATCGAGGTTGGCGAGGGTCGTGTTGCCGGCGACGCTCATGGAGAGGACGAGCCCCCGGGCATCCCGTTCGCCGGGGACGAAGCAGATCCCGCGCCGGATGAACTCGCCCAGCCTCTTCCCGCCGAGTTCAAGCCCTTCGAAGACGATGCTGCCCGAATCCACGGGGTCGATGCCTGCGACCGCGCGCAGGAACTGGGTGCGCCCCGAGCCCAGGGTACCCGCGAACCCGATGATGATCCCGCGTTTCAAGGTGAGGCTCACGTCCTGGAACGCCCCCAGCCTGGTCAGCCCCTTGACCTCCAGAAGGGTGTCTCCGGCCGCCACGCGCCCGAGCCGGGTCATGGCGATCTCCTCGCCCACCATGGCCTTCACGAGCTGGTCTTTGTCCAGCTCCCCAATGTCGCGCGTGGTGACTTCCCGTCCGTCCCGAAGGACCGTCACCCTGTCCGCAACCTGGAAGACCTCGTCGAGCCGGTGGGAGATGTAGATGACGGACACCCGCTCCTGCTTGAGCTGGCCGATGATCCGGAAGAGGTTGTCGATCTCCGCGCCGGAAAGGCTCGCGGTAGGCTCATCCATGATCACGATCCGCGCCCTCTTGTAGAGGGCCTTCGCGATCTCCACGGCCTGCTGCTCCCCGGCGCCCAGGCTCATGACGGTCGAGCGCGGGTCGAGGTCCAGGTTGAGGTTGTTCAGTATTTCCGCGGCTCGTTCGAACAGGCGCTTCCATTGCACGACGGTGAGGAACCCGGTCGGGATGTCCCCCAAAAGGATGTTCTCTCCCACGCTCAGGGAGGGGATGAGGTTCCGCTCCTGGTAGATCGTGACGATCCCGAGGCCCTGGGCGAGCCGGGGGGTCAGGACGTCCACGGACTTTCCGTCGACGCTGATCTCTCCTCCATCGCGCTTGTGCACGCCGGAGAGGATCTTGATCAGGGTCGATTTGCCGGCTCCGTTCTCCCCGACGATCGCGTGGACGGTGGCGGGCGCGAGATCGAGGTCCACGCCATGAAGGACCTCGACGCCGGAGAAACTCTTCGAGACGCCGCGAACGCGGAGGATGCTTTCTGCGGTGCCTGTCATTGCGTCAGAACTCGAGGGCGACTTTGCGGCCGCTCGCGGAGGAATCCGCGATGGACTTCATGATGACCTGGATGCGGTAGCCGTCCTCGAAGGTGGCCCCCCAGGGTGCCACGGGTTTGTCGTGGGTCACGCAGTCGATGAAATGGTGCAGCGCATGAACGTGGCCATACTCCCATCCCGCGTTATGCCCGGGCGGAAGATAAATGGTCTGCAGCGGGTGCCCCGGGTCTGTCACGGAGACATCGGAAAAGCCGCGTATTTCCCTGGCGGCACCCTCGGTGAACACCTTGAGGTGATTCGGGTCCTCGAGGGCAAAGACCATGCTCCCCCTGGAGCCGTTGATTTCCCACATCAGCCCGTTCTTGCGGCCCGTGGCAACGCCCGAGGACTCGAGAGTCCCGGTGGCGCCGGACGCGAACTCTACCAATGCCAGGTTTGCCTCGTCGGCGGTCACCGTCTCGTCCTTCCCTGACCGCGACTTGCGCGAGGGGTTGTACGTCTTGAGAATGCCGCTCACGGTGCGGAACTCTCCGACGAGGAACCGGGCCATGTCGATGATGTGGGAGCCGATCCCCAGGAGGACCCCGGACCTCGTCCCACTCGCGTACCAGCAGTCCTCTACCGCGGCCGCGGGATCATGGCCCGCTTCCTGGAGATAGACAGCCCTGAAATGGTAGATCGTGCCGAGCATGCCATCGTCTATCAGCTTGCGGGCCAGGCGCACGGCGGGGATGAAGCGGTAGTTNNTTCGCAGATCACGTGCTTGCCGGACTCGGCGGCCCCGATTGAGGGGGCCCCGTGCTCGTTGTCAGGCGTGCACACGTCCACGATCCGCACCTCGGGATCGAGCACGAGCTCTTTCCAGTTCGAATACCAGCCCGCGTACCCGAGCCGGCGCGCCGTCTCCTCCGCCCTGGCCGCGTTGCGGCCGCACAGGGCGCGAAGATGGGGAACCGCCGCGGGTGACGCAAAGGAGTAGGGGATTTTCAGCCAGGCGTTGGAATGCACTTTGCCCATGAACCCGTAGCCGACAACGCCCACGCCCGTCTGCCGGTCCTTGCCGCTGGCGGAGTCGATCCGGTTGAATCCTGCCATGATGCCTCCTCCTACCCCCGGCGGGGCCAGGTCTTCTGGAGCTTCTTGAGGTACGCGACGCTCGTTTTCACGGCGATATCCTCGTCCTTGTACACGGGGTCCATGTAGTCCAGCTCCACGGCGTACAGCCCATTGTACCCTGTCTTCTCCAGCTCGCCCACGAGGGCAGGGAAGTCGATGAGCCCCTGTCCCACGGGCACTGCGGCGAAGAACATCCAGTCCCGGGGATCCCAGCCGTACTGTGCGGCCACGTCCTTCGTATGTGTCGCGAAAATGTGCGCGCCAAGGCGTCGGGCCGCGGCGACAGGGTCGTCACCGTTTCTGAGGCAGTTGCCCGTGTCGAAGCACATGCCGAAGGCGGGCGACCCCACGGCCTGGATGAGGCCGACATATTCGTCCACGGTGAAATCGAAGTGATTCTCGTCGGCCAGCTTCACCCCTTCGTCGGCCGCCATCTTCGCGCATTCCTTGAAGATTTTCGTCAAGCGCTCGATCTGCGGGCCGTGGGGCTCGTTGCGGTAGTCAAGGCTGGACCCGACCACCCGCATGACCGTGGCGCCCAGGACATGACAGGTGCGGAAATGCTTCCGGAGATCTTCAACCGCCTCGGGCTTCTTCCCTCCCTCGAAACCAAGGGGGTGCCCCCATGCCACGACCACCTCGAGATTTCCGCGGTCGATGAGCTCCTTGAGCCCTTTCAGATAGGACTCGTCGAGACTTTCGAGGAAGCAGGTTTCAAGGGATACGCCGTCCACCTTGAGCTGGGCAGCCCGCTTCAGGAAATCCACGTAGCTCATGGATCGCGCGGGCTTCTTCTGGTTCCCGTACACCTCGCCAAAGTAGCGGTGGTAGCAATAGCTGTCGATTCCGACCTTCATGTGATGCTCCTTCGACGTTCCGCTCGTCCGGATATGAAGACGCCGGGCTCGCTGTCGCGGGTCCGGCGCGGGATTGTGCGCCTGCGGGCGCGCGTCCTACTGGCTCAGTGTGTGGCCGATCTTTGACAGGTCCATCTTCAGGGTCGCCTGGGTCGAGGCGGCTGTGGGCTCCCACGGGGTGGCGGCGCCGACGTTCGCCCTGGTGATGACGGTCATCGGCGTGATCGTCAGCTTCGGCTGGTTCTTGTTGCCGCGGATGTAGTCCACGAGAACGCGCAGCGCAAGCTGGCCTTCCTGGGAGGGTGACCACCCGACCGTGGCCTTGATGCCGCCCGCGGAGATGGACTCGAGGCCGTAGGGAGCGCCGTTCTGGGACACGATGGCCACCTGCCCGTCCTTGCCGGCTTCCTTGAGCGCCTGGATGGCCCCGAGGGCCATGTCCTCGTTCTGAACGAAGCACGCCTTCAGGTCAGGGTAGCTGGTGATGAGGTTCTGCATCTGGCTGAACGCCTTCTGCCGGTTCCAGTCACCCGGCAGGTCGCCCACGTACTCGAGCTTGGAGTTCGCCTTCATCGCGGCGACGAAGTTGTCACGGTAGCCCTCCGCGTCACCGCGGCCCGGCTGTCCCATGATGCAGGCCACCTGGCCCTCCGGGATGTTGTCCGCGACCCACTTGCCGATGGTGCTTCCGGAGATCTTGGGGTCCGCCTGCACGGAGCCCACCATCTTGTCTTTCAGCGCGTCGCTGTATCCGAAGAGCATCATGATGGGAACCTTCGCGTTGAAGGCCGTGTTGACGCTGGATTCGATGGAAGTCTGGCTGATGGAATCCAAGACGATTCCGTCCATCTTCTGGGTGATGGCGTCTTCAACCGCGTTGAGCTCCTTCTCAGGCTTCATTTCTGAGATGTAGCCGAAGAGCTCGATGCCCATGGCATCAGCCATCATCTTCGCCCCGTCGAACCCGTACTTGTAGTACGGCTCGTTCGTAGGCCTGATGTAGGCGATTCGGAGCTTCTTGTTTTCCTGGTTGCCGCCGGCAAATGCCGGAACGACCAGACCGACGAGGAGCACGAGCGCAATGAGAATAAGGACAGCTTTTTGGGCTTTCATGGGATTCTCCTTTGAGATGTGTAGGATGACTAATCGAATCAGCTTAGAGCTAGTTTTGATCACCTGTCAAGAAATAAGGGCAAAATTGGCAATTTCGTCCAATCTTGAAAAATACCGAGGCTACTCGCTGCCGATGAGTGTCCTCAGGCGGCGAAGGTTTTCCACCAGCCCACCCTTGCCGTCGAACAAAGAAGAGCTTCCCGCGACGAGCACCTGCGCGCCGGCCTGGACCATGCGCGGGATGTTCTCCCAGCTCACGTTCCCGTCCACCTCGATCTCAACGTCCAGGCCGCGCGCCTTCACCAGCTCGGCGAGCTCGCGCACCTTTGCAAGGGCGGTCGGGACGAGCTTCTGTCCCGCGTAGCCTGGGTTCACCGTCATGACGCAGGCCAGGCTCACGTACGGCAGCATTTCCGCCACCGATGCAATCGTCATGGCCGGGTCGATGGCAATGCCGGCCCGTACGCCGAGGCTCCGGATGAGCTCGAGGGTGCGCAGGGGATGGCGCGTGGTCTCGGGGTGAATGGACACGACGCTGCCGGGACCGACGGCGAAAGACGGGGCGTGGTGCTCGGGGTTTTCCACCATCAGGTGAATGTCCAGCGGCAGCCGGGACCCTCGGGCGAGGGCCTTGCAGAAATCGGGGCCGAGAGTGAAATTGGGAACGTAGCGGCCGTCCATGATGTCCACGTGGAGGTAGTCCGCGCCTCCCGCCTGGAGGGCTTCCAGGTCATCCGCGAGATGGAGGAAATCCGCGCACATCATGGATGGAGAAATCCGCACCGCGCTCACGTCCACGCCGCCTTTTCTCCCTGCGGGGCGACGACGACCTTCAGGCCGGCGCGGGACTCGTGGTAGGCAAAGGCCTCCGCGGTCTTCTCCAGCGGGAACGTGGCGGAGACGTACTTTTTTGCGTGCACGGCGCCCTTCGCGATCAGCTCCACCGCAAGACGATGATGGCGCGGCAGTGAGCCGTGGCTCCCCATGACAAAGCACTCCTTGTAATGGATGAGATTCGAATCGATGGTGAGCTTCGGTTGGTTCTTCAGCCCCCCGAAGAGGTTCACGTACCCCCGGTGAGCCACCATACGGATGGCGTCATCGTGCGCCTGCACGGTCCCCGCCGTGGTGATCGCCAGGTCCACGCCCTGCCCGCCGGTTTCTTTCATGACGGTATCCACGAGGTTCTCCTGCTCGGTGGCAATGAAACGGGCATCCGGGAGAAACTGACGGGCCATGTCCAGCCGGGCCGGTGACCGCTGCGCGGCGAAAACGCGCGAGGCGCCGAAGACGCGGGACAGCTCCAGCATCATGCACCCGATGGGTCCCAGCCCGATGATGCAGATGCTCTTCCCGATCCCGAACCCCGCCAGCTCCAGGCCGTTCAGGGCGCACGCGAGGGGCTCCGCGATGGCCGCCTCCGCGAATGTGAGGCTGTCGGGGATGGGGGTCACCGGACCGTAGTTCAGCGTCGTGGAATTGAGGACCATACGCTCCTGGAAACCGCCGGGGAACTGGTACCCGATGGCGTAATTGATCGCACAGTTGGTGCCCATGTCCATTGTGCACCACCGGCAGGTGCCGCAGGGCACATCGGCCCCGAGGGCAATACGGTCGCCGGTTTTCACGCGCGTGACGGCGCTGCCCGTCTTCACGATCCGGCCCGCGATCTCATGGCCAATGACGGCAGGGGTTTTGACACGGTCGTTCCCGAAGTGGAAGATCCGGATGTCGGAGCCGCACACGGCGCAGGCGTGCACCTCCAGTATCGCCTCGTCATCGCCGCAGGCAGGGTCGGGGACGTTTTGCACCGAGATCGAATTCAGGGCTTCCAGCATCGCTGCTTTCATCAGTCTCTCCTTGGGAGGGTTCAGTATAGACACTTGCGAGGAGTCGGGGAAGCAGGTACGGTGGGGCGCATGAAAGCCCTCGTGCTGACACGGGACGCCGTCGTGGAATACCTCGACGTGCCGGATCCCGCGCGACCCGCGCCCGGCTGGGCCCTCCTGAAGGTGGAATACTCCGGGATCTGCAACTCCGACCTGCACCGCGGCTTCGAAGGGGCCGCGTACCATTATCCGCTCATCATGGGGCACGAGTTCTCGGGCATCGTGGAGGAACCCGCAGAGGGCGGCCGGTTCCCGCGGGGCGCGCGCGTCATCGTCTTCCCGCTCATTCCCTGTCGCCGCTGCGTCCCCTGCCAGACCGGGGACTACGCGCAGTGCACCGATTACGACTACCTCGGCTCCCGGCGCGACGGCGCATTTGCCGAGCGCGTGTGGGCCCCGGATTCGAACCTCTTTGCCGTCCCCGACGGGGTGAGCCTGCAGGATGCCTCCCTCACGGAGCCCTGCGCCGTGGCGCTCCACGGCACCGCGAAGCTCGGCATACAGGCAGGAGATACCGGAGCGGTCTTCGGGGGCGGGCCGATCGGAAACATGGCCGCCCAATGGATGCGTCTCCGCGGCTGCGAGCGTGTCTTCGTTGTGGATATCGATGAGCGCAAGCTTGCCATCGCCTCCGAGATGGGTTTCGTTCCGATCGACTCCCGTGAGGGAGACCCCGTGGAGCAGATCCGGGAGAAAACCCGGGGGGCCGGTGCGGACAGGATCGTGGAGGCTATCGGGCTTCCCCAGACCTTCCTCCAGGCCGTCCAGGCAGGCGCCCGGTTCGGCGAGGTGGTGTTCATGGGCAACATCAGGGGCAGCTTCCAGATCGGAGAGAAGGATTTCTCTTCCATATTGAGGCGCGAGCTGACCATCCGGGGCACGTGGAACTCACGCGTCGTCCCCGAATCCCGCAACGAGTGGACGACCGTGCTCTCTCACCTGGGCGGCCGCCTGGACATTGCGCGCCTTGTCAGCCACACACCGCCCCTGTCCGAGGGAACCGACATCTTCCGACGGATCCTTGCGCGGAAGGAGTTTTTCAACAAGGTGGTGTTCATTCCATGATACTGCACCTCGGGGTGAAGAGCGATCCCATCGAATCCCGGTACAGCTTCGAATGGCTTTTCGACATCATGAAGGGCTGCGGGGTGCACCGGTTGCAGATGGGCACGTCGTTTCCTGTCTTCTTCGCCGCGGACGAGCACTTCAGGGCACTGAAGTGCTCGGCGGAAGCGAAGGGGATCCGGATAACGAGCATGTTCAGTTCGCACCGGGAGCTCGGCTTTGCGAATGCCGATCCGCTCCTCGACAACGCCGTCAGGCGGGGATGGGAGCGGGTGATCCACGTTGCCGCCCTGGTGGGCGCCGAGTGCGTCGGATCCAACGCCTGCATCGTCCTGCGCGATCAGCCCGAGACACGGGTACCGGGCCTGCGTACGTTCATTGAAAACATGAAGGGCCTCCTTGAAACCGCTCGGGCATCAGGCTTGAAGGCCCTGACGCTGGAACCGATGTCGAGCATGTACGAGCTGCCCTCCACGCCAGAGGAGGTGCGGAGCATCTGCGAAGAGCTCGGCGCCTGGCACGCCTCTCACGCCTCGGCCACGGTGCCCCTCCAACTCTGCGGGGACATCTCCCACGGCATCGCTGACCCGGAGGGCCGGGTCATTCACGACAACTGGAGCCTCTTCGAAATGCAGATCCCGTGGATGAGGGAATTCCATTTCAAGAACACGGACGCCATCTTCAACTCGACGTTCGGCTTCGGGCCGGAGGAACGGAAGAAAGGCATCATCGATCTCGCACGGCTGAAGGGGCTGATAAAGGCGAACGCCAGGCACTTCCCGTGCGGGGAAGTCACGGGGTATCTTGAGATCGGCGGGCCGAAGCTCGGCCGGGAATACTCGGACAGGCACCTCGAGCGCATGCTCGTGGAATCACTGCAGGCCCTGCAGGCCGTATTCAGCGAAGGGGAGAGCACGTCATGATCGACCTCAAACAGCGCGAGGCATGGAACGAGATGAAATTCGTCTACACCACCCTGTGTCAGCGATTTCCGGAATCCAGCAAATACCACAATTGGTTTGCCCGCGCGGCCTATCATGCGGGCGATTTCGAGAC